>CAZYXP010000040.1:12172-23170 GCA_964651325.1 uncultured Phycisphaeraceae bacterium
ATCAGATCGCCGGGCTTGTCCATGTCGAATCTGGTTCGCTGGTAGTTGCCCCAAAGGTCATCGACGCGCAGGCCCGCCTGCTCACATCGGGCGACCAATTCGTCCCGCTCGATTGGATAGAGCCGGCCACCGGTGGCGCGCTGCTTCCAGCCGTCATCGTGCCAGATCGTGACACCGGTGACGGAAGCCGCCTCCGCGTCAAAATGGAAATGCCGCACCGAAATGTATTCGATGCCCTCGACCGTAACGACC
The DNA here is from genome assembly GCA_964651325.1 of uncultured Phycisphaeraceae bacterium. Taxonomy (GTDB): domain Bacteria; phylum Planctomycetota; class Phycisphaerae; order UBA1845; family UBA1845; genus JADFOB01. Next base: position 12,425 of record CAZYXP010000040.1, read on the forward strand.
CGCGGACCTCTTACGCAAGGTGTCTCGCGCCGCATCGGTGCGAAATTGAGAATCTGCAGGAACAACCGCCCACCGGGACGAATACACGCTGCAAACTGTGCGATCGCCTCGCCGACGCCTGCCTTCGATCCGGCGGCCGCCAGCGCGTTGCCCAGACAATAGACACCGTCAAAGCCCTCGCCCGCGGACGCCGCAAGCTCGCTGTAGCTGGTGGGCACGAATCGGACCCCCGCGACGTCGGCCGCGTGCCGAGCGGCAATGGCGAGCATCTCCTCGCTCAAGTCGGCGCCGACAACTTCGTAGCCCCGCTGAGCCAGGGCAATCGCCTGGTGCCCGGTTCCACATCCGGCATCGAGCAAGCCGCCCGACCCGGGAGGCCCAAACACCTCAGTGAGCACCGGAATCTCCCGATCGATCCGGGCGTTCCAGTTGATCGAGCCGTCGTACCATTCGGCGCGAGCCCAACTCGACAGGCCTCCTTGTGCCGAGTGCGCTGTGGCCGGCTGCTTGTCTTGATTGGATGACATGAACAGGTTGCCCCGGTGGACGCAATCGAGCGTTGCCATGGCGAGCGCGGGTGCGTCAACTCAGAGCCGCTGGCGCTAGCCTGCGGACACCCGGACGCAGGAGGTCACCGGGCTCGCGCCCGGTGCTCTGGAAAGATGTCACAGGGCTTGCGCCCGGTGCTCCGATAAGATGTCACCGGGCTTGCGCCCGGTGCTCTGAAAAATGCCCGCCGCCGATTCTATCACGCAGCCGAGGGCGGCTGGGCTACATGTGCGAGACGATGGCCTTTGCGAATTCGCTGCATTTGAGCAGTTTGGCCTGGGTGCCCTCGGCACGCATCAGGCGTTCGAAATCGTAGGTCACTTCCTTGGCGCCGATGGCCTTGCTCATTCCCGCGATGACCAGATCGGCGGCCTCGTTCCACTGAAGGTGGCGGAGCAACATCTCACCGGAAAGAATCACGCTGCCGGGGTTGACCTTATCCTGGTCGGTATACTTCGGCGCCGTGCCGTGGGTCGCCTCGAAAATGGCGTGGCCGGTGTCATAGTTGATGTTGCCGCCGGGCGCGATTCCGATCCCGCCGATCTGGGCGGCTAGGGCGTCGGAAAGGAAGTCGCCGTTGAGATTGAGCGTCGCGATGACGTCGAAATCCCTCGGCCGGGTGAGCACCTGCTGCAACGCGATATCCGCGATGGCGTCCTTAACGAGAATCTTTCCGCCCGCCAGCGCGGCCTCTTGCTCGGCGTTGGCCGCTTCTTCGCCTTTGTCCTTCTTGGTTCGCCCCCATTGCGACCAAGTGTAGGTCTGATCCGCGAATTCCTCCTCCGCCACCTCGTACCCCCAGTCGCGAAACGCGCCTTCGGTGAACTTCATGATGTTGCCCTTGTGTACCAAGGTGACGCTTTTGCGTCCGTTGGTCAGGCAAAAGTTGATCGCACCGCGGACCAAGCGTTTGCTCCCCTCGCTGCTGACCGGTTTGATCCCGATTCCGCTCGTTTCGGGAAACCGAATCGTCTGCCCCATCGCATCCTGCAGGAACGCGATCACCTTCCGCACTTCGGGTGTGCCGGCCTTGAACTCAATCCCCGAGTAGATGTCTTCCGTGTTTTCGCGGAAGATGACCATGTCGACGTATTCCGGATGCTTCACCGGCGAGGGAACGCCTTCGAAATGTCGAACCGGCCGCAGGCAGGTGTAGAGGTCCAGCTTCTGACGCAACGCCACGTTGAGCGAACGGATGCCGCCGCCGATTGGCGTGGTGAGCGGCCCCTTGATGCCCACGAGGAAGGCGCGAAACGCCTCGACCGTATCATCGGGGAGCCAAGTGCCGTACTTGTCGTAGGATTTCTGGCCGGCGAAGACCTCGAACCATTCGATCTTGCGTTTGCCGCCGTACGCCTTTTCCACCGCGGCGTCAAAGACGCCGACGGCCGCCCGCCAAATGTCCGGCCCCACCCCGTCGCCTTCGATAAAGGGAATAATCGGTTGATCGGGAACAACCAGCTTGCCCGATTCCATTCGGAGTTTTTGGCCGCCGGTTGGGGGAGTCAAGTTTTCAAACATCGCCTTAAGACCTCACGAGCTAGAGAATGCGGGGGGGCACGCGCCACGTTGGAACATCCCATTCCAAGAGCGGATGATAGTCCCTCCACGCAAAGCGTCAAACCTCGGCGTCGCGGACCGCACAACATGTTCTCACTACGGCGACCGTTTCTCGAACGTCATGGACCCGCAGGATTGAAGCTCCGGAAAGCGCCGCCATCGCCGCGCACGCCAGCGAGCCCGCCAGGCGATCTCCGGCCTCCAAGGAGCCACCGCGATCAGATCCGCCAAGCACGCCGCCGAGAAATCGCTTGCGCGACGCGCCCACCAAGACCGGGAACCCCAGCTCGGCGAACCGGGCCGTGGCCCCGAGCAGCGCCAGATTGTGTTCGTTGCGCTTGCCGAAACCGATACCAGGGTCAACGATGATCCGATCCGCGACCACGCCTTCGCCTATGGCCCAAGCAATCCGCTCCTTCAGGAAATCCCGGACTTCCGACACGACGTCGTCATACCGCGGACCACCGCCCGACTGCATCGATTGGGAATTGCCCCGCCGGTGCATCAAAACCACCGGCACCCCGCTGCTTGCGGCCACCGCGACCATGCGCGGATCATCGCGCATCGCCGACACATCGTTGATCAAGTCAGCCCCAGCGGCCAGGGCAGCCTCGGCCACGGCCGCGGAACGGGTATCTATTGAAATGACTATATTCGGATCCGATTCGCGAAGGCGGGCGATCACATCAATAGCGCGATCGAGTTGCTCGGCCTCGGACACGGGGGATGAACCGGGTCGAGTCGATTCCGGCCCCACGTCGATGATCGAGGCCCCTTCGCGGATCATCTCCAACCCACGCGCTACCGCCTTTTGAGGGTCCAGAAAGCGACCGCCGTCGCTGAACGAATCCGGGGTGACGTTGAGAATCCCCATCACGGCGGGTTGCCGCGTGAAATCGAACCGTTGATCGCGAAGAAGGAAAGCCATGTCTAGCGACCCAGACGCCAGCCCCAAAACGCCCTAACCCCCGTCCCCGGCACGCGTCTTCCTGAGCCGCGGGCTTTAGCCCACACGGCGCCCCGAACCGTGCGGTGTGCTAGTACGCGAGGCCGTGCAAGCTGAAGCATGCGGCTCGGAATCAGAAGCATGTGGCTCGGTCTTGGTCAGCGTCTTGGGATAGAGAATTCGTTTTCGGCGGTAGATAATCCGGCTAGCGACGATAGAAAATCCGACTATCGTCGATAGATGATCCGCCCACGGGTCAAGTCGTACGGCGAAACCTCAACCAAGACTGTGTCGCCCGGCAGGATTCGAATGTAATACTTGCGCATCTTGCCGGAGATATGGGCGAGAATATGATGTTTTTCGCCGTCCGTGTCGATCTCGACGCGGAACGTGGCATTGGGAAGGGCCGCAACAACGACCCCTTCTACTTCGATCGCACCTACTTTAGCCATACGTCCTCTTGACCAACCACTACACATCGACCGACTACAACGAAAGCCGGCCCTACGCGCGGGCCAACAAAAGCCTCGTTCCACTTCAAACGCCGCGCAGTATACTCAGCCACCGACGTCTGACAAGACTACGACAATAGGTATAATGATCGATTCCGCGGGCCACCGTCTTGAATCTGCCCCGACCATTGCGAGAACTACCTTGAAACGGATGGAAAACATGAAAAACACACGCCGAATCGCTCTGATCTGTTCTAAACCCGGTTTTCTAGCGATTGTTGCGATCGTCATGGCCGGTTTCGGCTGTGCCCGGCCACAGCTTCTGTCCATGCGCGCCGTACGGTACGACCTCGATCTCCACCTGGATCCACCGACCCATGCGCTCTCAGAAACCACGATCCTCGAGCTTCAGCGAACCGATGACGAGCCATTGTCCGAAGGTCGGCGCACCGCCGTCAAGCTGGCGATGCACCCGGCGCTGAAGATCCTGGACGTTTCGGACGGAATGCAATCGCTGGACTTCCGTGTGGCGAGGCGCGGCGATTTCCGCCCGAAGGCCACCTTCCGCCCCACCGAATACCACGTCTTTTTTCCCGAGCCGGTCGACGCCGCGACGCTCACGATCACGGCCCAAGGGCCACTTGAGCAAGACGCCCAGGCCGGCGAGAACGCCGGCGCGATCCACAACTTCTCGATGAGGGCCCACATCGGCGAAGACGGAATCTATCTCGCGGGGGGATCCTGGTATCCTCAGCCCGTCTCCGGGGAAGATCAACGACCGTCCGCAGCGGATTTCAGCGTCTCCATCGATCCTGTTTCGGACATGGCGTTGGCCGTCTCAGCAGATCGGGATCGCCGAGAATCCAGTTTATCGGAGCCAAATCGTTGGCATACGACCTACCCCATCGATCATCTGGCCGTCGTCGGGGGCCCCCATGAGGTGTATACGACCGAGTACAACGGTGTCTCGATCTCGCTGCACCTCAAACCATCGCAAGCGCAACACCGCGACGGATTGATGCAGACCGTTCAGAGAATACTCGATCGCTACCAGCCGCTGCTCGGGGCGTACCCCGCCAAGGATTTCACGATTGTGGACAACTTCTTCAGCAGCGGGTTCGCCTTTCCGACCTTCACGCTTCTTAGCTCCGCCGTGATCGACATGGGCGAGCGTTCCCAAACCGCCCACGGATACATCGACCATGAAATGCTGCATTGCTGGTGGGGCAACGGCGTGTTGGTCGACGAGCGCGATGGCAACTGGTGTGAATCGCTGACGAGCTATTTCACGAATTACTACGGCCACGTCTTGGACGACGCACCGCAAGAAGCCCGCCGGAAACGCCGCAACTACAGCCACTTTCTCAGTCGCCTCAAGCCGGAGCACGACAAACCACTCGGCACGTTCGGCCAGAAGAACGGTTGCGGCCGGGGCATCGCCTACAACAAAGGGGCGGCCGTCTTCCACATGCTCGCGAAAAAGATGGGGCAGGAGACATTCTTCGCTGCGATGCGCCGATTCAGCAAGGAATACGTTGGCCGATATGCTGATTGGAACGCGATTCGCCGCGCGTGCGAAGCCGAAAGTGGGCTTGACCTTGAACGCTTCTTCAGCGATTGGGTCCACGGCAGCGGCGCCCCGACGCTATCCGTGGAACACGTAATCTACGATTCCTCGGATCAGGCGCTCACGCTCACGCTATCTCAAGGGGATACGGCGATGGACCTAGACGTTCCGATCCGATTGCATCGCAAGAGCGGCAGCGAGGACATCACCGTCGGGCTTGCGCAATCTCAGGCGGACGTGCGTATCGAGATGGCCCACCCGCCGGAACGCATCGAGATCGATCCCGACTACCACGTATTCAGAAAAGTTTCGCTCGACGAGATCATTCCGACCACCAACAAGACGCGCGCCGGCGAGGCGTTGCTCACGCTGCTGCCTGACGGGGATGTCTGCGAGAAGTACGCGTCCGTCCAGTCCATATTCGAATCCAGCTTCGACGAGGACGAACACAGCGTGATGGCCGCGGCGGACATCACCAGCGGCGCACTCTCCGATCAGTCGCTGCTCATTCTCGGCTCGGCCGTGCATCACCCGGCGGTTCAAGAACTTCTTGGCGAGTTGGGCAGTGAGGTTGAATGGACGTCGGAGGGGTTCAAGTTCGACGGCGCTTTCTACAGCGACCCCGGTGACGCCATCCTCTGCACTCTTGCCAATCCCAAGCTCGAAAAGGGCGGCATCACCATCGTCTACGCCAACTCGGAGGAGGCCATCCCCAAGCCGATGAACATTCCGTTCTACGATCGCAGCCTCGTCATTTTTCAAAACGGCGCCGCCGAGGTACGAGCCGATTTCGAGCCGCGCGAGATGATCGAGGTGACGCGGCGTTAGCGTCTATTCTGAGCACCGTGGCGCAAGCCCGGTGACATCCTGCCGCGGATGGTCCGCAGGCTGGCGCCAGCGGCTCTGATTCGGTGGACCCTGTGACGAAGGCTATCCTCTTCGTCACGGTGCGACTATGCTGGCGGACCGCCAGGGCGTCTGAAGCGTCAGGGAAGTGACTTACGATACTACCGATAGCTTGTCGAGATTCCTTATGCCGACGTTCAACGCAACGAGAACCGGACGATGGTCGTGCCTTTTGGTGGTGTTGGGTTGCGGCTTGGCGGCTTTGGCCTGTTCTGAAAAAGACGCCACCGCCGAGCAAGCCGCTACCCCGAACGCGCCAACGCAATCAACAACAGATCAGGCCTCTGCCGACCAGACGCCTTCGGAGCCATCAGCCGTGACCACGAAATCGCCCCACCGCCACACCAACGATCTGATCCACGCAACAAGCCCATACCTGCTTCAGCACGCCCACAATCCGGTCAACTGGCATGAATGGGGCAAAGAGGCGTTGGCACTGGCCAAGCGGGACAACAAGCCGATTTTCCTGAGCATCGGCTACGCGGCCTGTCACTGGTGCCACGTCATGGAGCATGAGAGTTTTGAAACGGAAGAGGTCGCGGCCGTGCTCAACGAGCATTTCGTAAGCATCAAAGTCGATCGCGAGGAACGGCCGGACATCGACGAAATCTACATGGCCTACACCGTGCAGGTAACCCGAGGCGGCGGCTGGCCCATGAGCGTTTGGCTCACGTCAGAGGGTGTGCCGTTTCACGCGGGCACCTATTTCCCCAAGGATCAATTCCTCCAAGTGCTCGGGGCGATCGCCGAAGCGTGGGAAAACGATCGCGAGCGCATCACGACCGGCGCAGATAGCGCCAAGCAATGGCTCCAGCAGTGGTCGGCGGGTCCGCCCAAGGCCGAGGGCGTCATCCCGCTGGAAGCGGTCGACAAGACGGCCTCGCTGCTAACGGAATATTACGACAAGTCGCTCGGCGGCATTTCCGGCGGCGGCACGAACAAATTCCCCCCGAGCATGGGCATGGACTTGATGTTGCGTTCCTACCACCGAACGGGCGCCGCGGGCCTGTTTGAGGCCGTCGACGTCACGTTGGATCACATGGCGCGCGGCGGGATATACGATCACCTCGGCGGCGGCATCTGCCGCTACAGCACGGACATCGAATGGCTGGTGCCGCATTTCGAGAAAATGCTTTACGACCAGGCAATGGTCAGCGCGATCTACCTGGATGGGTACCTTGTTTCCAAGAATGAGCAATACGCCTTTACCGCCGGCGACATTTTCGATTACGTCATGGCCGATCTTCAATCGCCCGAAGGCGGATTCTACTCCAGCCGCGACGCCGACAGCGACGGGCTGGAGGGGGCATTCTACATCTGGACGATTGGGCAGGTGCAAGAAGTGCTCGGCAACGAAGACGCCGAACTATTCTGCAAGTATTACAACGTCACCGAAAGCGGCAACTGGTTTGAGCAGCGCGGCCACGCGCCCAAAGGCCCCAAGAACGTGCTTCGAATTCAACAGCCCATCGCGGCGTTTGCCAAGACGCACGGCCTCAGCGCCGACGAATTTTCCGGCAAGATCAAAACGTGGCGCAAGGCCATGCTCGCCGCCCGGGCGAAGCGAACCCCGCCCGCGCTGGACGATAAGATTCTCACCGCCTGGAACGGGCTGATGATCGCGAGCCTGGCCAAAGGGTCGCGCGTTTTGGACGAGCCCAAATATGCCGAGTCCGCCGCCCGAGCCGCGGACTTTATCTTGACGAAGATGCAAAGGGACGGTCGCCTGCTGCGAACCTATCGAAACGGCAGCGCCCACCTTACGGCCTACCTGAGCGATTACTCGTTCTTGATCGAAGGCTTGCTCAACCTCTACGAGGCCACGTTTGACCGCCGATGGCTGGACCAAGCCGCCCGCCTGGCCGACACGGCCGTGAAGCATCATTACGACGCGACCGGGGGCGGATTCTTCTTCACCGCCAACGATGCCGAAACGCTCGTCGCGCGAAGCAAGAGCCCCACCGACGGCGCCATTCCTTCCGGAAACTCGGTCATGGCGCTCGATCTCCTGCGGCTCGGCGTGCTGCTGGATCGGAAAGATTTTCGCGAAAAGGCCGAATCCACGTTTCGCGCGTTCGCACAGCGCGTGGGCGGATCGCCGACGGCCTTCGAGCGTCTGCTCTGCGCCGCCGATTTCTATCACTACAAGACCAAGGAAGTCGTCATCGTGGGTCGACCCGGCGGGGACGATACCCGAGCGCTGCTGCGGACCGTCTTCGGGCGCTATCTGCCCAACAAGGTGGTCATGTTCTCGGACGGTGCGGCGGCGGGCGCGGATCATCCTTTGTTGAAAGGCAAGACCACAAAGAGCGGCGCCGCCACGGCCTACGTTTGCGAAAACTACAACTGCAAGTTGCCGACGACCGATCCGGCCGTCTTGGCCAAGCAGCTAGACGCCAGATAGCCATTGCCCGCGTAGGCGCCCGCCATTCAGGGCACCTGGCGCAAACCTGGTGACATCTTGCTGCGGAAGGTCCGCAGGCTTGCGCCAGCGGCTCTGATGGGTGGCCCGCCCTACACTGGACGGGATTCGCTTTGTCGTCGATAATTCTCGGGTGATGCGTCAGTGAAACGTGCAACCGTGACCTAAGGATCATGTCCAACACGAAGCGATTGCCCATGCAGTCATATTGCCTATATCCCGCACGCTGGCGGGCCCTGGTGCTTTCGGGGCTGCTGGGCGCGGCACTGCCTTCCACGTTGGTCGGCCAAAACGATGTTCCGTCCGGCGGCGATCCGAACCAAGGCTCTACCCCTTCCGATGAAAGCTCCAAATCCACAGACGACGCCCGCGAACAACTGACCGCCGCAGATGTACTCCGGGCGCTGCGCCGCCAACGTCCGGAAAACAAGATCATCGGCCCGTCCGGACGCGGGCCCAACTGGGACGCCGCGCCGAAAGACGCCCTTTTCCCCGAGGGCTTCGCGCTGGTCAATCAGTCGGGACGACTCTCACAAGAAGGCGAATGGTGGGTATTTGACTTTGCCAAGGAGTCAGGCATCAGCCCGATGAAGCTGCTGCCCAATGCCAACGTTGAGCCGATGATTCGATCGGTTGCGCTGTCTAGCGAAGCGTACACGTTCGATGTCTCCGGCGAGACTACGGTTTTTGAGCGTGAGAATTACTTCTTGCTTCACCTGGCGCTTCGAAGCACCGCAGAACCGGCGCCGAGCCCCGGGTCCGAAAACGGAAAGCCAGATACCCTACGCGCCGCCCCTACCGAGAACGTGAAGAAGCCTCAAGAGGATCGGCCCGCGCCGACGCCGGCCGGCGACGTGGACGATGTGGTGGCCGCGCTCGAGGCTCAAAAGCCCTCAAGCGATCCGATCACATTCACGGCCACAAGCAGCGCGTTGGAGCCGGTGGATGCGGCCCCATCGCGACCGACGCTGCTCCCGGAGGGCACCGCGATCATCGACCGCCCCGCGCGGCTCTTGCAACGAGGGCGCTGGTGGACGCTGGTCTTCGAATCGGATTCCGATAGCAACCCGGAACCGCCTATCAAAGTGCTTCCCAACAGCAACCTTCAGACGATGATGGCCGCCGCGCAAGCGGAACCCAACGGCCTCGTGTTCGTCGTGTCCGGTCAGGTAACGATTTACGACGGCGAAAACTACCTGTTGACCCGGGCCGTCCGTCGCCGCATGACAGGAGGCAACCTGCGAAAATAGACTGTGCCGGGCGGCACCTGCGTCGCCCGAGCGCGCGATTGATCGAGCGACGCTCGGCAGCGAACACGAATCTTGTCCCCCTAAACCCTGCTCTTCAAACGAAGACTCCTCCGGAGCCCCGCCATCGTGGATATCAGCTTTAAACAGACCGGCCCGTACGTCGTCGCCCACCTCTGCGGGGGGCTCGACACGTCCACCGTGGAAGAATTCTCCAACGCCTTGCACGAATACGCCGCGGGAGACTCCGCCAAACTGGCTGTAGAGATGTCGCGCTTGGATTCGATCGATTCGACCGGGCTTGCGGCGCTGATCACGCTCGTCACGCGGGCGAGGTTGAGCCAGGGCAAGGTCGTCCTCGTCGCCCCCAATGCGTTGGTGCGCGGCGTGTTCGACGTCACCCGCCTGAACGCCTGGTTCGATGTCTGTGAGAATCTGGAAGAAGCCACGGCCCTGTTCGCCAGCTCGTGAAGGTTCCGGTAACCCGACGTTCATGCCGCCGTAGCACACCCCCCAATGTAGCACACCCGCCCTCGGGTGTGCGTGCCCCATGCCCTTTGCGGGTGCACCATATCCGTTGAACCTGGGGGAGCCGATGATTTGGCGGTCCCGAACGGCCTGGTCCGAGGGCTGGCGCCCGCGGCTCTGAATCGGTGGGCCACCCCATCCTCCCAGCCGGGGCGGCAGGGCTACATTGCCCGGAACTTTTTCTTGCGGTTACCATCTAAGAAATCAGCCGCTCGCACGTTAACTCTGTGGAAGAGCAAACGAGCTGAGACGATCTGATCGCGACGGGCCGTTGGCGGCAAGCCAATGGTTAACGGCTGAAGGCTGACGGCTGGTAGCTGCCGGCTTTCTTAATCGGGAACGCTTATGAAATCTGACCCGCAACCGGCTAGCCATGCGGCCGTGCGATCCGCGATGGATCGCTTCGAGGGGCCGCTGGTGCGCTACGCCGCCGGCATTACGGGGAACGTCGAATCCGCGCGAGACGTCGTGCAGGACGTGTTTCTCAGACTGCTTCAAGCGGACGTGGGCGGGTTAAACGGACGCCTCGCGCCGTGGCTCTTTTCCGTCTGCCGCAATAGGGCGCTGGA
>CAZYXP010000041.1:0-10599 GCA_964651325.1 uncultured Phycisphaeraceae bacterium
ACGTGCGGCTCGTCGCGTAAAGGCGCACCAATTTATCAGCGAATTGCCCGATGGATATGACACCGTGCTGGGGCAAAGTGGATCGTCGCTTTCGGGAGGTGAAAAGCAACGCATCGCTCTGGCACGGGCGATGCTTCGCAACCCGGCCATGCTGATTTTGGATGAGCCGGCAACGGGTTTGGACAACCGCACGCGAGAGGCCGTGGAAGCCTCGTGGCACGCCAGCCATAACGAGGCAACGACCATCGTCGTGTGCCATCGTTTGGCCGACATGGATCGCTTTGATCAGATTCTTGTGATCGACCAAGGGCGAATGATTGAATCGGGAACGCACCGCGAGTTGCTGGCGGCGGGTGGCGAATATGCCACGATGTATGTCGGCGGCGGGAGCAAGTCGAGCTTGCTGGATTTTCACGGGCGCGCGGCATGCTGACGATCAATCATCCCATTCCGGAGGAGCGCAAGATTCCCGGCTTTTCCGATTGCTTGAATGAGCAAGCGGTGCTGGACGTGTGTCGATCTCAGTTGCTGCGCGTGGATGAGTCTGTGCGAAAAGGCTGGGCAAGTGTACGACGCATCGAGGCGCTTTATCATCCGGGGCGATATCTTCGTGTGGCGTACGTGCTGCTGCCCGCCGGAGATGTAGAGGAAAGCCGGTATTGGCCTGAGGGGCAGTTGATTTACCTGCAAGCCCCGCTTCGCGAGCCGCTCTCGCGGCGCGGTACGCGGCTTCAGTTCGGGTCGGCCGATGTGGAAGCTTATGTGTTTCCCAACGATCGACGCCTGCGTGGAATGAGGAAATTCGCGGGGCGCGATACGACGGCGAAGACGTGGGCGCAGTGGGCGGAGACGACGGGCGATGGACAGATTGTCCCGAAAACATTGCAGCGATTGCTCGTGCGTTACGTGCCCGAGCAAAAATGGATCATACGGCTTCGCGCGGAATTCGTGCCCGATTCTGGCGGAGAACCAGTCAAGCGGCGCCTGGCGGTTCGCTGTGCGCGCTCGGCCATGCATGCCGTGCTGCGTCAAAGGCACGATGCGCTAAATGCCATTGAATCGAACACGGAAACGAGCTTTTGCGTACCGAAGATCATCGGCAGCGTAGACGAAAACACGGTCTTGGCGGTCGAGTGGATTCGCGGAACGCCCCTGGTAGAGATGCTGCAATCTGGCGACGCGAAGCATGTGCTAGGCGAGGTGGCCAGTCGGTTGGCGAATCTTCACCAGACTACCGTGCCGGACCTGCCTTCGTTATTATCGGACGACTTAGCAGAAAGCGCGCGTTTGGCGTGCGAAGACTTGGCAGCGGCCGAGCCGAAGTGGGGCGACGACCTGCAGGAATTGCAGTCGATTCTTTGCTCGGCGTTGAGCAAGATAGAGGTCAATAAGCCAGTCACGTTGCACAACGATTTGCATTTGGGTCAAATCTCATGCAAGAGAGAAAGAGTCATCCTTTTTGACCTGGAGCGGATGGCGATGGGCGACGCCATGCGTGATGTCGCCACTATGGCAACGCAGCTTCGGTTATGCGGTCCTCGGCCTGATTTTGAAGTATCGGTTGACACGGCGAATCAGTGGAGTCAGCTCTTCCTGGATGCTTGGTGTTCTGTATCGGGATCGACGTCTGACCGGGAAAAACTGTCGCTTTATTCGGCCCTAGCTGCGCTGGAGCTTGGACGTGGTATGATGCGTCATCTGAAGCGCGATTGGGTCTTGATCGCCCGAAGTTGTATTGAGTTTGCCTTGCAACCATGTTCGGGCAAAGATAGGGGGTAGGCGCGGCGGATTGTTTTGCCAGGCGGGCGGCGTACTCGCAACCGACGCATCTCAACCGACGGCATCGAGAATCACCTGCACGTTATTGGCATCTGAATGCCATATGCGACTGCAGTTTTCTATTCGAATTGGACGGACTCACTACTGCGTGGCACGGATCATGCTGTGGGTCATCAGAATGCAGGTAGGGCACGTTTTCGACGATTCGACGGAATTTGCGAATCGATACGAAACATAGGCAGGGGCGTTAACGGATCGGCTATCATGGCGCGAACAAAACCAAACCAAGTAGGATCATCGAGGCGCGGCGCGTTTACCCTGATGGAGTTGCTGATCGTAATGGCGATCATCGGCGCGCTATCGGGGCTGCTTCTCCCGTCGCTGAGCAAGGCGAGAACAACGGCGAAGCGGACGCAGTGTCTCAACCGACTTCGATCACTGTACATCACCCATTCGCATTACATCCACGACTTTGATCGGTTTCCCGACCTCAACAACGATCTGGATGACGGCGCTTGGCAGTACAACTACCTTATTTTTGATGGGGAGGATTTCGAGCAGAATTTCGGACCGCTGATCAGTGAGGGATCGACCGATGATGTCAGGATATTCTTCTGCCCGGTTCAAGAAGACCCCTTTCACATGCTCAACACGCCGGAGAACCCTTGGCCCGTCGTCCGCCTGCTGGACACCAGGGCGGGCTACGCACGGCGATACCATCTCTCCGGCAAGAGCTTTTCGGAGCTAAAAACGACGAAAGCGTTCGTCGCGGACGTTTTTCATCTGCCCAAGGTCGTCAAGAGGGCGCATAAGACCGGGGTCAACGTCGTCTACTCGGACGGCCATGGACAGTGGGTGTCAGCCCCCAAATTGCTACTAAAGAATGATTTGAACTCCCCATTTGATCGGTTGGACAACGACGTGATCAGAAAAATCTGGAAGAAACTCGATAACCCCACCCGCAGCTCGAGGCCCACACAGATCGGAGGAGGATAAGCTCATGATTGACGTAAGATCGTATCCTCGTTGGGTTTGGTCGGCCGGCAGCGGGCTCGCTGCCGTGGCCGCCGCCCTTTGGCTGGGCGCTTCACTCATCGGCGGTCCGGTCGATTTGGCTCCGCGCGAGCGTGCGTTTCGGGCAAAGATCAAGACCGTGCGTAACGGACACTCCGTCAAACTCAAAGACGGCAGAAAACTCAAATACGCGGGAATCCGCAGCCTTTTTCCCAGTGAACCGCTGTTTGAGAAGGCCAAAGAGCGAAACGCCGAGCTCGTAGGCGACAAGACCGTGCGCCTTCGTTTTGAAGGTGAACCCGATCAAGATGCGGAGCGCATTCGCGGTTATGCCTTCACACGGAAGGGATTCATCAATGAGATTCTGGTCCGCGAAGGCTTGGCCTACGTTCGCTCCACTTCTACCGAGCACCGCTTCGCAGACAAATTGCTCGAAGCTCAGAAACACGCCCGCCGAAAAGGGATAGGCGTCTGGAAGAATCGCAAGAACAGCCATAAGGCCTCCTACCCAGCCGACCCCAAGTATGGCAATTTCCACCGTCCGGATTGCGCCGAAGTGGCCAAGATCAAGCCGGGGCGACGTATCAGCTTCAAATCGGCGCGCGAAGCGCTGGCCGGAGGGTTCGCGCCGTGTTCCCACTGCACGCCCTAGGTGCCCAGCCCGATCACGGCGACATCGACCAAGCACAGGTACGACTCGTTGAGCAACTGATGCAAGCGCCGGCGCCACTCTTGGAGTGGCTGCGGCAGCGGATCGATTGGCCGACCGATACCCACGTCGTCACACTACGCCCCTCGCGAATCTGGCCGGGCAAGAAAGGCACGCTCACATTTGAGTTGTCCTTGAAGATTTCTCGGGGCGGTTGTACGGAGTCCTTTCTATTGCAAGGCCAGGCCGGGCAGGCGGATCCGGCCAAGGCTCAGCACCGTGAACCTCGCTTTGGGCTTGGGGGATACCTATTAGGCATTCGTATCGCCAGCGAAGAACTAGGCCTTTCTCTCTGGTCTCCGGATCAAGATGCACAATTGCCGGCGGCGCGTCGGATTCTGCGCGGCGACGTGCCCGACGGGGAACCGATTGCGGATCACGCGGCGAACGGAGCGAATCGCTCGTCTTACCGTATTGTGGCATACCGCGCGGGGAAGCGTTGCACGTTTGCCGAAGTGTTGCCCCATGGCGGGGGGATCGGGGCGTACTACAAAGTCTTTCGGCGCATGCCGGTCATTCTGCGCGACCATTATCCCGGCGCTTTTGCCGAGGCGCTCGAGCGGCGTTCGGGCGGAAGGATTCGGATTCCTTTGGCCCAGCGAATCTGCCCTGACGACAAAATGTTGGTTTCCGAACCGGTGGCGTTCGACGCGGAGCACGCTCCGGACGGCATGATCCGTGTCAACGTGGCAGCGGAACTCCTAGCGGCGCTGCATGATTTGTCGCTGGATTTCATGGACAAGCTGTCCGTCCACGACGCGAAGAAGGAATTGGAAACTGTGGGCCGGTGGCTTGGATGTAGCCAGCGCTTCGGGCACCTGTCAGAGTCCAAGGCCGCCGAATTCTGGGCGGGCATTGGTGCCTTGGCGCCCGCGGCAGCCACAGCGCCCACGCGCATTGCGCATCGCGACTTCTACGAGAGTCAGTTGCAACACGACGGCGATCATATTTACCTGACCGATCTGGACACGATTGCCTTGGCCCACGGCGAGGTCGACGTCGCCACGTATATCGCCCACGAATTGCTGGACGAGCTTGAGTCTGGCGGCACCGTGGAAACCGGAAAACAAAAAGGCGAGGCGCTCGTCGCGCGCTATCTATCGTGCGGCGGCCGAATCGACGCGGGCCGGCTGCGTTTCTATCTTGGTTGCGCGATGACGCGGCTGGGGTGCATTCATTCGATGCGCAACGTAGACAAGAACATCATTACCAGCTTGTGGGGCATCGGCGAGAGCCAGATAGATGGCTCCTGGGAGATCACTCATGGGTAAGCGGGATCGGATCACAACACAGCATGGAGGCGTTTACGCGCGGAGGGCCTCAAAATGATTCGCCACATCGTCATGATCGTCATCGACTGTCTTCGAGCGGATCACGTTTCTTGCTTCGGCTATGCCAGACCGACCACGCCGACGCTGGACGCGTTGGCGGCAAAGGGTGTGGTTTGGCGCAACGCCCACAGCACTTGCTCGTGGACCAAGCCGGCCGTCGCTTCCTTGCTAACGGGGCTGTACCCTTCGCAGCATGGCGCATTCCAAGGTATCAAGCGGAGCAAGCTGAGGCCCATCGTCACGACCGACATTCTCGCCACCAAGCAACCGACGCTCGCCGAGATCTTTTCATCGCACGGTTGGCAATGCGGCGCGTTTATCAACAATTCCCAGCTCGAACCGTTTACGCGTATTAATCGCGGCTTCGAAACGTATGAACCCCGCGCGGGGAAAGCGGACCATTTGCTGAGCCAATACAACCAGTGGTTGGACAAGGTCGATGGCACGCCTTCATTCGCATACTTGCATTTTCTCGAGGCGCATTGGCCGTACAAGCCCCGACGGAGGCACATGACGATGTTCGGCGGCGACCGCGACACCAACCATTTCTCATCGTTTTCCGCACGGGATTACGCCCGGTTGCGGCGTGCGGTTTCCCGCGGCGAGGAAACGCTCAGTGACGATCTGCTCGTGCAGATGATTCAGATGTACGACGCCGCGGTGCGCCGGCTCGATGGGAAGATCAAGCTGCTCCTTAAGGCGTTGACCGACCGCGGCTTGCTGGACGACACACTGATCGTCGCGACGGCGGATCACGGCGAGGAGTTTCTCGAACACGGTATGCTCGGACACGGGCAAGCCCTCTACGACGAGTTGACTCACGTTCCTTTGATCGCGTGCATCCCCGGCGGCCCGGCGGGGCTCTCGCTCGATCACCCCGCGAGCCTGACGCAAATCCCCACCACGTTGCTCAATGCTGCCGGATTGGATCATTCCATGGACGGCGTTGATTTGCTCGATCCGAGCGAGTTTGCCTACGGTGAATTGCAGATTCGAAACCGCTACACGCAAACGATGCATGGCAAGCGTTGGAAGCTTCACCGCAAGATACATTTCAACGTCCCGCAAGATGAGGACGTGCTCGGCAAGACGCCTCACGAGCTGTTTGGCGCGCATCCATCTACTTCGAAACTCGAATTGTACGATCTGGACGCAGACCCGCGCGAGCAAACCAATCTGGCCGACCGTGCCGAGTTCGCACCCACACGGGATGAAATGGTCGCCGCGCTCGACCAATGGTGGAATCGCAGCGTCGAGCAATGTGCGCCGACGGGCGGGCAAGACGTCCCCATTCATGACGAGGTCCTCCGCCGCATTCGGGATCTTGGCTATATAGGCTAATGCGGGTGTATTGCTGGGGGAGCAATTGCCGGGCCAACTTCGATGGCCGCGCGGGCTGACGCCCGTGGCTCAGGGTGGTCGCTGAATCGAAGGACGGCCGGCGCCGCTATACGCAAAGCGGGCGTGCGCTATCCCGCGCGCCCTCGGCCGAGGGCGGCCAAGCTACAGAGTAACCACGCTTCAGAGCAGCCAAGTCGCGGGCCGACCGCGCTTCTGCTTTGCGTTATTGGGCGCATCGGGCTATTGGGCGCGTTGGCGGTAGAGGGTGGGGTCAACGACTTTGCGCATGGCTTCGACATCCTGTGAATCGCCGAGGAGATGGTTGACCGCTTCGACCCACCGGCAAGGGGACACGATGATTTCGGTGTAGGGAACGTAGAGTACGTCGAAACAATCGTTGTCTTTAAGGAATTGCTTGACCTGGTCGAGCTGAGCGGCGAAGAATGCTTTGATCTGCTCGTTGGCGTCCGGTGAAGACGGCTTTCCAGACCGGCGTAACATTTCATCTTGAGATCGTACCACCTCATCTAGATCGCGCAGCATGAACACAACGCGGTATGGCCTGTCCAGCGGAAGAGACAGGAGTAGCGTGTGGATGACCTTAACCACCTTGCCGCCGGCCTGATCCACCCAGGACGCATCCTTGGCGGTGTGTTTGACGGGCTCGAATTCGTAGTAGCCCTTGGGATTGTCCTTGTCCGCGGTACGCAGGCCATCGACGAGCGGGGGGATTCCGCCCGCGGCGATCATGCTCATCATCATGCTGGTTCCGGAGCGCGGAAGTCCTGATACGATCGTTATAGTCTCATCCTTCATGATCGTCGTCTCCTTCACGGGCGTCGTCCTCAATTGCGATGATTCGATTAAGCCATGAGTCGTGCGCCGGGCGCGCAGCTACCGCGCATCCCGTAGGCGCCGACCGGGTTTCATCGGGCCGGCGCCGCGATCGTCTACATGCCGTTACGGGCAAACGCTCTCTGCACAGGTGAACGAGAACGGTGTTCCTTGGAACGCGAGGACACCGAAGAAAACATCCGCAATGTTGATCGTCTGGTCCGGCATGCATGGAGCCAGATCGAGCGTAGCCCGGGGCGCATCCACGAACGAGCCCTGGAAGCCCAACACGATCGTCAGCACGTCACCCAAGTTGCCCGTGCCGTCAAGGTTCACATCCCCATAGACCGTGGTGCAGGCAAGCACCGGGGGGGTCAGGTTCGGAATCCCGGGGCTGCCACAATCGCCTAGTACATCATAGCACGTTGTGGGAACTAGCGACACATCCGTAACGAAAACGGAGCCGCCCCACTCGGCCGAAGTCAGCCAGAGCGCGTTGGCCGGGTCAGAGACCAACCCGGCTACGGTGCTTTCCGGTACACCATCGCCATCCTGATCGAATCCGATAAGCCCGGTCTGTCCCGGCAATGCTCCGACGTATCGCGAGACGGTTCCGCCGCAACTCGCGACGACGAGCGCCGAAGGCAGCGGCCCCCCGATCGGTTTCGGCGTGAGCCGTAGGTATCGGTTTCCCATCCCCTCGGCCAGCGGGGCCAAGCATCCGCACCCGTCCACCTCATTGCAGTTCGGGCAGGGCGGTCCTGGATTGGTGCACCCGGTAATCGGATCACCCGAGGCCGGGTCACAGGCTTCCACGCCGTTGCAAAACAGGCCGTCAGTGCAAAGGCCATTGTCCGGCAGGTTCTGGCAACCCACGGCCGGATTGCATACGTCCGTGGTGCATGTGGCCCCGTCGCCGCACAGTGCGTCGTTGGGAAGGTTTTGACACCCGACGGCCGGATTGCACGCGTCGGTGGTGCATGCGACGCCGTCGCTACAAACCGCGTCGTTGGGGATGTTCTGGCATTGGTCGGCCACCGCATTGCAAGAATCTGTCGTGCATGCGACGCCGTCGCTGCAGGTTGGCGGTGTCCCTGGCTGGCAGGTTTGGAGCGCGTCGCACGTCTCAACGCCGTTGCAGAAGACGCCGTCGGCGCAATCCGCATTGGTCTGGCACTGGCCACCCGCCGCGGATAAGTTCAGACTGAACGCCTCGATGACATCCACGGAGCCGCCGGCCCCGGCGTCCACCACATAAAAGGCCTCGACGGACTTGATGCCCAGGACCGTGTGCAGGTTGTCCAAGTCCAGGTAAATGATGTTGGCTATATGGTCCCCCGTGGGAACCGAGAGGGAGTCGATGTCGGCCAAGCCGAATCCGCCCGTCATGCTGATCGCCACGAATTCGCCCACAACCACCGGTGCGCCAGGCTCGGTCTCGGCCACGCTGAGCAACATGCCGAAGTCATCGGTGTTGCCGCTCTCTACGGTGTTGTTCGTACGGACGTTGGTGTCGATGATGGCCGCCTCGAAAGATCGAGTCGTGGTCACGTTTGTCAACCCACTGGTCAGGATGCCCACGGTCCCCGTGGCGTCGATAAAGTGAACGGTCTCGCTAGGTGAAAAAGATCCTCCAAACGTCCGGGTATCAGGCACGTTGAGGCGAATCGAGCGAATCACCGTTTGCTGGTCGATCACGCAGAAGCCGATGCTGGTGTCATAGGCCGTGCTTCCGCTTTGCACCTCCGCGGACGTGGTTACCGTTGCCGCATAATCCAGACCACCTGGCGGACCGGGGAAATTCTGCCAAGTCGAACACAATTCCCCGTCGTTGGGAAGGCCCTTGACCATCGGCTGGACCACCGTTCCGTTCGAGATGTTGGTGATCGGATTGATCAGCACGGCGCCGTTGCCGTTCGTGTCGAGCGCGGTGATGTCCGGCTGGGCGGCAAGAAACTGCCCCAACGACGTGGTTAGGAATTCGTTGTTTACGCCCGCTTGTGCGGTGATGCCTTGCACCGCGACAAAAATCGTCGCCTGAAAGGGCAGACCGTTCGCGGCCGTACCGGTCGTCGGCTTGAGCACTGTGGCCGTGACCGGAACCACCTGAATCGGGCTAAGAACCATCGGGTCGCCGACGTTGGAGTTGGTTCCCTCGACGTTGATCGTTCCGGTAACGGTGGCGCCATCAACCGATTGCGGGGTGGGCGTGATCGCCGCAGCGGGAAACGCGAACGTCTGACCGGCAACATTTGTGACGCCGGTGGCGGCGCCAAACGTGACGATGCCTGGCACATCGGGCGTACCGCCCGTAACGGCAATGTCGATGGGGAAGGCGCCACCGGTGTTGGCGGCAATCAGCCCAGGATGCGCGGTGGTCTCGCCGAGCACTTCGATGGCGACCGCTTGGTTTGACGCGACGCCCAACTCGGGCGGGCTTGTCGTCAGCACGGCGCGGCCCGGCGTAGGGATGAATGGACCCTCGTTACGCACAAGGCGGTAGGCGTTGATGGCATCTGTAACGGGATTATCGGGGGCGCCGGTTTCGGTGGTCTTGGGGATATCGACAAACTTTCGGGCGTAGCCGCCCCCGAGGCTCGGCGTCTTCGGTGTGCTGTCTTCTTCTGCAACCTGAGCGATGAGCAAGGCGTAGGGCGTTCCGGCGCCCAGCACGTCCGCTAGGTCGATGCTGTCACCAAGGGGATAGGGTTGATCCGCAACGAGGAACCCGGAATCGTCGTTGGCGGCAAAACCGTCCAGGAATGATGAGACCTGGAGCACGGTTCCCGTCTGCAGCGAGGGATCCGCGTTAGAAATAGGGGGAACGTGCACGGGGTCGCCGTCGTCGTAGAGTTCGACATAGCCGGGATCATCCCGGTTGACGAGCAGGTACGCGGCCGAGCCGTTCTGGACTATGCCACTGTTGGCCTCATTGGGCATGTTGATAAACGAAAGAGCCGTGGGTGTGGGAAAATTGGTCGTACCCCCGAACTGGTCGCCGTTGATAGCAACGAACAGAAAGCTGCCCGTCGAGGTGACGCCGCCGTTGACCATCGCCAAACGCGTCCCCGGCGTACCCGCCAGGGCAGTCGGCGTGGCGCGACAACTCGACGCGTCCGCACAGTTCTGCGCAGAAACGCTACACGCTGCCCCGTTGCCGGAACAGTTGCCTGCATTGGAGAACACGTAATCCACCCAACCCAGCACAACCACCCCGCTCGCAGGACGTGCTGTTCCGGTCATGCCATTGGCCGGATTCAAATCGAAGGTTGGGAGGTCAAACCGATAGTTGACGAAAGTATTACCGCTACTGTTTCGATCGCCTTCAACTTCGTAAATGGCGAGATTCAACGCATCCGCATTCAAGCTCGGCGAGAGATTGGCCAGTGGGGGAATATAGATCTCAATGAATTCCTGGTGGAGATTTCCGGGATCCGCGCCAACCGGGGCATCATTGTTGCCCGTCGGGTTGTTAAATACCTCGGTGATGATCGGATGATCTGGAATCTGACCAAGGCAAAAGCCAGAGGTCCAAAGAACCCCAACAATCATCAATAATGAGTTACGCTTGATCCTCGACATCTCAATTCC
>CAZYXP010000041.1:10699-23110 GCA_964651325.1 uncultured Phycisphaeraceae bacterium
CCACCGGACAACCGCACCGCGAATAACGCGACAGATTCCTTGTCGAAACTGCAGCCTTTGTGGCTCCAATTGTACCACCAGTGGCCACATAAATCTCCCCAAATACCAGAATGGCCCAGATTCCCAAGCTGCGAGTCAGACGGTGGTGTTCGAATTCTTATTAGGACGCCATAGCCCGACTGCATCGACCGCTTTTGGAACACCCCGCACCCGAGTATTCCCTCAAACTCGCTCGGCGGTCCGTGAGTCAGTTATGGGAGTATACGTACGCCATTTGTCCCACAGGACAACATTAGAACTCTCTAAGGATGGTGAAATGCCCCAATCAAAGCAATAGGCCCAATAACTAGCGGCTTCTTGACGCATGGCGTTATCGACTGCGACATGGAGGCGGAGACGCGAATCTGCGTCGCACCGCATGCCGCCATACCTATCCCGCCGCCTATTCAAATCAAAAGTGGCCTGGGGGCCCGAAATCGCTGCTGGCTACTCGTATTCGGTCGCAAACTCGTCCGGATGGGATCGCTCGTACGCTTCGTCTTTGACGAACTGATGCTGGGCATCCGCTCTTTTCTTGAGGAAACGGCGGATTACGAAATTGGCGGCGATGCAAGCGATGATGCCGGAAATGTGTAGTTTGTGGACCAAAAGAGCAACCACGAACGTCGCGCAAGCCGCAATAATTGCAGAGAGCACCCAGCTCGTTACAACCCAAATCGATCGGCCGAGCTTCAGTTCCGCATCGCCGCGTTGGTAGATTCGATCGGCCAAGCCCGTCGCGACGACGGCAGCAAAGGCCACGTAGGTTGTCGAGACCGGCAGGCCAAGGCTGCTGGCCGTGGCAATCACGCTGGCCGACACCGATGTAATGACGCACGCGCGAAGCGTGTCGTAATGGATGGTTTTTCCAGCATCCGTGAACCCGGCGCGCGGGGAGAGCGCCGGCGCCTCGCCCCGAAAACGGAGCAGCGTTCTGGCCAAGCTGACGCACCATCTCGGCGCCCAAAGAGCCACGTGGTCCCCCATGCTCCCAGCGGCAATGGCCGCTTTGGTGACGCGGGACGAGGTTTTTGTGGTCATACCCACAAAAAGAAGTATCCCACTGATCAGGAGCATCCACCACGCGATTGGCACCTTGGTGCCGACTTCGAGGCTCTGCATTCTTAGAAGCGCCAGGGCGGACAAGCCCGGCGATGCACAGTTTGCCAAGTCGTTTTGCCCGAAGGCGAACGCCAGGGCAATCATTCCCAAGACCGCAAGCCCGGAGAACAGAAGGTTGGCGGCCCGCTTTCGATAGATGACGAGCGCCATATGGATGGCGATGCCGAAGAAAGCCCACAGCAAGACCAGCATCAGAATGGAAGAGACGTGGACCTCCATGAACTCGTCGAATCGCCCTAGGAAGCTCTTGAACGAAGCGATCCAAGCTACGTTTTTCATGCCCTTGAGCAAGAGGAAATAGGACAACCCTGCCGCCATACCTCCGCCAATCCAGCCTCCGTGAAGCAATAGGGTTGGCAGGTGCGCTACTCTTGTGCGAATGGCCCCGCGCGCGGCGCGCTGAATCATGAACGACGCAAAACCGGAAATCACGATGGAGCAGAGAATCCCCAGCATGACCACGCCGGCTTTGTTCCAGTGGATGGTCGAATGGTTGACGGCCGCGGCCGCGCCGAGCAACTCAAAAACGAGGCACGCGGTGGTGCTGACGGGCATTCCGAACGCAGAGTAGCTATAGAGCAACACAGTATCCACGATGTACACGGAGATGTAGACCGCCAGAGCGGCTTCCAGCGTTCCCATTCCGGTAGGATCGAAAATCCCCTTGCGGGCGGTATCGACGACGTCGCTGCTCAGCACGGCCCCCAAGATGACGGCAAGGCCCGCGATGATTATGGCCGTGCGTCGCGGGAGCACCCTTGCGCCGAGTACGGCGTTGGTGAGATTGGCGGCGTCGTTTCGGCCCACCTCAATGGTGTCCCAAATCAGCATGGACACGGCTACGGCAAGGCAAGCCAAGTGGAACGGGGCTAAATTTGCAAGGTCAGTCATTTGTGGATTTGATCCCGCGCATTGGATCGTGGATGGAGTGGCGGGCGTTTGTTGCCCGGCCGGTTTTTGCACCCGCTAGTTGCATTGGAAAGATCGCTCAAGTAGATCGGTGAACCTCCCAAACCGTTTGGCTCGCGATGGAGGCGACATCTCAGGAAGAGAGCATGCGGCGGAGCCGGTCTCCGACTTTTTCCGCAAAGTTCGCAAGCTGACCCAGTTCTCCGAAGACGCGAAACCAGAGCATCAGGTCCGCCGGTTTGATCTCATCCTCGTGGGCGAAGAGCATTTGAGATAGGGAATACTGAAGCCGGTCGGCCTCCCATTCCGCTTTCTCGACATTGGCGATCATGGCGAGCACATGCTCGGCCTCTTTGCCCACCATATCCCCCTCGACCAACGTGGGCAGGTAGTCGCCAATTGCCTTGGTCTCCAGGCAAACCGACTCGACTTTTTCCAGATACTCAAACGTGGGCTTCACGAGCGGCTCCGGCAAAGTGAGATTCTTCAACGTGAGCAACACGGCCAGGTCTTCGACGGAATCGGCCATGTCGTCTTGCAGTTTGAGATACCCGAGCAAATCGCCCCGGTACACCGGAAGAAAGAATCGCTTCGGGATGGACTGGCGGATTTCATTCTTGATGATGTCGGCCTTGTGCTCTGCCTTGAAAACCAGCTTGGCCAACTCTTGCAGCTTGTCGTATTGCGCGTCGCGCACGGCTTCAAACAAAGGCCTCGTATACGCGACGCATTTCATGACCGCCTTCATGTGGAATCTAAGCGGCTCGAACGGTGACTCTTTGAATAGACTCTTTATCGGTGACACCCGAATCCTCCAAGTTTCCCTTTACGCCAGTGTACGTTCGTTCGGAACTCACGGCCCGGGCATTTTTCCCGCTCCGTGATCGCGGCGGGGGCGTGCTCGGAGCGTGCGCCAATTGCGGCCTCACGCGGTCGTGTTCACGTTTGCCGAAGCCACTCCAGCACCCAGGCGCGCGGAGTGTGACCGGACCGCCGACCTTAGTCAAGTGGCCTGTTCCCACAAAACAATAGCGGCATCCGTGACGGTTGGGGCGGACGCACATGGCGACTCAGAGCCGCTGGCGCTTGCCTGCGCCCCCCGCCGGCCGATCGGTGGACGGAGCCGTTGCCTCGCGGTACGGTTCTCAGGGGTCGAATGAGACCCCTCCGTGGACCTGAAGAAGCGATTGAATCCTAGGAGATCAACATGTCGGACGCCTATGGTTTGCTGATGGAACGTGTGAAAGACATCGGCCGGCTCAACTCCATCGCACAACTGCTCGATTGGGATCAGGAAGTGTGCATGCCGAAAAACGGTGTGGCCGCGAGGGCGGAACAGGCGGCGTTGATCGCGGGATTGGCCCACGAACAGCTCGTCTGCGACCCAATGCGTGAGCTGCTCGACAAGGCGCAGGTTCGCGAGAACGACCCGGTTGCCACGACCAACCTGCGCGAAACCAGGCGTAGCTTTGACCGGGCCGCCAAGGTTCCCACCGAACTGGTCAAGGAATTAGCGCGGGTTGCGTCGCTGGCCAAGGATTCGTGGGTCAAGGCGCGGCAGCAGGCCGAGTTCTCGATTTTCGCGCCTTTGTTGGAACAAATAGTCGGGCTCAAAAAGCAGCAGGCTGAGTGCATCGGGTTCACCACGGAAGCCTACGACGCGCTCCTTGACGAATACGAGCCCGGCGCCACCGCCGCCCAGATCGAGCAGCTCTTCGATGAATTGGGCCAGGCAACGGCCTCGCTTCTGGGACGCATCGACCAGGCTTCACGGCAACCGGACCCATCCATCCTGACACGGCATTACCCGAAGCAAACGCAGGCGGAGCTTTCGAGGTCGTTGGCCGAATCGCTGGGGTTCGATTTCGACGCGGGGCGGGATGACGTGTCCGTCCATCCGTTTTGCACGACGATCGGTGGATGCGGCGACGTTCGCATCACGACGCGATACCAGGAGGACTTTTTCCCCTGCGCCATCTTCGGCACCATGCACGAAGCCGGTCACGGGCTGTACGAGCAGGGCATGGCGGCTGAGCATGGCTTCACACCGATGGCGGATGCCATTTCGCTGGGAATCCACGAGTCGCAGTCGCGTCTTTGGGAAAACATGGTGGGCCGAAGTCGCGCGTTTTGGGAATGCCATTACGCCAAGACGCAGAAGCTATTCTCGGCGGCGCTTGGCGACGTTTCTTTGGACGCGTTTTACGGCGCGATCAATACCGTCCGGCCGTCGATGATTCGCGTCGAAGCCGACGAAGTCACCTACAACCTGCACATCATCGTCCGATTCCGTATCGAACGAGATCTGCTCGCGGGAAGAATCGGCGCAAACGATGTTCCGGCGCATTGGAATGCCACCATGGCGTCCCTTCTTGGGATCACGCCGGACAACGACACGGAAGGCTGCCTCCAGGATATCCACTGGTCCATGGGAGCGTTGGGCTATTTCCCCACGTACGCCCTGGGCAACCTCTACGCGGCCCAGTTTTTCGAGCAAGCCCGGCAGGACATTCCGGATCTGTTCGCCCACATCCGCGACGGCAAACATCAACCGCTACTCGCCTGGCTTCGAGAAAACATCCACGTGCATGGTCGCCGATATGGCGCCGGCGAACTGGTGCAGCGCGTGACGGGCAAACCGCTCTCCATCAAGCCCTTCATGGACTACATCACCGGTAAGGTTTCGGAGGTCTATGGGCTGTAAGCGCGGAGCATCTACCACCAAGGCACAAAGACACGAAGAGGACGGATTGTGCCGGGGGGGCGGATCGGCGGGCGCCCTTCGTCCATTAGGATCCAAGCTATCCGCGCGATGCCATGGGGTGACGCGTGATCGACTCTTCTGAGTGAGACCAAAGGAGCTGATCGACCGTCTACGTTACCTCTTCTTTGTGTCTTGCTGACTTGGTGGTCAGCGCGCCGCGTCGGCGCGAGCCGCTCGGCACTACTGAGCCGCGGTTAGCTTGACGGTCGGCTTTTCACTCGGCGGCGCCGGCTTGGGCAGTCGCCTAAGGCCTTGAATCGCCCACGAACAATCGGGCTGCAATTCAATCGCTTTGAGAAAATGTACGCGGGCGGCGTCGAATCGCTTGGAGGCGACCAGCACCTCGGCCAACAGACAATGAGCCTCAACGTCGGCCGGGTGTTCGGCGAGCACATCGAAGAGCGTTGCGGCCGCGTCCCCCATCGCGCCTGTTTTTTTCTGTAGTACGGCGTGAAGGATGCGCGGCTGCGTTGATTGCGTTGGGCCGCTCAGGGCAAGATCGACCGCGCGCCGCGCGGCGGTCAAGTTTCCTAGGTTCAACGCGGCTCTGGCCAGCAAGACCTGGGCCAACATATCATCAGGGTGGCGTTGCGCCTGGGGCCTTATGGCGCGAAACGCGAGCTCAGGCTGTCCGCCGGCCAGATGGGCCACCGTCAGCACGCGGCGCGCTTCGCTTTCATCTGCCGCGGAAAGATCACCGCCTAGCAGCGGTTCGAGTATTGAGATGGCTTCGAGGTATCGGCCCGTTGACGCGAAACTTCGCCCCAGCGCCAGGGTGATTTCCGAGGATCCGGCGTCAAGCGCGTGGGCGTCTTGATACCACCGAGCGGCCTGATGAGGCAGATCTAGAAACTCGGCGATTCGCCCCGCGAGCCGCAAGACCGCAACGTCGTCATCAAACGCAGGCCGTGCTTCGTTTAGCAATCGCATAGCCGCCTCGGCGCGATCCAGCGCGACCAAGCATTCGGCCTGGGCGATGAGGTAAT
Organism: uncultured Phycisphaeraceae bacterium; assembly: GCA_964651325.1. Classification (GTDB taxonomy): domain Bacteria; phylum Planctomycetota; class Phycisphaerae; order UBA1845; family UBA1845; genus JADFOB01. The sequence goes on from CAZYXP010000041.1 coordinate 16,520, forward strand.
TGGCTTCGGTGGTGTCTTGGCTGCGGGCTTGGACGAACAGTGCCAACGATTCCTCCTGGCGCCCTTGCCACTGAAGCAGCATCCCCTCGGTGTAGTCAAGTTCCGCCCCCCCGACGCCCGCATCACGAGCCGCCGCTATGATCTGACGCGCCTCGGTCACCTTGGACTCGGCGATCTTGGCTTGGGCGAGCAACACATATCCATCGAGCATGGTAACGTCGAGTGCGATCGCTTCCTCAGCCGCCCCGGCCGCTTCATCAAAGCGAAAATGATCGAACGCCTGACGCGCCAGTTGCAGCTTGATGTCCGCCCGCACGGTGTTCCATCGTTTCTGGGCTTGAAGTTTGGCGGTGGGATGATCGGTCGTCTGGCAACCCATGACCGGCGCCAGGCAGACCACCGCCAAAACGAAACGCGACGAGCCGAGAACATACTTGCTCATGATGAACGCCTACTCCGTGGTATGGGCCGGTGGATCGACCCGTGATCCCGAACTCCCGGCGCGCGGGGCGATCTGAGCGGCGTCGGGTCGTCCGTGCGGCGGGACCGTGTAGTGGCGATCCTTCGCGATCAGACGAAAAAGGAAATCTCTTGAGGCGGTCCCCTCCAAATCCCAATCGCGACGCGTGGTCAGCCCTTCCTTGAGCCGGATGGCCGCCACGAAGCGCGGGCGGTAGCATAGAGCCAGATCCGTGTGCCAGAGTGCCTTTTTGGTGTCGCCCAATCTGATGTGGTCTAGCGCCTTGCGGTATTGCAATTGGGCGATACGCTCCCGACCGTGCCACATCAACCTCCGTCGCGAGCCGACGCGAATCCGCTCCATGTCTTCCAAGACGTCGTTCGAGGCTTCCGCAAACGCGTCCTGGTCCTTGATGACCTTGACGGTCAACAGGATGATGACCTCCTCGCGATCGGATGTATCGTTCTGGGAGCGAAAGAGCGGACCGATCAACGGCAGGTTGCCCACTACGGGAATCTGTTGATTGGTGGCCGTGGTCACCTCGCGAAAAAGCCCGCCGATCAGAATCGTCTGGCCGTCCTTGACGAGCACGTTGGTGGTCACCTCGGTGGTCTGCTCGGAGGGCAACCCCTGCGCACTGACGAAGCCGACGCTGTCTTCCGGGTGGAGTTCTATGCGTATCCATCCGTCTTCGCCGATGAAGGGGCGAAAGATTAGCTGGGTTCCGGTTACGAGAAACTCAACCGCCTGGACGGTTTGCGTTTCGGTGACGGTGGTCGTCAGATAGCCATCGCGTCGACCGACGATGACCTGTCCTCTCTGTTTGTTCAGCGCGAGGATTTTCGGATTGGCGATGACCGTCGTGTCGGTAACTTGTTCCAACGCGCGAAGAAAGATTGCGACTTTATCCTTGATGATCCCAACACTCAGGCCGCCGGAAGGCACCTGATCGGCAAAGTCGGTCGAGCCGATGGCGTTGAACAGTTCGAATCGCTCCTGAGGAAGTTGCCCCAGCGCCAAGTCCTTGATGGCGTTGGACGTGGCGCCCAACTGCGCTAGATCCACACCGCCGACGATCGAAAAATCTATGCCCAAGGCGTTTTGATCGTTGAGTTGCGCGCGGAGAATCGTCGCTTCGATGAGCACCTGCTTGGGGCGGACGTCAAGTTGGCTGAGGATCAGTCCGATGCCGTCCAGCTTCTCCGCCGATGCCGTGACGATCAGGAAATCCTGCGCGGCGTTACCGGTTCCGCCCCCTTCGGTGGGCGAATTCTCCAGACCCGATGAAGGCTCCGGCGATGCCGTAGCCGACTCTCCCTCGGCGAGCATGGGGGTCACATAAGTAATCGCGTCTGCCGCGTTGATGTAGCTCAAACGGAAAACGCGGGTGGACAAATCGACGCCGACCGGCGATTCCATCTTCTCCAATTCATCTAGCGTGTAGATGTACATGAACGGGCCGACTTTGCGGAACCCCGCGCCATTCGGTGTAAGTATGGCCTCAAGCGCCTGCTCAAAGGTGACGCCGTAGAGATTGGCCGTGACGGTTCCGGCGACCTCCGGCGAGGCGATGATGTTGCGCTTGCCTTCGAGCGACAGAAGCTGAAGCACCTCCGCCAGAGGCATGTCCACCACATGCAGCTCGACGCCGTCGGATCCGCTGAGGTCGATTCCAGATCGCTTCGCGGAAGTGGGGTTGATCTCGGGTGAAGCTTGCCGCGCGAAGACGGCGCGCGTCCTCAAAGCGGCTGGCGCCAACGTGAGGCAGACCACGCTGATCATCAGGGCTCGATGCCGACAACATCTCGGGGCATGGCGAACGGCGTTCGTTGCTCGCACGGTTGGGGCCCGCTGGATGGTTGAATGCTGTGCCATGGGGTGGCTCGACAAGGAGACTCCGTTCACACGCTGTCGGGGCGGATGTCCGACCCCGATTCGATGTCCATCGCAAGCGAGGCAGAGGGACAAAATCCCGTATCGTCGCCAACAGGGAGCCGCCCCAGCGGAGTACCACCCGCTGGCCCGCTATCCGCCGCGTGGCCGCTTCTTCGCGGGTTTCCCCGCTTGGTTATCGGCACCTTCCAGACGCACATTAAGCGTGCCGGCCTGAAGCACGTGTTTGATTTGAGAGAGCAGCTCGTTGGTGCGTCGCGCTTCATCGAGAATCTGTCTTCGCTGAAGCGCGCTATCGGGAATGCGCGCGTCGGCGGATTGTTCGAATGGAATCGGGCCCAACCAGACGCGAAAGCACGTCAGGAGCACGACGCCAAGCACGATGCGATTGAAGATTCCGCCTTGACGGGGTTGAGAATACGGTTTCATCTAGACCTCCAATGGTTGAGTACCGGGTTGCCTCCATAGATACGACCAACTCAGCCGCGAGCTTTAGCCTGCGCGGCCGCGAGGGCCTTGACCTTTCAACCGCACGAAAGTTTAGCGGATAGCCCGAGCGCTTATCGACCTGCCCGCGCCCCCAGGATCGAATGGTCGTTGTCGATTGTGGTCGCGCGAATCTGGAGCGCATTATGACCCGAATATCAGGGCTGATACAGCGACAGCGTGATCATCAGGCCAATCGCGCCAAAGATCGCGGCTATGCGGATTCTTCGCGTCGTCGGAGAATATCGTGGCTCGTGAATCACCAACGTCCCGCCCAGCGCAAGGAGCCCCAGCCCCACCGCCGCCAGGGTCGCGGGAAATCCGAGTTTGCTCAGGCTCAAAGGCGCGATGATTGCCACGGACAAACCGCCGGCGACCAACATTCTGGCCAGCGTCATGGTTCCGACGCTCGAACGGCTTCCGACTTGGGTCAAAAGCGCCCGCGTCCCCGAGGCGACGGCATACCCGGTGGACATGATCCCGAGGATACACGCCAGCCGCAGAAGAGCCGGTTGGGCAAGTTGGTGGTTCGTCAGGCCGATGGCGACCATCGCGGTGATCGCCCCGGCCGTAGCACATGCGGCTCCGAACCCGCCGATGGAGTCTGCATTCGATCGCTGCTTGAGCGTGCCCAGCCATGCCCCCAAACCCAGGCACCCGATATAAAGGGCGCCGCGCTGAAGTTTGGTCGATCCGTCGGCGGCGGAGCCAACGGCCGCGCCATGGACCCAGGTGGTCGCGGCCACCGCCACAATCACGACGCTGGCTCGCAACAGCATGGGCCAGCGGTCTCCGCGAGTGGGACCCAATGCGGACTCGTCGCCTCGATTCCCGAGATTTCTGGCCCCCGCGGCAGCGAGGACTCCGGCTGAGATTGCGGCAACGCAGAGCGCCGGCACCGCCGATGCCACGAGGAGGATCGTATTTGGAATCTGAAGCAGGCCAAGGGTGTACGCGACGCTAAGACCTAAGGCCGCGCCCAGCAAGTGGTACGATCCTGCACGAGTTTCCCATTGGCCATGGCGGCAAAGGAGCCGGTAGGTACAGGTGCAGGCGAGGCCTAGCAGGCCCATGGGCATCAAGGCGCACAGCCACGTAACCATGACCTCTGCCACGGTCCGCGGAACATCGGACCAGATGAAATGCGACGCCGTCCACGTCCAGCATTGGAGTGAGACGTCGATCATCAGCGGAGTCGCGGCGCTGGTCAGCCCGCAGGCGAGTGCGATTACCGCCAACACGGTCCAGTGCAACGACCGGTCAATCGAACGGAGCACCAGGACCCCCGCCACCTTGTCGGGGTTGCCACGCCGGCCAACCACGCGGCGCCATGCCGCGATGCCGATCCAAGTCGCCAGATGTTGAGGGACGCGAACACCTGCGGACACCGCGATCAACATGATCCCCACGACGGTGTTTCCTTCGATGGAGGGCGCACCCTTCGCGGATAGGAAGTACTTCTTAAATCCGAGCATGAGCATCCCCGCGGTGACGCCGAGCAACAAGGCCATCAACGCCCCGAGGCGCGGGGATGAATCGGCCTCGGCCTCCGACCGCGCGGGGAGACCCGCCTCTGCGAATTCGGCGGTCTCATCCGAAGGATTGTGCCGGTGCGTATGCGTGGCGGCGTGCGGCGTGACGGGAAGCGCCGGTCGGACGGATCGACGTTTTTTTGTGGCGCCACGTCTTAGACGGCGGCGCGCGTGACGACTTGCCACGGTTGGGGCCTCCTGCCCGGGTGCGATTCCGATCGCGAGCTGCCGCTATTGGTTGCGGCGCTCACGGACTTCTTGTCGACAGCACGGTTGTATCCGATGCATCGAACCGCCGAATTCCCCCTTCGTCAAGGCGCACAAGCAGGGCGGCGGCCGGGTCGATGTCGAGCATCGTACCCACGAACGTTTGATTGGCATGTTGCAGCTCGACGCGGCGGCCCACGAATTCGCAGCGAGCCAGCCATTGCGTGTGCAGCTCCTCGTATGCCCATTGCGCCGGCCGGGCGAGCCAATCGTCCAAGGCATGGAGCACGCCCGCAAGCAAGGCCGTCCGGTCGATCGCGGCAGCACATTCGATGTCAAGGGAAGTGGCGCTGCCCGCCAGCGCCGGCGGGAGGTGGCCCGCCTGCTGCAAGCAATTGATGCCGATGCCCAGCGCGTAGCAGGCTGTACCGTCGCCGCGCTTCCGCGATTCGACAAGAATGCCGCCGACCTTCTTCCCTGATACCATTAGATCGTTGGGCCACTTGATCGAGCAAATGAGCTGCGTCGTCTCGGTGATCGCGCCAGCGCAAGCCACGGCCGCAAGCAGCCCGATCTCACCTCCGTGGAGCGCCCCACCCTCGTCGATCAACAGAACACTAAACAGCAAGCTCGCCCCACGCGGCGAAGTCCAACTCCGCCCCAGCCGACCCCGCCCCAGGCGCTGAAACTCTGTGACCACGACCAAGCCGTCCGCACCGTCGTCTTCGACGGATTTCCAGGCCCAGTCGTTCGTGCTGTCGGTCTCGGCCACCCACTCGATCGAGCGACCGATTCGCCCGACGTTCGTTCGGCCGCCATGCCGCTCGTTTGATCGTCCAGCCCGATCCACCTCAAGCATGGCCCGCAGTCGTTGAATGTCAATTACACCGCTCGGCATAGCGAGGCAGGGTAGCACACGGTCTGGGCACCGAACAAGTGCGAATCGCTTGCATTACGACTCGGGCGTTCTGCGATCTGTGACCATTTCGGCAGGCGATCACGCCGAATCAGAGCCGCTGGCGCGAGCCTGCGGACCCCGGGGCTGCCAATCGCCCGTTGCCAAGTCCTGTTTTCAACACGTCCATACTCCGAATCGTCCATGCCGATCGGGAGATCGGCGATCCGCGTACCACGGCCGAAGGGATGTCACCAGGCTTGCGCCAGGTGCTCTGAAGCTGACGGCCGGCGGGTGCTGGGCAGGTCGCGCCTACCAGCCTCCTACCTCTTTTCGATCCCAGTCCCAGTCGATCGGCTTGATGGGGTCGCTGGCTAGCGCGAAGACCGCCATGATGGGCTGGCCCGTCTTATCGTGGTAGTCCACGCCGATCGCCGGGCCGTAATGGCGCTCCAGGAATTCGCCCCAACCGGGAAACGGCGGCTCGTCAAATAGGACCAGAATCACGCGGGGCAAGTGCTCTTGCAACTCAGCCAGAAGCGTCTTGCGACGCGTTTGCACGCCCGAGTACCCGGATTGAAGTCCGGTAATCATCGTGTAGCGCGAGGCACATTTGCGATTGGCGTAGTAGTAGATGCCCGTGTCGTGGCCGAAGACAAAAACCGCGTCGGTAGGTCGCGTAACGCTCTTGATGCGCTCACCCTGCCCACGAGCCCAAAAGTCTCGAGAGTTGTACCGCGACACCGTGATACCAAACAGCGGCTGATTCAGGTAATGCTCGTATTGAGTGGCCGAAAGCAGCAGCGGCAGCATCAAGGGGATGATTATCGTAGCGGCCACCGGCGGAAGATCCGTCCGCGCGATCAGGCTCCGGGCCAACCTCGCGAGATCGCCCGCGACCAGCGAACAGGCGATCACCGCCGGGGGAATCATCAAGTAGTAATAGTGAGGCCAGAATCTGCCCGGCAAACAAGTGGCGACGAAGCTAGCCACAATCAGCATCAACACCGGCGCCGCGCCACGGTTGCGGACCGTTGCGCTTGCCACCAACAGCCACACACTCGCCGGAGCCAGCAACACCCAAAGCGGCCAGGCGCTATCGAACAAGTAGGGATGAT
>CAZYXP010000042.1:0-22384 GCA_964651325.1 uncultured Phycisphaeraceae bacterium
CTCGGCCTGTCTATTCACACAAGCGGCTCGCCGTGCTCCACCGGCTCGTGGACATTGGCAACACCTGCATCTGCATCGAGCACAACCTCGACGTCATCAAGACGGCCGATTGGATCATCGACGTCGGCCCCGAGGCCGGCGGCGGGGGCGGCGATATAGTTGCGTGCGGCCCGCCGGAGCGAATAGCGGCTTGCAAGCGATCCCATACGGGTCGATCACTGGCTCCCGTGCTAAAGACCGGCCCCGTTGAGCCGCGTGAGGTTCATTCTCGCGCCAGCAATCAGCCTGCCGAGCCGGCGCGCGGCGAGAAGCTCGATCTTGGCGACGACGTCAAGATGCCCTGGGAACAAGATGGGCGAACCTGGCATACCGTCGATCACACCGACAGCCAAGGCCGATCCGTTGAGTGGGAATCGGCGATGCTGGCCTGGCTGGTCGACGCCATCGAATCGCTCGGTGCGCTGCTTCCCACGGATTGGAACCACCGCACGCGCGTCGAAATCACCGCGGCCAAGAGCAAGCAATGGTTCGCGCATTTCCTTACTGGCGGGAAAGATCTGCTCGAAATGGCGCTGCGGGTGCCCGAGGGCAGCTTCACGACGGCCGGGTTGTCCAAACGGCTCGGCATCAAGACCCTCGACGAGCGATCGGATTTGCCACTCTACGGGCAATGGGGCCGGGCCCGTGTCCGGCCCGTCGGCAACGGATGGAGCGCCATCCGACTAACGCTTCGAGATTTCAAAGACGTCAAAAAAGCCGCGTTTCGCAGGTTCTTGAAAGATGCCCATGAAGCCTATTGCCAGACCCTCGATCGCGTTGCTGCGGATCCTCATCAGGGAAAGCCCTGGAAACTGGACGGGCGGGGTTGGCATCTGGGCCAGAAAGCAGCCGTCCGACGCCATGTTCTCAAGTGGCGGCCGGAGTTGATCCTCACCGTCATCGGCAAGCTCAAGGCGATCGAACCCGGCTTGCGCGTCGAATGGAGCCAGGAAACCGCCATCCTCTTTTCGATTCCTGGAGAGGCGAAAATCGCGGGGAAAATCGTGACCAATCTCGGGCGAGGACTCCGCCTGGAATTGCGCGCCCCGGCCGGGGTGATCACGCCGGCCATGATCGACCGGCTCGGCGATGCGGCCGAAATCCGCGAGCGGTCCACGACCTACTGGGTCATGTTTTGGATCCGAACCATCAATCAAACCGACTGGAAGCAGTTCCGCGACGTCTGGCTGAAGTGTCGCGCGACCGACGATACAGAAAGGCTGCAATCCGCATGACGGTGCTGGTTCCCAACCGATGGCTGTTTTCGTTCGAGTTCCCGATTGAGTATCGAGCGCGTCCGCCCAAGGTCAATGGAACGATTCGAGGATGGTCGGATAAAGAGCGGCTGCCCAAGCTTGGCGCTATGGACGCGGCGGCGGATTTTGCCGACGTGTGGGCCTGCTGGAACGAGTCTGGGTTCTATCTTGCGGTGCGGGTTGCGGGCAAGCGCAAGCCCCTTCGATGTGATCCCGCCAGATTCTGGGAGGGGGACAACGTCCGCCTGTGTACGGACATGCGCGATGCCCGATCCAACCGCCGCGCGACTCGTTATTGCCGGCAATTCCATTTTCTTCCCAGCGGTGGCGGCAAGGGTGGCAAGGAACCAGTGGCCGGGGTCGGCAAAATTCAGCGGGCGGTGGCTGAAGGCCCGGCCGTACCCGACGGCGCGCTCGAAATCGCCTCAACCATCAGCAAGAATGGGTATTTTCTGGAGGCGCACATCTCGGCGGAGGCCCTTTACGGTTTTGATTCCAAGGACCACCCCAGAATCGGGTTTTACCTCCTGGTAGAGGATCGTGAACTCGGGCAGCAGTTTTCAACCGTGGGCGACGATCTATCTTGGCATTTGGATCCTTCAACCTGGCCCACGGCCGTGCTCGCCCGGTAGGTGGTTGCGGCGGGCATGTAGCATACTCGCCCCCGAGTGTGGGTCCCGCGACGCAGCTCATCTCCGAGCTTGAGACGTGCAACACCACCGACGGCGGCGACACAGCCGAGGGCGGCCGTGCTACATCCCGTGCGTGCCGGGCATTGTGGTGTTGGCAGGTTGGAGACAGTCCGTATAATGTCCCCCGGTTCGTTGACGCACATTGTTCGACAAGTGCCGAACCAATTGCGGAGTCCAAAGGGGAGCGGCCATGCAGCTTGATCTTAACGGTTTCTTTGCCTCGACTGAGTTTCTCGGGCAGTTGGCAGGATTTATTGTGGCGATTCTTTCGGCGTTATTCGGTAGCGTGGTCAGCGGCTTGTTTTCAAGCCCTTAGCCCGTCGACATCAGGTACCAGGAACGCCATTGTGGTTTGGCCCTGGAGTTTTGGGTCGGCGGAGCAGGCGTAATTCGCTTGACCTTTCCCGTATTTGTGATATATTAAACTCAGAGTTTGAAGAAAACGGCTTCCCGAAAAGCGCGTGTGCGTGGGAAGTCGATCCTGTTAATCGTAGAAACGGCTCGTAGCTCAATGTCACGTCGATCATAGTCTCAAAAATGGGACGCCCCTAAGTGCGGTTGCCTCTGGCCGAGGTAATGGCGCGGTGGGTTTGAATCGGCGCCATGGTGGGCTGTGCCGTTTTTTTTGTGCCTCGATCCTAGAGCTCCGGATTAGGAGATTTTCGCTGAAGGTCACGCTTCCCGACGGAACCGTCATGGATGTTGCTGATGGGGCAACCGTCGCCGATGTTGCCGCGACAATTGGCGCGGGATTGGCTCGAGTAGCCATTGCCGGCCGGATTTTGATCGACGGTCATGACGAAATCGTTGAAACCTCTCGCCCGCTTCCCGGCGACTGCGAACTTTCAATCCTTACCGCATCCGACGAGGACGCGGCGAGCCTTGCCGTGTTGCGTCATAGCTGTGCGCACGTCATGGCGGAGGCCATCTGCACGCTCTTCCCCGAAACGAAACTCGTTTATGGCCCGCCCTTGGACGACGGCTTCTATTACGATCTGGATTTGGATCGCTCACTCACTCCGGATGATTTCCCGCGCATCGAAGCCGAGATGAAGCGGATCGTCAAAGAGAATCGCCCTTTTCGTCGGTTCGAGCTGTCGCGGGAAGAGGCCATGACCAAGCTGGGCGACGAAGCCAATCGCTACAAGGTCGATAATGCGACGCGCGCCGAGGGCGACGTGCTGAGTTTCTACGTTACGGGGGACGACCCTGGTACAGATTTCGAGGATCTCTGCCGCGGTCCCCACGTGCCCTCGACCGGAAAAATCAAAGCGTTCAAAATCCGGCAGGTCAGCCGCTCGCACTACCGCGGCGATGTAAACGACCAGCCGCTTCAGCGGGTCTACGGTACCGCGTTTTTCAAGAAATCTTCACTCACAAGCCACTTCGAGCAGTTGGAGGAGGCCAAGAAACGTGATCACCGTGTGATCGGCAAGGAGTTGGACCTCTTTACGATCAGCGATCGCGTCGGCAGCGGTCTGATCTTGTGGATGCCCAAGGGCGCGGTGATTCGCACCGAGCTGCAGAAGTACCTAACCGAGACGATGATTGATCTCGGTTACGAAATGGTCTACACGCCTCATATCGCTCAGTTGGGGCTGTATCGGACGAGCGGCCACTTTCCGTACTACGCAGAATCAAATTTTCCAGCGATGTTTGAATCTGATCGCGGCCCTGGGATTCAAAGCGTCCTTCACATTCTTCATAGAGCCAAGTCGGCGGATTCCGACTCTCGCGAAGAGCTGTTATCGCACGCTAGGACCATGCTCGATGCCGTTGAGACGTGCTGGGGGAAGATCGACGGCCTGCCGGACCAGCTCGGTTCAGATGAGACCGTCCCGGCGTTGCAGCGGACAGTCGTCGATGAGCAGGGATACATGCTCAGGCCGATGAACTGTCCCCACCATATTCAGATATACGCCGCGAAACCACGCAGTTATCGTGATCTTCCGGTGAGATTGGCTGAGTACGGCACGGTCTACCGGTATGAGCAAAGCGGTGAAATCAGCGGTTTGACGCGGGTGCGTGGATTCACGCAGGACGACGCGCATCTATTTTGCACGGCCGATCAGCTTGCCGACGAATTGCGGACCACGGTCAACCTGACACGGCAAGTGCTCGAGTTGCTTGGAATGACCGATTATCGCGTTCGCCTCGGCATGCGCGATCCGGCCAGCGATAAGTACGTCGGCTCGGCGGAAAACTGGGACAAAGCCCAGGATGCGATCCGGGCCGCTGCTCGCGAGAGCGGCGTGGCTTTTACCGAGGAGATCGGCGAAGCGGCGTTTTACGGGCCGAAAATCGATTTCGTGGTTAAGGATTGCATTGGTCGGAATTGGCAACTGGGTACGGTGCAGGTCGACTATACTCAGCCGGAGCGATTTAAGCTTTCGTACACCGGGGCCGACAACCGACCACACATTCCAATCATGATTCACCGCGCCCCATTCGGCAGCATGGAGCGATTCGTAGGGATTTTGATTGAACATTTTGCCGGCGCGTTTCCGCTTTGGCTATCGCCGGTACAGGTGGCTGTGGCGACCGTGAGCAGCAAGAGTCGCGAGTATGGCCGGCAGGTTGTCGATGCACTCAAAGCCGCCGGTGTGCGAACGGAACTCGACGACGGGGACGAAAAGATCGGGCCGAAGAAACACCGGATTCGATCGCAAAAAGTCAACTACATCCTCGTTGTCGGTGAAAGCGAATCTCAGGAGCGCTCGGTCAACATCAACGATCGGGCTGGCAAGAGCCTTGGCAACATGCCGCTGGATGGGTTTATCACGGCGTGTCGCGCGGAGATTGAGAGCAAAGGAACCGATTCGGTATCAGGCGCGTCGTAGTTAAGACGCGGCACGAATCGGCATTGACCATAAGGGGTGTGTGGCTCCTTGAGGTTGGTTTTCGGCATTTTGGGAGGTCAAACGCCATCGCTAAAGCACTTCGACTCAATGATCGCATTCGCGTGTCGCCGATTCGCGTCATTGATCAGCATCAGGAACAGTTGGGGGTCATTCCGACCGAGGAAGCATTGCGTCTCGCACGCGATGCTGGGCTGGACCTAGTGGAGGTTTCGCCCATGGAAACGCCGCCGGTCTGCCGCATCATGGATTACGGCAAGTTCAAGTACGAACGCAAGAAGCGTCAGAAACTGGGGGCGGGGTCGCACACCGTTTCGCTCAAAGAGATTCGTATCCGCCCCAAGACCGATGAGCACGATCGAGCAATCAAGCTTAATCGTGCCAAGGACTTTCTCGGACAAGGCCACAAGGTGCAATTCACGATGCTCTTCCGAGGACGCGAGCGATTTCATCGCGAGCGCGCCACGGACATTTTCAAGGGCATCATTGAAGAATTTGGCGAGACGATCAAGGTAGAACGTTTCCCACTTATGGATGGGCGGCGCATGACCATGGTCGTGGCGCCCGCCAAGGTCAAAGCCAAAGCTTCCCATTGAGCCGTCGCCGGGGGGCACATTAGGATCCGAGTAAGGCGTCACACCCCTCCCCAGCGTTTTCGTTGTGGGGATGCCCGCTCGCCCGATTGAAAAGACCTCAAAATCGCCATGAGTTCCGGCGACAGGGCATGGTTCGGGGTTGCGGTTTGGCGTAAGACTCCATAGGGTAGCGGTGCTTGCGAGTGTTCCGCTCCACGCAGGCGGCGGGCCTGCGGCTCGGGGATTGTGGCTCGAGGGCGCGGACTCAAACATGGCCTTGCGCTAGCCTGAGGCAGCCGGGTTGCGAAAGCCTGGAAATAACTCGTTAATCAATACTATTTGCAACACGAAAGGGAACACGATGGGGAAACCTGAGATCATTGCTCCGCACGGCGGTAGGCTCGTAGATCGTACCGGGGCAGCCCAGGCCGCCGACTGCCCGAAGACTACGATTACGCTCAATGCCCGTCAGCAGTGCGACTTTGAGATGATCACGATCGGCGCCATGAGCCCGCTTTCGGGCTTCATGGGCGAGCAGGATTACAACAGTGTATGCGACAACCTGGCACTTGCGGATGGGACGGTCTGGCCGATTCCGATCACGTGTGCTGTCGATGACGCCACGGCCGGGGCGGTCGAAGTCGGAGAGGTCGTGAGCTTCTGCGACGATCAGGACCGGCTACTCGGCTACATGAAGGTTTCTGAGAAATACAAGCAGGACAAGAAAAAGCAGGCGATCAAGGCGTTTGGTACCGACGACCTGGCCCACCCCGGCGTGAAGTTCACGATGGAAGAAGGCGACACGTGCCTGGCGGGCACGATTGACGCCGTTACAGCTCGTCACGATCCGATGTTTGAGGCGCACCGACTCACGCCCGCGCAGACACGCGAGGAATTCACGCGACGCGGTTGGAAGACTGTGGCGGCGTTTCAGACGCGAAACCCCATCCACCGCGCGCATGAATACCTGACCAAGTGTGCGCAGGAGATTACGGACGGCCTGTTGATTCATCCGCTGATGGGGGCGACAAAGGATGGGGACATTCCCGCCGACATTCGGATGAAGTGTTACGAGACGATCATCGAGAAATACTATCATCCGGACCACACGATGCTGAGCATCCTGCCGGGCGCAATGCGATACTCCGGCCCGCGCGAAGCCATCTTGCACGCGATCATGCGGCAGAACTACGGATGCAGCCACATCATCATCGGCCGCGACCATGCGGGCGTTGGCAAATACTACGGCACCTACGATGCCCAGGAGATTTTCGACACGCTTCCCGATGGCGGATTGAAGATCGCCACGCTTCGGTTTGAACATGCGGCCTGGTCCAAGCGAGCGGGCGGGATGGTTAGCGGCAAAACGTTTCCCAAGTTCGAAGGCGATCAGATTTTCCTGTCCGGGACCAAGGTTCGCGAGATGTTGCTCAAAGGCGAACGTCCTCCGGAGGAATTCACGCGGCCTGAAGTTGCGGATATTCTGATCGGCTCCATGAAAGAAGCGTAGTAGCCGTAGCACAGCCACCCTCGGCTGTGGTCTTCGGCGCGATCAGCCCATTGCGATTGAATCCGGCACGAGGCCCGATAGCGAGTAAGCATGACGACAAACCCAGACGGTGACGCCGATCGCCGGATTCCTGACGACATCGTGTCGGCGCTCGCAGGCATGCGTGCGCCGATCATGATCAGCCATGTAGTTCCGGACGCCGATGCGCTTGGATCCATGTTCGCAATGGCTCGCGCCTTCAGATCAGATCGGTGTCGCGCGAAGGTTTCGCTGCCGGATGGTTCCCTGTCGAAGCGGTTGGCGTTCATGCTCGATTGGGCCGAGGTGGAGGTCGCCACCGGGGGCGATTTCTCGGATGCCGACGGGTTCATTGCCCTGGATACCGCCAAGAAGCCTCGCTGCAATATCGAGAAGGCGATCAAGGAAACGGACTGGTCGGCGGGCAGGCCCTTGCTCAACATCGACCATCACGCCACCAACACGGCGTTTGGGGCGATCAACTGGATCGCCGGCGACGCAAGCAGCGCGTGCGAGATGGTCGGTCAGTTGCTCCTTTCGATTGGAAAGCCGGTCGATGCCATCACGGCATCACTGCTCTACGCAGGTATCCAGACGGACACGCTGGGGTTTTCGCTCCCGACGACAGGCGCGGCCACACTGAAGACGGCGTCTCAGTTGGCTTCGCTGGGCGCTCGAGTCGGCGAGCTGGGCGAGCGGACGGATCGAAATCAGACACAGTCGGAATTCAATTTGATGCGCACCGTCTACGCCAACACCAAAGCCGTGGCCGACGGTCGAATAGCGTACAGCAGCGCCAGCCACGAGGAAATCCATTCCGCCGGGTGTACCGCCGCGGATATCGACGATCAAATCAACGTGCCGAGATCGCTCAACGGCGTGGTGTTGGCCATGCTGTTCACCGAGGGGCACAAGGGCAAGACGCGGATCAACTTCCGAGGTTCGGGTGAGGTGACGGTCGTTGAGCTGGCGGGGCTTTTCGGCGGCGGGGGTCACAGCCAGGCCGCCGGGGCGATTTTGAGTTGCCCCCTGGAGGAGGCCATCGCCCAAGTGTTGCCCAAGGCGGAGGCGCATCTGAAGAAGTTCGCGTAGCGCCGCGGATCGTGTCAGGTCGGATCGCGGTGGCGCTGGTGGTACAGCGACGGGTCGATCACGGCGGCCATGGCGGCCGTGTTCAGCGGTCGGCCTAGGAATTCGCTGACGGCGTTGACGCACGTCGTGGGCGATTCGATGACCTCGTTGTAATTGACGAACAGCACGCGGAAACTCTCGCGCGCCGTTAAATATGTTTCGACCTCTTGGAGCTGGGTCCGAAACACTTGCCGCACGCGCGCATCCGGCATGTCTGGATCTTGTCCGCCGGATCGGCCGAGCATCGCGTTTTGTGAGCGGATGACCTCGTCCAACGACCGCCGCATGAATACCACCCGGTACAACCGATCCAAGGGCAAGGCTTCAAGGAGCAGGTAGGTCATCTTGACGACCTTGCCGCCGGCCTGAGCGAGCCACGAGGCGTCTTCGGTGGTCCGCTTGACCGGTTCAAACTCAAAATAGCCACGGGGATTGTGCTCGTCAGGCTGGCGAACGCCGTCGGTCAAGACGGGAATCCCGCCCGCGTCGATCATGTGCACCATCATGGAGGTGCCCGATCGAGGAAGCCCGGAGACAATCGTTATCGATGTTGATTCCACGTGATCCGTCCCGTCTTGCCCGACACGAGGCCGTCGTGTTCGCGTGTGGCGGCTCGGTCAGCCGAGACGCACGCGCTATCGGCGCCAGCTTACCGCAGCCACGGCAGCTTGCAAGACGCACGTTGTTGCCGTACAGCCGCGGGTGGCCTCCCGCACCCGCCGCGCGGGCTGAAGCCCGCGGCTCAGAACGTGTAGACGAATCTACCTTTCTCTCACTTCTTCTTGGTGCCTTTGCGTCTTGGTGGTCAACCCGCTGCGCCGGCTCACTATGCGTGCGTCGGGAATTCGAGATGCAAGCCGAGCGTTTTCTTGATCAATGCGTTGCGGACGCGCTTGCCAATGGATTCGTTTTCGCCAGCGGTGTCGATCCATCGAGCGGGGGCCAGGTTTCCTTCGCAGAGCACGCGATCATAAAGAAACCGACGCGGCTCCGGCTGATCGTCCACCAGGTTGAGCACGCCGCTGTAGGTTGATTCGCAGAGCAAACCCAGCGCTTGCACCACGTCCCTTACGTGAATTAGGTTTACGAAGGTGTTTCCGCCGGGCATGTCTTCGCCGGAGGCCCGGCGAATGCGTTCGCTTAGCGCACGACCTGGGCCGTGGATTCCGCCGAGCCGGACGACGGCTGCGGTGCTACCCACGCCCACCGGCTTGCCCGCGTTTAGCAATATGCCTTCCGCCCGCAGCAACACCCTACCGCGATCATCGCTTGGATCAGGCGCGCAGGATTCATCGACCCACCGGCCGTCCGATTGTCCGTAGACGCGGGTCGATGACGTGTAAATGACGCGGCGTACGGCAGTGTCGGTCGCGGCGGACATGAGCGACCGCAATCCGTCAACGTACACGCTGCGGTAGTTACCCGCCCTTCCGGCCCCGGCGCAGCACACGACGATCCGGCGATCGGCGAAGAGTTCTCTCAGTTTGTCGGTTTGATCCAACCGGAGCAGTCGCGCGGGGATGCCTATGGCCTCCAGCTCGGTTTGGCGCTTCGGCGTGGTGGTCGTCCCGACCACATCGTGTCCGTCGGCCAGGAGCCTCTGGGCGAGCCTTGATCCCACGTAGCCACAGCCGACGATGGCGATGCGTGCCAAAGATGGACCGCTCATGGTCGTAGGCTCCGCGTTATCGTGACGGCTTGGTCACGCGAGGACGGGTTCGCGTTTTGGCCTGGCGTTTGGAACAAGCAGCGTCATGGGAATATTCTCTCGTGCGGGGCCAAGGATCGTGACCGCCCTGGTGCCGAAGAGATCGGACACTTCCGTTAGGAATTCCCGGCAGCATCGGATGCGCAATCGCGGGTGGCATTCGATTCGGGCCAGCATGTCATCGGCGGCATGCACGTTTAGGTAAACGGGCGACTCGCCGTGGTTGGCATTCAGGATTTCGACCAGCCGGTCCACCGGAGCCGGTTCGGGCAAGTCCAAGAGGACGGCTCTTACGAAGCAGCCCATCGCGTCTTCATGGGCGACCACGCGCGCCACTCGAAGCGACGGCTCCTCACGCTTTCTGTCGACCTCGCCTTCCAGAAAGACAATGGCATCAGGAGCCAGCAGGGCGCGGTACGTTTCGAGCTGTTTTGGAAAGACAATGGCTTCGATGCGTCCGTTGAGATCCTCCAACGTCACGATGCCGATCTTGCGGCCGGCGTTTCGGCCGGACTTGGTGACGACGATGCGCAGGCTCGACACCATGCCGCCGATCACGACCGAATCGCCGTCTTCATACCGGCCCAGCCCGTTGGTGGTGACCGTTGAACAAGCCCGCAACAGATGCTCATGGCTGGCGAGGGGGTGCTTGGTGATGTAAAAGCCCAGTACGGCCTTCTCTCTCGCGAGCATTTCGGCTTCCGGCCATTCGGCTCCTGACAAGGGCGGCGCCTCGTCCGGGATTCTCGCGGGTTTGCTGCCCTCGCCCCCTCCTCCCCCGCCGCCGAACAGGTTCATCTGTCCCATCTTCTTGTCGAGTTGGGCCGATTGGCCGGCGGAGATGGCGCTTTCCGTGCGGTCAAACATGGCCTTGCGCATCGTGCCGGTGACGTCTAATGCCCCGGCGGAGATAAGCGCCTCGATCGTGCCCTTGTTGACGGCGGAGAGATCCACGCGTTCGCAGAAATCAATCAGGCTCTTGTACGGGCCGGCCTCCTCTCGCTCGGCGACAATGGCGGATACCGCCTTACCGCCCACGCCTTTGATGGCGCCCAACCCGAAACGAATGGCCCGGTTGGTTTCGGAGTTGTTGTCGCCGCCCTTTGGTGGCTTGGCCGTTACGCTGGCGATAAAATCGTATTGGGACACGTTGATGCAAGGCGGTTCGAGCGCAATCTTCATCTGATGGCACTCTTCGCGATACTCGGCGACCTTGTCGGTGCTCGACATTTCAAAAGTCATCACCGCGGCCATGAACTCCACGGGGAAGTAGGTCTTCATCCACGCGGTCTGATAGGCGACTAGGGCGTATCCTGTGGAGTGCGCTTTGTTGAACGCGTAGCCGCCGAACTTCAGGATGTCGTCGAACACTTCGTTGGCGACGTTGCCCTGGACGCCGTTGGCGCCGCATCCTTCGATGAACGGCGCCCGCATGGCTTCGATCATCTCGGTTTTCTTTTTGCTGATGGCCTTGGCCAGCCTGAACGCCGTCTTGAGCTCGATCCCCCCAAGTCGATTGACGATGCGGGAGACCTGCTCTTGATAGACCATGATCCCGTACGTTTCCTCGAGCACTTCCGACATGATTGGATGCGGCGTGGTCCATTTGCCGCCATGCTTTCGGGCCACGTAGTCGGGGATGTATTCCATGGGGCCGGGGCGATAGAGGGCGTTGGCTGCGATCAGATCCTCAATGCGGTTGGGCTTGATCCGCATGATGACATCGCGCATCCCGCCCGACTCAAACTGGAAGATGCCCTTCGTGTCCCCTCGTTCGAAGAGTCCATAGACCTTCCGGTCGGTCAGGTCGAGCTCGCCGAGATTGATTTTGCGTCCCGAATTCTCTTGGGCTAGAAGCTTGGCGCGTTCCAGCGTGGTCAGCGTACGCAGGCCCAGAAAATCCATCTTGAGCAGGCCGACCTTCTCGACGGTGGGGCCGTCGAACTGGGTGATCACGGAATCCTGTCCCGCGGCCTTGTAGAGCGGAAGGAAGCTGGTCAGCTCCTGATCGGCCACGACGACGCCGGCGGCGTGAACACCGGCATTGCGGGCCACGCCCTCCAACCGACGTCCGATATCCAGCACGCGCTTGACCACGTCGTCCTGCTCGTATCGCTTGCGCAGCTCGGGCTCCTGATCGAGCGCCTTGTCGAGCGTCATCTTCAGATCACTGGGAATCAGCTTGGTCAGCTCATTGGCCTCGTCGAAGCCCATGCCCAGAACTCGCGCGACATCCTTGACCGCCGCCTTGGCTTTGAGCGTTCCAAATGTGATGATCTGCGCGACGTGTCCGTACTTCTGCCGGACGTAGCGAATCACCTCCGCGCGCCCATTCTGGCAGATGTCCAGATCAATATCGGGCATCTCGTCGCGGTCGGGGTCCATGAATCGCTCGAAATAGAGGCCGTAGCGCATCGGGTCGGGCAGGCTCAGGTAGAGGCAAAACGCCACCACAGAACTGCAGCCACTACCACGCGCGCCGACGGGAATTCCCTGCGCGCGGGCGTACAAGACGCAATCCCACATGATCAGGAAGTAACTCGCGAACCCCTTGCTCGTGATCACCTGGAGCTCGTAATCGATTCGCTGCTGGATCTCGTCAGTGATTTCGTCGTAGCGATCGGCCGCCCCATCCATAACGAGCTTGCGCAGGTATTCGGAGTCGGTCAGATGCGTTCCAGCATCGTTGGTGAACTCGTCGGGGACGCGGTACACCGGGGCGTGCCGCTTGCCCAACTCGATCTGAACGTCGCACATGTCGGCGACGTGCTGCGTGTTGGCCAAGGCGTCGGCGTGATCGGGAAACAGACGCGCCATTTCCTCCATGGACTTGAAGTAGAATTGGTCCGACGGGAACTTGAATCGCTCTTCATCGTCCAACTGCGACGCGGTGTTGATGCAGCAAAGCACGTCGTGGGCCTCGACGTCGTCGTGCTCGAGGTAGTGTACGTCGTTGGTGGCGATCGTTGCGACGCCAAGCCGCTTGGCTAAGTCCACCAACTCGGGGTTGAGCATCTGCTGCTCTTTCATGCCGTGATCTTGGAGCTCGACGAAAAACCGATCCGGCCCGAAGATTTCCAGATAGGTCTTGGCCAAGTCTTCGGCGGCCGCGCGATCGCGATTGAGAAATGCCTGCGGAATCTCGCCGCCAAGGCAGGTGCTAGTGCAAATCAGCCCTTTCGAAAACTCCCGCAAGACTTCCTTGTCGATGCGCGGCTTGCGGTAGAAGCCTTCGGTGTAGCCGATCGAAGAGAGCCTCAGGAGATTGTGATACCCCTCGAGGTTCATTGCCAGGAGAAGCAGGTGGTACGACTCTTTGAGCCCCTCGCGATCCCTCGATGTTCTATCGCCGGTTGCAAGGTAGGTCTCGCACCCGATGATTGGCTTGATGCCCGCCTTGACCGCCGCCTCGTAGAATTCGACGGCGCCGAACATGTTGCCGTGGTCGGTGATCGCCACGGCTCCCATGTTGTAGGATTTGGCTCGATCGATCAGCGCTTGGATGCGCGTCGCGCCGTCCAAGAGGCTGTAATGCGTATGAACGTGCAGGTGGACAAATGACGGCTCAGCCATCGATTAACCCGACTCCTTTCGAGGTACATGACCTTCGCAGGCGAGCGGTGTGACCCGCCGGGCGACCAAAAGGCGCCGCAAAAGCGAGTGTAGATCATCGGGGCCGCCATGTCCAAACGGGCCGTGGATCACCCGTTCGCCGCGGGTCTGCTTTCTATCGAACCTCGATCTCAACTTCCAGAAAATCAAAACTGGCCACATTTTGTAGCGTGGTATCGCATCCCACAACCGGAACCGCATCCCGGATGACGTCATTCATTACGGTCAGGCGGATGTAATGAAACCCGGGCTGCAATTCGATCTGAGGATCGGCTTCGGTCGAGAATTCCTCCCCGGCCGCGACCGTGCAGCCGTCCGTGTCGGTGGCCGCGGCGCTCCAGCTGAAGGTGAGCACGTCGCTCTCGGTGCCCGCGTCGCTCCCGCTGCCTATGAGCTGAACCAAGACCGCCCCACCGACCTCCGATGCCTCAACCACGAAGCCCGTCTCCCCCGGCGCGACCGTCTGCCCTTCCAGTGCCTCAACATCGATCGAGGGCGTCGGCCAGGAGCTCGTGCATTCGACCGCGTTTTGAGCACAAAGGCTTTGAAACGCGGACCGCCGCTGTTGAGCCGCCAGACCATTGGGGGCCTCGGCGACCGGCTGTGGGTTGCACCCGCCGAGCAGGCCGGCTCCCGCTACGGCGATCAGCCATTCCCTCAGTTTCCACCGCGTTTTTTGAACATCAGCACGACGCATGGCCTACTCCCTGAGTTTTTTTCGGACCTTGGATTCCAAGAAAGGTTACGGTCGGCCGTGGACAAGTACAAGTGGGCCCCGGATTGCTGCGGCGTGGTAAGGAGGGGAGTTTGCCACAGAGGACACAGAGGTCACAGAGTGGACAGAGGGAGTTTCATGCTGGGCGTTCGGACCGCCGGAAGTGGCCGAAGTCGATCCCTGGCCCACCTCCTTTCGGAGATGGGGAAGCCGATGATGCCTGCCGATCGGCCACTAAGTTGGAGTAGGTTGTGCAGCAGCCGGCGTCTAACACCGGGCGCGGTGAAGTAGGGACGGAACTCATTGATGGAGCAGCGGAAAATCGTTGGCAAGACGCCCCGCTGGCTGATAGGATCGGATCATCATGGTACGGAATTCACAGCTCGCATGGGGTACTCGAATCGGCATCGTCGCCAGAGCCGGTGGCAAGGCGCTCCGAATGTTGGCGGTCGCGCTGTTATTATGGGGAAGCCAAACCGCCTGCGCTCCGCCGCGATCGCGGTTCCTGGTTCCGGCGGCCAACCGCCCGCAAGCGGCATCGAGCGCGAAGCCAGTCGCCAGGCTTGTACATTTCCAAGACTCAAAAGCTCCGCGTCCGTCAGATCCGGTCATGGGGCCACCAGAACCCAAGAAACGAGATAGGACCTCGGAAAACCGGCCTGTACCAACACGCACCAAGAGCGTCCCGCCGCTAGGCCCTATCCTGGCGACCGCGCCAAACGCCCCACCGCCATTGCCGTATACAGTTCCCGGTCTGTCCTACCGCGTGATGGCTACGTTTGCCACGACCGCGGCGATCGGCGTGGCGTCTGAAGTTCGGGGCGCCGGCGAGGAGATTTCTCAATCGTTGCTGTTTTCACCGGAAGGAGCCGCCGGCAAGCTCGGCCGAACGACGGCCCCGACCGTGCTGGGCGGTCAGACCGTCGCCCGCTTCAATCGCCAGCAAGGGGCCGCCACCGGCTTCACCTTCGGCTCACGCAACAACATTTTTACCGCCCGATCCAATCCGGCCGGCGGCGCGGGCGGGCGATGCCGCGAGTTGGCCGGCGCCGGTTTCTTCGGCGGCGATCATCGACGATGCAACCAAGCCGTGCGGCGGCGACGTTGATCCTCATGCTGAGCCCAACGGCTTGAGATGGTTCCGAATGGATGTGCCCCCTGTGGCGCAGAATCTCGTCGCCCAACAGGTTCATAGTCGTCGGCTTCGCTGGGGCCGCAAGGACTGGGTCCGTGCGTGCCATGGCATGCTTCCGGTGCCACACTCTTGGCCATTCCGGCGGCTCGCTTATCAGTCGCTTCTTAGTCGAATGTCGGGGCGAAGATCGACGCGAAGTAAATGGAAGGATCTTGAATCACGCCCGTGAGAACCGCGCTGACCAGCTCGCCATCGACGACTTGATCCGACTGCAGCTGCCCTCGGCCAAGGGGCAACTCGCGGAAAAAGGCCACCGTCGCGCTGCGGTTCATGACGTCCATCTGTTCCACGTGAGCAAGCCCCACCAGATGGCCAATCTCATGCGCCGCCGTCTGCGACAGCGAGCGTACGATGTTGCCCACGGAATCGGTGACGGCGGTGCGGCAGTCAAGCCCGCGCCCCTGAAAGCTTCCGACGTACACGTTGGCCTGATCGTCTCGCATCCGATTGCCGATGTCCAAGCCGGCGCCTCGAGGAAGCACCTCACCAAACACGACCCGCGCCAGACATTGAGGACGCGCCGGGTCAGGCGGCGTTGTGGCCACATCGATCACATCTTGAGCCTCCGCGAGCACGCGATCCGGCAGGAAATGAACGACCGAAACATCCTTGCCCTCAGACGTCGGACTTGCCGTAGCGTCACCAGAATCGACAATCTCAATGGGCGTCTGAGCGAAGCGTTCTTGCAGCGCCGCAATGATCCCGTTGCGCACCAACGCGGAAGTCGACGCTAGAAAAGCACGCTCTTCGTCGGTGCCATCGAGTGCGTCCCACAGACCCGGGTCGGTAAGGAACCCTTCCGCAAACGCGATTCGAACTCTTTGCCGTGTCGGGGGATCGGGCCGGGATGCGCATGCCGATATCGTGACGCTGGCCTGGCGCGCCGCTGTAGCCGCTGCGGGCTCATACTTGAGCAGCAAGAAATGCCGTCCTTCGCGCAGCACGGCGTATTCCAGTGCCTCTCCCGCGGATCCACCGCCCGCAACAAACGCGACGTCGCTAACGGCCTGGCCATCCGTCTGATCATCGGCGACGAGGATCAGCATCTCTTGAACCGCTTCGCCCGCCACTTCGATCGCCAGGCAATCACCGCTGACGAAATCGCCGAGCACCGCCAACTCGCCGGTGAGCTCGGCGGACTCGCCGTCCGGCGTCAATCGGGGCGCGGCCGCAAAGGGATTGGACTCGGGCGCAAAAGGAACGTCGCAAGCGGAAAACAGGCTCGCCATCGCCCCGATGATCGCTATCACCGCGCGATCGCGCAGCCAGCGCAACGAACTCCAAATGTTATCCCGGTGTTGAGTCATCTTGGTTCCACCACGGAAATAAGCTCGCCCGAGGGAGATTCCACATCCAGCGCGACCGGTCGAAACAGAAAATCATCCGAAAAGAACTCGACTCGGTAGACCCCCGCGGGCCTTGCGAATGAAAACGTACCGCTCTGATCGGTTGCGACAAAGGCGATGGGATCGCCGAAGCCGGCGTCCGGATCGTTTTCGGCGTTGCTATCGGTAAGGCGAATCCGGAATCGCGTGCGCACCAGAACGCCGATGTCCGCTACGCCCGTGCCGGCCGCGTCCACGACTCGCCCGCGAATCTCAACCACCTCCGCATGAGGCGGCGGCGCTGTATCGGCCACTTCCTCGGCCACGCCATCGAACGTCCATGCGCCGTCCGCATTGGGGAAAAGTCCGCGCTCGGCGAACACGCCTTCAAGCGGAGTCCCTTGGGCGATTTTCACGATCCCCACACCAACCGGCGCGTCCCAGTTTACGATGGTCAGGGTCTCGACCGGCTGCGCGCCGCACACGGGAAGATCATCCATCGCCCCGGCGACCGCGGGTGTCGATCCGACCTCTTCGCCGGGATCGAGGCCGATTGGGACGTCGCTGCGAACGCGTTCATAAAGCAGCACGCGGACGTCGATCGCCTCGGGGCAGGCCACGCCAAGGGCATCGAGAAAACGGGTGCGCTGCGTTGCTCCGGGGGCGAGCAGCGGCGTGTGGAAAAAAGTTTCGAGTCCGGCAGACGTATGCTCGCGAATCCTCAACGTAGCGTACCGGTCCTTTGAAAAATTGGTGAACGCGAAACCGGTTTCGATGTCCCGCCCAACCGTGATCGCATCGCCGCTACCACAACCGGCGGCAGCAAAGATCGCGAGCGTCAAGCATATCATTGTGCTGGAGCGTGCGCCGGTCATGGTTGTTCTAGCTCCATCACCAGGCGAAACCCGTTGTAATCGACGGCTACTGTGGCGGCGGCAAAATTACGGGCGGCGGAGCGGCAGACGTTCGCCGGGGAATGGGATGCCCCTCCGCGCTGAACCCAAAGCTCGGCATCTTGCAGATCAAAACGGGCCGCCAGTTCCGGCGGATAGCGTGAGTCGCACCATTCCCAGAGCCCGCCGTGCATGTCGAACAGTCCATATGCGTTGGGCATGCGCCGGCCGACTTGATGCCAGGAATCGGATAGGCCCAATGCGTTGGCGAAGTGGCGAAGGTAGCTCGGCTGGCTGCCATAGCAGAACATTCCTTTGTTGCCCGCGCGGGCGGCGTATTCCCATTCGTCTTCTGTCGGCAGGCGATAACTTCGCCGGGGCGTGGCTCGCTCGCCCTCGGCAGTTAACCAGGCAGCGAACCGTTGAGCCATGGCGAACGTCATCCACCCCGCTCCCGCGCGAGACGCGTCCTCGATCGGCTCGCCGCCAATGGTTGCGATGCGCCGATACCACGAGCGAAGCTTTGCCGTATCTTGTTCCTCGGTCGACGTGAGAAACCGTTCGAAGATGGGCCACGTCACTTCGGTTGTCGCCATAAGAATCGGCGCGATGGCGACGCCGCGATCGGCGGGTTCCTCGTCGAACCCCATGTACGGATCATCAACATGGGTTCCCTTTCTAAACGCCGGGTTTGCGGGCAATCTGGCGAATTGGAGCCCGGTTACCGTATCGACGAAGTACGCTGTGCCAGGGGCGGGGTCGATCGAAACGCCAAACCTCGAAGCCGCCCAGAGCGCCGCTGAAATGACACCTGGGGATGTCGCTTTCCCTGCCACATCCGCGCACACTGTGCCGGACGCCGCGTCAAGCCGATCGGCGAGGGCGCCCAGCAGGCAAAGCGCGACGTAGCGCTCGCGCTCGCTGCCGTGGGCACATTTCTCGATCAGTTGCGGCTGTATGGCTGGGGCCAACTCACGCGGTAACACGCACAACTCCAGCCATTCACCGTGCGTCCAAAGCGCACCACCATCGACGCCTTGCCAGAACGCCTCCGGATCGCTGAACAGGACCCCTCGCACGCCGGTGGCTCGTTGCGCGGCCACGGGAGATTTGACCATCTCGCTCAAGCCGGCCTGCACGAGCTGAACTACGGCCGCTGGGGCGCGTGCGAGCCTTGGGACTGCGGCCACCGGTTGCGCGGCCAGCGCGGTGATGAGCGCGCGGCTCTGGCGTTGACGCGCTGCATCTCGATTCCGCAGCCAGCCGACGCCGCCAACGCCCATGACAATCAGGAACAACGCACCGATCGCGATCGGCACGCGGGCGCGGTAAACCATTTTCCGCATCACGTAGAGAGGATGGTCCCGCTTGGCCTCAACCACCTCGCCGCGGAGCCAGCGATGTAGATCCCGCGCGAGTTCGCCGGCGGACTGGTAGCGGCGGTCTCGCTCTTTGCACAGCGCCTTGAGGACGATGGCGTCGAGTTCGCTTGCGATCCGGCGGCGATGCGTGGACGGCCTGGGCGGGTCGGTCTCGGTGATGTGGGCCAGCGTTTCTTGAATGGGGCCGGACACGTTGTAGGGGTAATGGCCGGTCAGTTGCCGGTAGAGCATGACGCCGAGGGCGTAGACGTCGCTTCGAACATCGGTATCCCCGTGCCGCCCCGACGCCTGCTCCGGCGACATGTAGGGCAGCGTGCCCATGATCTGCCCGGAGAGCGTATTCAAGCTTGTTTCGTCGTGCGATTCACCATCCGCCGCGCTCCACTTGGCCAGCCCGAAATCGAGGACGTGGGGCTCGCCGTCGGGCGAGACGATCACGTTGGAGGGCTTCAGGTCTCTATGGATTACGCCGTGTTGATGAGCGTGCCCCACCGCATCGCAAACCCTTGCCACCAGTCCAATCGTTCTTCGAAGATCACCCAGCCCGCGCGGAATATGCCGATCCAGCGCGACGCCCGAAACGAGCGGCATGGCGAAGTAGTAGCGGCCGCGCGTCAACCCGCTTTCGAGAATGGAAACAATGTTGGGGTGATTCAGCGACGCGGCCACCTCCACCTCCCGCTCAAACCGACGTCTGGCGGCGCTCGACGCGTACGGCCCTTCTACCAACAGTTTCAACGCGACCTCTCGTTTCGTCGCTTTTTGATAGGCTTTGTAGACCACGCCCATCCCGCCGCGACCGAGCTCTTCGAGGATCCGATAACCGTCGATGGTATCGGCCTCATCGGGCGATATTAGATCCTCGGCGGTCAGACGAGTCGTGACGTTGGGCCTGTCAAGCCGCGCGTCGGCACTGGAGCCCCCGCTCCAATCGTCCGAGCTCATCACCCGGCGCACGCGATTCAGCAGGGGGTCCTGTACCTCACGCTCCATACATTGCGCGCAGCAGGCCTCGCATTGAGCCAGATGGGCCTCGATCCGGTCTGAATCCCGCGGCGCGCAGCCACCGCTCAGGAAGGAGTCGAGTTCGCCAAGGCTTGGGCACGCGCGGGCGGTCATGATCGAATCTCAATCGCGGGTTCCCCGGTGGCGGTCGTGCCAATAGGGGCGAATCCTCATTGTGTTCTTGGAGCGGCGTCACTTCTTGTGTAGCGGCTCCGAAAGCCCGTCAATTAGGCAATGCCCCTGAGCCGCGGGCTTCAGCCCGCGCGGCGCCCCGGCGCTTGCCAAACAACCGCTCTAGCACGCAGACAAAGTGTCTGCACTACATGGTATTGTCGCACCCAATGGGGCATCTTTCACGTTCTCCGGGTTTTTTTCGGCGATGGCGCATCGCGCCGTTACCAGACCTCATCCATCTTCGGGATCAACGCCCGAATGCGCTTCATGATCCTGTGTTTGATGATGAAGACGGCGTTTGGGGTCAAGTCGAGCAGCTCGGCAACTTCCTGCGCGCTCTGCCCCTTCCATGCGAACAGTTCGAAGGCTTGGATCGACTTGGCGTCCACCTCGCGTCGAATTTCCTCCAGGCATTGGCGGACCACGGCCTGCTGCCATTCGTCTTCGAAGATTCGCTCCAATTCCGCTTCATCGACCTGCCGGTCGAAGAAGTCGGTCTGGCTAGCGTCGTCGGCGACTTGGATTTCCTTGCGGCGCACACGCCGGTTGGTGTTGCGAATCTGGTTCTTGGCGATGCCGAAGAGCCAATGCCGCAGTCGGCCTTGTTCCCGATTGTATTTGCCGTTTTGATAGGCGGCGCAAAACGCGATAAGCGTTTGCTGGGCGGCGTCCTGCGCGTCGGCTTCGCGCAGGCCGCCACGAATGCCATAGCGAACCAGCATGGGCCGATAACGATCCACGAATTCCTGCCAGATGGTGCGGTTGCCCGCATCGCGCAAACCGTCCAGCAGGAACGTGCTGGTGGCGGTGTTGAGAATGCGAGAGTCATCTTCCTGATTCAAGGGTTTTCTCTTTCAAAAGAACCCAAACGGCATGAGAGGAGCCCCACGACGTTTGCCAAGACAGCCGCAAGCATTCCATGCTATTCGACGTCCGAAAGCCTGGCCAGTCACCAGGACCACTGAAGCTGCAGGCCGTAGACCGCCTTTTCATAGCTGAACGGGCTGGTGCGATCCTCCAGTTTCACGTTGGAGGCGGCGTCGCTGTAGTTGACGATTCCATGGAGCACGAGCTTTCCCCCCTTGGGATCGTCGATCAACGTTTGGGATAAGACCAGGCTGTAGCTTGAAATCAGATCGCGGCGACGATCGCTGTCGGCATCCGTCAGGCTTGCGTGCCGGTAGCGGTCCATTTGCCACTCGGCATCCAGGCTGAGCTGCAGCGGCTTGTCCGGGAAGATGAGGTAGGCACCGGGTTTGGTCGGGTGGATTAGCGGAATCGTCACGCCCAAGCCGAAACGGTGCTCTTGGCGATCGAACTCGCTCCCGTCCGTGGCGATGTGTCCGAATCGATAGGCTAGGCGCAGGTTCCAATTCCAATCGATCCCGTGAGCCGGTCGGATCTGAAATGTCTGCTCGAGTCCGACGAAATGAGCGAGCCCGTCGCGATCGAATTCAGGCGTTGTCGCAAAGAGGAAATCGCGGCGCTCAACCTGGTAGAACAGATGCGTAGCTTGCGGTGCGATTGGCGATGGCGCTTGATCCCAGTAGTAAGACAGTTGAGCGCCCACCCGGCTCATCGCGCTGAAATCGTCGCCGCCAAGCCGAGAGAAATCGTAGCCCAAGCGCAACTCCGCTTCCAGGTGATTAGAGAACCGATGGCCGAAAGAGAGGTGGCCTTCATAATTGGTGAAATCGAAGTCTTCCACGTGGAAATGGATGGATTGGGCCGCCCCGCCGCCGAACGTAAAGTAACTCGAGCCATCATCATAAGCCGCGTAGTCGATGGAGAACCGATGGCCGTATCGGGCATCCTGCTCCCCGGCGATCAGACCCGGGCTAGCGGCCGCGTCGTCAAGAAAGGTCACGTTTGTGTCATACGCGACTCCGGAACGAAGATCAATATGCAAACGCCGACGCTGGGCCAGGGTCCGCAGTGATGCGATAGCGCGAGCCAGTTCCGGATCGTCCATGGCCGCACTGGAAAGAAGCGTTTGGGCCCGATCCAATTGAGCCAAGGCGGCGGCGGGACGGCCGAGCAAAAGGTAGGCCTGACCGCGAAGATAGGCCAGCCAGGGGTTGTGTGGTTCGCCGCGCTCTACGATCGTCAAGCATCCGAGCGCGCGCCTAGGTGCCTGTTGGTTCAGGTGTTCCACGGCCGATTCAAGCGCCTCGCGAACGGATAGATCCGGCGTATCGGCAGCGGCCAGCGGCGTTTGGGTAGCGATAAAGCCAAGCAGCACCCCTCCACCGATCAGCAAGGCTACGCGCGTAACCGCCTTGCCAACGCGATGCGG
>CAZYXP010000043.1:0-22150 GCA_964651325.1 uncultured Phycisphaeraceae bacterium
AATGCGGCGATGATGCTTGCGGCGTGGTTGCGGTCTTCCGGTTTGCCGAAAATCTGATTCTCCGCCGCGACGACCGTGTCTCCACCGATGACCCAGCCGCGGTGTAGGGTCGCTGCGACCCCGGCGGCTTTGTAATACGCGAGGGCTTCGGCCAGTTCGACCGGCGTGAGATCCGCGCGCAGCTCGTTCGGTTCATCTACGGTGGGCGCGCGCACCTCCACAGCCAGGCGGTGCTCAGATAGTAGCTCACGCCGTCGCGGGCTCATTGACGCAAGAATCAGCTTGGGGATTGCTTGGTTGATGGGTTGTCGGTCGTTCACGGTGCGTTTGTTCTCCGGAAGCGCAATTGCGCGTGGCGGGGAGGATAGCGTGTATGGGGTCAGGAGGACACACGGATGCGCGCTATTGGTACGCGACGATTGTGAATCGGAGTTTGCCGTTACCGGGGGCCGCGCGGGCTGAAGCCCGAGATTCGGATGTTTGCGCAGGCCGGCATCATCGGTTCTGATATTCTGGGGGGGGAAGTCCGTGGGCTAGCGCCCACGGCTCTGATTCTTGCGGCTAGCGCTCCTGGCTCTGATTCGTGCTTCGCATTACCAGTATGGTGGGGCTGATCTTTCCGGGGATCGGGGAACCCCAGCCGGCCAGGGCGAGCAGCGATCTCCGCCCGGGGAGGTATTGCCCGCGAAACTCGGCTACGGTTTGATAGCCCAACTCTCCGGATCGAAGCAAGGCCATCACGTTGCGTTGTTCGGCGTCGAAGTCCTCATAGTTGTAACTGGTGAGGAGGAGGTACTCCGGCTGGGGGCGCTGAAAGCTTTCGCGCGACATGGCCACCGGGTAGGTCGCGTAGCCCATTTCATGCACGCGCGGGAGGTATTGCGGCTTGAGTGGCGTTTTTTCGTCAATCAAGAACGCTCCTACGCTGCGGTCTACCGGCACATTCTTGCGGAACCATTGCTCGGCGGCGTATCGGGAATCCGAGATCATTTCCAAACTCATGGCACCTGAGTAGAGGACCGTGGGTATGAGGATCGCGCTCAGCAAGCCAATTCGCCACCACGCAGAGGCCCGAGCGCCGCGGCACATTCGCGCCACGAGCAGCCCGGTGGGCAGGGCCAGCAACACCAGGATCGGGAAGAGAAACCGAGAATAGACGAAATCGATTTTCACGATGACCAAGACGTAATACGTGAGACAGGGCAACAGTGTTAGGACGGCGGTTTTTCGGTGGTTCCAGCAGGTCCAAAGCGTAGCGGTCGCGGTCAGGGCAAGCAGTGGCCAGCCCACGGCGGCCGCGCCATAGGACACGGTCGCGGCTGAGAGATCGAACAGATTGCCATAGCGAAGTTGTTGGCCGCAAATCGAGTCGGGGGAGGCGTCTAACCAGTACCGCATGCGATCGAGATAGGGTTGCGGATCGGTCAGTACGCCGTTGAGAAAGAGGTAAGGCAGGGCAAACGCGACAAGCCCCCAAACCCACCGAAGCTGCAAGCATGCCCCGCGAATGGCCAGCGGAAGGGATTGGTGTTGGCGGAGGCGGGCGAATTCCAGAATGAGCAACGCCACAGCCATACCGGGATAGAGGCCGGCCATGGCGTCCTTGGTGCTGATCGCCAGCGAGCCGAAAAACCCCAATAGCAGTGCATGACGTGCGTTTCGTTGGCTGATGCACTTGATGTAGAAGAAGACGCTCCAGCTTATCCAGCAGACGGCGGGGACGTCGACATTGCCGAGGTGGGCGAAATAGGCGAATGCAGCACCGAGCATGAGCGACAGCGCGGCCGCCAGTGCCGCGAGATCGTCTTTGGTTAGCGCGAGTGTGGTGAAAAAGACGCCGAGCCCTGCTGCGATGGCCATGACGACCGAGACGCCGCGCGCGATGAGCACCAGCGTGCCCATTTTTTGAGCATCAAGATCGGGTAGGTTGTTCTGCGTACCCTCAGGCGAGAGCCCTTGGGATGTCCAGGCCGCCAGTGCGGGCAGATACGTCGCGTAAAGCAGGTGGTAGTGGAGAGGCGGGTAGCGCCCTTTCCATCCTTGGGCTGCGTTACGCACGGGGCCGATGGTTCGCAGGCCCGAAATGGAATCCTGGCTCCAGGACACCAGCGACCCGGCCCCCCAGTTGATGCCGGGAACGTAGAGCACGATGGCGACAAGCGGCAGGACGAGCAGATACCACGCTCGCCCGGTCGTACTCGACCGCCGAGGTTCTATCGAGGCGTCGCCAGGTTGGCTCATGGGTTCGCCGGTCATGGTTTGTTAGTTTTCAGCCAGTTGCTGGCAGGTTCTAAGCACGCGCAAGGCATTGAGTCCGAGAATATGGCTCAGGTCGTCTTCGTTGTGTCCGCGACGCATCAACTCGGCGGTGAGGATCGGAAGCTTTGAGCAATCCTCCAAGCCCTCCGGGAGGTGGGGGATGCCGTCGAAATCGCTGCCGATCCCCACGTGTTCGGGACCCACGAGCCCGATGGCATGGTCAAAATGATCGACCAGGACGCTGATAGGCGTTTTGTGATCGGTGGACGGGCTCGCGGTCAGATTGCCTTCTTTCATTCTGCGCTGCAGTTCATGGGGGTCCGACTTGGGGCAGTTCGGGTCGATGAACCCGGCCGCGAAATTGATCTGGACCACGCCGCCTTGGCGGGCGATTTCCTGAATCAGTTCGTCGGGAAGATTGCGGGGATGGGGCGAGACCGCGCGGCAGGATGAATGCGACGCGATGACCGGTGCGTTGCTCGTTTCCAGCACGTTGCGGACGCAGGCGTCGCTGGCGTGCGACACGTCCACCATCATGCCCATCCGATTCATTTCCCGCACCACGTCCCTGCCAAACGCGGTTAGCCCTCCATGGTGGGGTGGAAGCGGCGTATGAATTCCCGAAGAATCGGCCCAGGTGGTGTGGAATCCGTGCGTCAGGGTCATGTAGGTGACGCCCTGTTTTCTAAAGGATCGGAGCAGTTCGATCGAATCCTCGATCAGATAGCCTCCTTCCACTGCGGGTACGACGGCGAATCGGCCCGTTTCGTGCGCGTGGAGGATTTCGTCGGCGGTGGTTGCGAGGGTAAGCGTTTCACACTGGGCTTGCGTCAGGGAGACCAGCCGATCCATTTGGGCTTGGGCGGCCTCAGCGCCCCGGCCCGGTTCGAGTGGTCCGGATGCCCAAATGGCGAAGAAGGCGCCACTGAGGCCGCCGTCTCGCGCGCGGGGCAGGTCCACATGTCCGGTCTCATGGCGATCAGTGAAATCCCAGTTGGGGTCGGCAAGTTTTTGGGTGGTATCGCAATGGGTGTCGATAACCAAAGTTTTTTTGTGCAGCGCGCGGGCACGTTGCAGCAGATTGTCGGTTGATGGGTCCATGGTTTGATTCTATCGCGCGAGCGATGAAATGCACGGGCGCGTCGCCTTCGGTTGTATCGCATCCAGTAGGGTTGAAAACCGGGGTTGGCGTCTGTTTTTGGGCGGCGTCGGCAGGGATGTCGCGCTACTGGTTGGCACGCTGATAGGGCTGGTGCGCGGTGGGCGTACTTCATTGGCGGCTGAATGGGCGATGCTCATATCAGTATTGGCTACCGTCTTGGGCGTATTTTTCGCTCGCTGGATGACGCGCTAACGGGTCGCGCGTTCGCGCAGAATTCGCCGCCTTGTGTGGTCGTGAGGCCGTTATTCGCGCTCGAGGTCCCGACCGATAAATAGCGAATGATGTGGAGCAAAGTGCTCGATAGGACATGGTGAGGAACTGGATTGACCAAAGTGCGGACGTGCTTGAACCCCTGTGGGATTTCGCAAGAAGACCCACGCCGACGGGCACTCCCGCCATGTACCTTAACAGGAGCTTTTCGAATGACATCTCGAATTGAACTGGTTGGTGTCGGCATGTTGACGCTGCTGGCGGTTTCGTGCAACGGCCCCTCCACGCCGCATCAGATTCAAAACGCGCACATGGATCGATCGAAAGAGCTGTACGGAGCCGAATACGTCGCGATGTCGGACAACGCGATGTTACAAGACATGACCGTATCAGATTTACATTTTGTGGCCCATACGTCGGAGTTGAGCGGAACGGGCGCGGCCCGGCTCGATCGCATGGCGGGGTATTTGAACACGTACGGCGGCATCGTTCGCTACGCCACGCACCTCGACGATGGTGACCTGGTCGCGGCGCGGCTCAAGCACGTGGGCGATTACCTCGAGATTTCCGGATGCGACATGGATCGGGTCAAGGTCAAGCAGATGATTTCAGGTGGTCGTACTGGTTCCGCGGAGGATGCGATCCTTGTGGAACAGCGCGGCACGACCGAAGCGGAGTCATCGACGCAGGACAGCGCGCAAGGCGATATGGTGCCCATGGGGCAGAACTAATCGAGCGGGAGTAGGTTTCTATGATTGTTGGCAAAGCATGTGTTATTTGTTTGGCGGTAGGTGTTGTCGTCGTTGCAGGTTGCGCTCATTCCGATTCGAGCGCGCGATCACGAATGGATAAACCTAAATGGAAGTCGGGTTTGGAGCCCGTGGCCGGCCGCAAGCTCGACGAACTGCTACCGGCTGAGCCGGACATTTTGCCCCAAACTCATTTCGCGGCCGCCCAGCTGCTTGAGAAGAAGGGCATGATTCCGGACGCGATCGCGCAGTACCGCAAGGCGATTGCTGTCAATCATCAATACGTCCAGGCGTATCATGCCTTGGGCGTCTTGCTTTCGCGCGTTGGAGATCACAAGGGCGCGGTTCGGACCATGGCGCAGGCGGCGAAGATCAGGCCTGATGATCCGGTGATCCAAAACAACTACGGCTATTTGCTCATGCATGACGAATCATGGGTGAAGGCGATCGAGCAGTTTGACGGCGCAATTGCGCACCGGCCATTCTTCGCGCGGGCGCACATCAATCGGGGCCTTTGCCTTGCCAAGCTTGGGCGCTTCGACGCGGCCTTTGACAGCTTTCGAACGGTTCTTCCTGAAGCGGACGCTCACTACAACATGGGCCTGATGTATCGCGGACAAAGGCTCTTCAAGGAAGCGAATCGATCGTTTCAGCGTGTGCTCGACATCAATCCTTCCTTTGTAGCGGCGACGCAGCAATTGGCTGAAATTGCTCCCCTGGCAACCCGCGGCGACGCCGAGTTGATGGGCCCGCCGGATGGAAGCGGCGAGCGTCAATACGGCTCGCAACCCTTGGTGATGATCGCCCAGAGCGATGCAGGCCGGGTATCTGCGGCGCGGCCAAGGGGTTCGTCGCCCAAGCCGGTTGCGGTGGCGCAGGCCAGGCCGAAAGCCAGGCCATTGGAGCGAGATAGAATCGAGGACATGACGTCACCGGCGGACTGGTTCGATTTTGCGGTCGGGCCGACCTGCCCGGCTGATTTTGTTTTTCAGGTAGCCTCGTTTGACGAGGATATGGTGCGTTGCGCCCAGGTGTTCTTCGAAGAAGCCACCGAGGCCGTCGCGACGGCGGATCCGCGGCGGGCGCGGGCCACCAAAGCGATGACCGTCGAGCCTGAGCCGGTCGATCGTGTACAACCGGTCAATTGGGGTGCGGCTTTTTCAGAACTCTGGGAGGAGCTTCCTCCCGATCCGAACGATCCTTGCACGGGCGAAGGCATTTCTTTTCCGCGAGAGCAGATGACATTCTATCCGGGGATGGGTTTCTTCGCTGAGGGTATGATGGAAATGGACTTCGCAAGCCCCGATGAGGATCAGCTTGCGTCTTTGGCGGATCCGGATGTGATTCGTTCGGTTGAGCAGCGTTCCTCAACCTGGGATCCGATCGGCGACGACGGTTATGGAGCGTCGATGTCGAGTACTTTTTCGCGGCAAGCGAACCTCCGCGATTCCGGATCGACGAATCCGATGGACGCGCTCATGGCAATCGAAGAACGAATTGCCATGGAGCGAAGCGAGCAGGCTTGCCTCGAGCAAGAGTTAGGCACGTTTGCCACCGGTCGTTGGGTGGATACGAGCGTGACAGCGTCAGCCTCGGCCGACATGCCGGAAATGAATGTGCATTGGGAAACAACCAAGCCGGCAAGCCGCTTTGCACCAAAGGCATCCCTCGCGTCTGACACGAACGAATCGGCCCAGCGCGACAACCGGCATTCTGCCCGGAGCACCGGGTCGCGGACGTTGGGTATGTCGATTGTGGAGCCGTCGGTCCATGAGCCGGCGCTCATGGAGGAGGACCTACCCTGTTCGGAAGATTCGGATGGCGTGCTGGATCCGCGCGGCGCTTCGGCGGGTTCGTTGGAGTACCTCTTTGAGATCATGAACATGGCCTCCAACGACAAGTGGTGTTTGGACGCCGCCGGGCTGCAGCAGATCGCTCAGCCGGAAGTGGTGGATACATCGCCTTCAGATTGGGACGATCAGGGTGTGGCCGAACGCAATATGGAGCCCTACGAGCGGGCGACGCTTGGGAGTCGTGTGGTGGAGCCCGAACAGCGCGGTTCCGATCGCGTCCAACGTCGCGCACGGCCTACGCCGCGGCGGTATCGATTGGGAAAGAGCACCACCAAGGGCATGATCGATCCGGTTCGAAATTGATTGGACCCCGCTGATCTTGTCGGCCGCGGCGCCGCATCACGTTTGCGCCGATGGAGGCACGCTCCACAGGCCCAGCGCAATGGCGACGTGGGTGAGCGTCTTTCCAATGGCATCGTGAAGCACGATGTCGGCCGTGGCGTCCAACGGAGTGGATGTCTTGTTGATGATCACCAGCGCTGCGCCGTGTTGCTTGGCGAAGCGCGGAAACGAGGCCGCCGGTTCCACCACGAGCGACGTGCCGATGGCCAGGAAGACGTCCGCACCTGTCGAATAGGCCATGGCCCGCTCCATTTCCAGGGGGGGCATGGCTTGGCCGAATGAAATCGTCTTGGATTTGAGTGGGCCGGCGCATTCTTCACAATCGGGGGCGTCCTCACCTTGCTCGATGCGCCGTAGGATTTCCGCGGGCGCCCACTGCTTGCCGCAATCCTGGCACGCCACGATTCGGTTGGTGCCATGAAGTTCGATCACCGGGTCACTTCCGGCGTCGGCGTGCAAACCGTCAATATTCTGCGTGATCACCGCGGCCAGGTTTCCATTTCTCTGGAAATCGGCTAGTGCCAGGTGTCCGGCGTTGGGCTTGGCGTTGAGCGTGTCCCGGTAGATCGACTCTCTCATTTTCCAGTAGCGCACGCGTTCCGATCGCATCGCCAGGAAGTCGTTGTACATCACGGGCTCTTCGCGCGACCAGATGCCGTTGGGGCTGCGGAAGTCGGGGATGCCGCTTTCGGTGCTGATGCCGGCGCCGGTAAACGCCACACCGCGCTGCGCGGTGCGCAACAATTCGACCAGTTTATCGAGTGGGTCCATGGCCGTGATGATACCACAAAAGCCGCGACTCGCCGCGACGGGTTTGTGGGTTACTCGGCGCGAAAAAACCGGGCGCTGGTTCCGTCGTCGCCCACGCGCAGGTTGATTCTTCGCATGCATCTAGGGCAGTGGCCTTGGTAGGCTGTGCCTGCCTTGTTGCGGTAGATACGCGTGTAGACGGCGCAGCATTCGAAATAGATGCCGAGCCAGGGTCGGCCGGTCAGCGGGTTGGATGAGGCCACCGCGTCTGAGTCGATATGGAACGGAGGGTCGGCCATGTTGAGTGGTATCGACCAGCGCGGCTCTACGGCTGAAGCGCGGCATCGACAAACGCGGTGATCGAGTCGTGGCGCTTGTGGCACTCGCCCAGCATTGTCGATATTTCTTGCTTCAGCTCTTTGGCCCTGGCCGCATCGGCCAGTTCGGGCAGATTGACCCAAACGCTGTACGCCGCGGCTCGGGCGGTGGCTTCGGCCAGTACCGCGCTGACGCCCAGATCGCTTCGCAGGTATCGGCTCGATCGATTCTTGAATTCGTCGAGGATTTCCAACGATTGTGAGGAAAGGGCGGCTATGTCCATGGGCACGGCGATCGCGGCCAGTACCGTTTCCTGGTAGGCCGCGGAGCTTTTCTCGAATTGATTGGCGGCCACGGTCATGGTCCGGTACGCGTCGGCATCGAGCAAAATCGAATCGCGAAGCCGTTCGTCAATGTGGCGCAGGTTGTCCAGGACCGCTTCTATCGCCGCTCGATCCGCCTCCGGTGTCTTGGCCTTGGCCGAGTACGCGATCACCATCCGGCCCATGGCGCAGGCCAAGGCGCCGGTCGATGCCGCCACCGCGCCGCCTCCAGGGGTCGGTGTGCGAGCGGCAATCGCGTTGAGAAAATCCTCGAACGATTGGCGTTTCAGCTCTTCCATATCGGGTACGCTTCCAGAAGTTTTTGCAGAAGTCGCATCAGGGCGCCGGCGCAGGATTCCTGGCAAACTGATCTTACCGCGAGGTCGCTGGCGGCGCGTCGCAAGTCTTCAAACCGATCCAAATCATACCATGGATCGAGATCCACGAGGTTGAGGTTCGCCTCCTTGGCTCTTTGGCGGGTCTGTTCGGCCACGCAATCGGCGCCCCAAGTGATGTTCGTGAGCAGTTCGGGGAGGCATCGCGATACGGCGAGCAAGTGGTAGCCGCCGTCATCGCAGGGGCCCATAGCAGCGTCGTGTTCCGAAAGCTTCCGCACGGCTGTTTCGATTCGATCGGGCAACAGCGTGGGGCTATCGGCGCCGAGGAGTACGATCGGGCTGCTGTCTTCGGCGAAGGCTTGTTTTGTGGCGCGCTCCAGGCGCCGACCCAGATCGCCTTCGCCTTGGGCGGAAACGCGCGTGACGTGTTTGGGTAGCATCGCGGCGACGTCTTGCGTGCGGTCGTCCGGCGAAACGACGCCCTCGACCGATGCCGAGGCGACCAGGCCGGCCAGTTCGCATGTGGCCTGCAGGGCGGCGGTGTGGAGTTCGGCCGCCTCCGCGTGGGTTAGCGGAGGCACCATACGCGTCTTGACGCGTCCCGGTTCGGGGTATTTGGCAAAGATGAGAATCCGCGTTTGCTGCATGGTGGCAAGAGTGTATGCCACCAATCAGGGCGTGGGAACACGGGCATGCAGTAGCTTGCCCATGCCCTCCGCCGTGTGGCACAGCGGCCCTCCGCTGTGTGCGGGCGACGATCCAGCCGAGGGCGGCTGGGCTACACGGTGCTCAACGACGCGGGAAAACACGCGCGGCCGAGCGCTACGGACAGGTCGTGTTCGTGGGCATGGGGCTGTCGAGCCACGCATCCAGCATGCCGGCTCCGTTGAGCAGGTCGATGACGCGGAGGATGTCCTCCGGACCGGCGAGGCCGCTGTGATCGATGTCGCTGCTGTACAGGCCGTGCGGGGGCGGCGTGACGCCGTTGAGTCCGTCGATGATGGCCAGAATATCGGACGGCCCGGCCACCGCGTCTGCGTTGGCGTTGGCGGGATGGGAGATGAACGTCACATAGGATCCATCGCCGCTGTATTGGATGGTCGTTACCGCTCCGGCGGTGATGGCGCGGAACAGCGTGATCTCATAGAGGCCGGCGCCGAGGTCCACGATGGTGTCGATGCCGTTGGCGCCTAGTAGCGGGTCCGTCGCCGTTTCACAGAGCTGGAGGCATGATTCCGCGCCGCTGGCGCCTAGGTCGATGAGGATCGGCTCGTCGATGGACCCGATGCCGAGTCGTGGCTGCTGGGCGCTTGGGGCATGCGGTTGGCGTGCGTCCACCGTGGCGTCCTGCGGATCGGAGGAGAGGATGGTCGCCGCGGGGCAGCCGGCGATGCACGGTGTGCCAGCGCACGTGGTTTGGGGGCCAAGCCAGACGCCGGTGACCTCGCAATTGACCTGCTGCTGGTTTTCAACGCAAACTTCCCCGAAACAGCACGCGCCGCTGGGCTGCGGGCAGTTGACGCCGGCGCAGTTCGTGCCCACGCCGTGGAAGGCGCCGCCGCCGGCCGTGCATAGCATTTCGATCTGGTCGCTACAGCTTCCGTCAGTTGCACAGCATGCGCCCGCCACGCAGGGGCTGTTCGTGCAAACTGTGGCGTCGCCGAGGTAGGTGCCGCCATTGGTATCACATTGGAGCGGTGTTTGGTCGGACAGGCAGGTACCGAACGCGCAGCACGCGCCGGTTGGGCCGGGGCACGT
Source organism: uncultured Phycisphaeraceae bacterium (assembly GCA_964651325.1). GTDB lineage: Bacteria > Planctomycetota > Phycisphaerae > UBA1845 > UBA1845 > JADFOB01. The sequence goes on from CAZYXP010000043.1 coordinate 10,063, forward strand.
GACGTCGGCACAGAGTTGACCTTCGAAGAAGGTGGCGTCTGGCCCGAAGTCCGCGCAAACGGTATCCAGCGTGTCGTCGAAACACGTACCTTGGGGATCGCAACAGGCGCCGGGGATGGGTGCAACGGGGCATTCGTACGTGGCTTTGATGAACCAATCGCCGCTGGGCGTGCAAATGCCGAGGTTGGCAAACTGATTCCAGCCTGAAGGACAAAGACCGCCGAGGCAATCCAGCGCGAAAATCCAGTTTCCCGTCGGGGAGGAGAGACCGGTGTTATCGACGGCGGGATAGGCGTTTTGGGAAAAAGAATCCAGCGGCGGGTTGCATGGATCCGGTGGCGGCGCGTTGTGTGCGTCGATGCGCATGCCGATGCTGAAGGCGTTCGTGCCGGTTGAGTTGGTAATGACAATTTGGTTGGGGTCGCCTTGGTCGACGACGAGTTGGACGTTTGTGCCGTGGGGTATGCCGTCGCCTGGCATGATGACCGGCGCGAGATCCTCCAACGAGTTGAACCGGGCGATTTCAAGGCTGTTGGCGCCCGTCCCGCCGGGCTCGCCCTCCCAGATGAACACGGTGTAATGGGTCGTCGTGGTCACCGCGGTGCCCTGTTGGGCGATGATGAAGTTGAGCTGGCGAATGGTGATCGGAAACTGATCAGGCGGAATCTGATATTGAGCGGCGAAGATCTCGCCTTCTGCAAATCCTAGCTGAATGATGAACTGGCCGCCGTCGAAGTTGCCATCCGTGTGTGACACGACGGTCGGGCCGCCGCAACCGGCCGCGCTGACCGTTTGCGATGCCGAAGTGGCGTCATCCGGGGTTATCGGGCGGACGGGCCCGCCGCTTGGGCTAAGCAAGAGCGACAGCGTTTGGTCCACGCCCACGGGAATGGCTTGCTGTTGGCGAAGGGATAGGCCCGGTGACGTGTCGGTTTTGCGTGGATTGCTTTCTTGGATCGTTTGGTCCGCGGAAAGGCAAGCCTGCGTAAGGCCCCCGAAGATCAGAATCATCAAAGCAAGACGTGTCCGCGGCCGCGCGTTTTGTGTGCGACGCTCTCGCGCATGGCTTTCAAGTTTGTTTGAGCTTAGACGCATTGTTTGGCCTCCCACGCGATCGTTAGCCCGCCCAGGCAGTCCTACAGGCAGACCATTACTCTTCCAGGATTCCTTCTCGGCTGGTTCATTTTATGCTCGGGCTAAAGCGTCGCTGAGCGGCGTTGCGCAAGCAGAAAGCGGAGCCTAGTCAGCTCAGTCATTCGGACTGCGCGGCCGTTAAACGGTATTCCCCAAAATCAACCACCGGCGAGCGTCTTACTTCCTCTGACGGACCGCCATCCCTGGTTTATCGTAGCCCCATAACCGGGTGAAATCAATGAGTTATCAAGACATCAAGAGAACACCCAAAGACATCAAATCACCAAGGGAGGACATGGGCAATCGTCGTCTCGAACAGGCCTCGACCGCGAAGTTATGGGTCGGTACTGTGCAGAACCGTTTTCTTTAGGGCTTCGTCGATCCCTTTGTTGAATTGGCCCGTGTCCGCGGTTTCGGCGATTTCCTTAGCGCGGGTCAGAGTGTTTCTGGCTTGCGAGAATTGGCCGTTGCGGCGGTAGGCCTCGCCGAGGTGGTAATAGGTTTCGATGGAGCCGGGATCGAGCCGGAGTGCTTGGTTTAGCTCGGCGATGGCGCTTTGGAATTCGCCGAGCCCGACATAGATCCAGCCGAGCGTGTCGAGCGTAAACTTGGATTCAAACAGCGTCGCGGCTCTGCGGGCGTAGGGCAAGGCTTGCGCGTGATCAGCAAACGCATCCGAGAGCAGAAACGCAAGATTGTTCAGCAAGACCCAGTTCCGGTCATCGAGCGATAGCGCTTGCTCGTACGCCTTTCGGGCGAGTTGGGGTTTGCCGGCTTTGTTGAAAATGTCGCCTTGCTCCTCGAGAAGCTGCACGCGTTGCAAGTCTGTCGTACTGGTGTCCAGCAGTTGTTGAACGAGGAGTTCCGCCTGATCCGTATCGCCTTGGCGGGCCATCAATCGGACCAGGATGCGGTCGTTGGCTCGGGCGTCCTTGGCGTCCGGCGGGAATTGCTTGAATCGAGCGGCGGTGTCGGTGCTTGGCATGGCTTGAAGGATTTCTTCAATGACGGTACCGGCGGCGCGGAAGTTGTTTCGCACCGCGAGGTCCATAGCGCGCCGAAAAGTGTCCACGGCCTGTTCCATCTTGCCCACAAGCACCAACAGCCGTCCATATCGAGCGAGCAACGTCGATGAGGCGTTGGCCACGTCGGCGTGCGTTTCGAAAAAGGCGGCGGCCTCTTGGACCTTGCCCAGCGCGAGCTGTGCATCCAAGACCGCCAGGATGGACGCGTTATCGTTGTGATTCAATTCGGCCACGCGCAGAAAATCGCGCAGGGCTCGCTCGTGGTCCTTCAAGGCAAAGGCGACTTTTCCGCGCAGCGCGTACCACCGGGCGGCCGGTTGGTCCAGCCGGCGGTTGATTTGCCCCGTGAGCAGACGATCGGCATCCTGGAATCGATTCTCGGCCAGGTAGGCATTGACCAGTTCGGCAATGACGATTTTCGAGTTGGGCGCGTCGGTGAACAATGATTCGAGTTCCTCGATCCACCGATCGTGCCGGCCGCTTTGAAAGTGGAGCGCGGCCAGCAGGAGCCGGGGGTTGAATTCGAGGGCGGTTGGATTGATTCTCTTGATGGTTTGCAGATCGGTGATGGCGGCGGGGACTTGCCCCGTTGCGATATAGTGTTTTGCCCGATGAAACAGGGCCGACGTGTCTTCGGGCACGTTGGCCAGGTATTGCGAAAGCGAGGTGATGGCGGCCTCGATGTCGCCTGTTCGAGCGTAGATCTCGGATTGAAGCAGCGGCGCATTGCGATCTTGCGGATATTGAGAAAGCAAAGTGTCGAGTTCCTCTTGGGCTCGCGCAGGATCATTGACCGCCCGATCGAGCAGGCATTGAATCTTGGCGCCGAGGATGGCCGCGAGCTTGGTGGAATCGCCGGTGCGGGCTAGCGCCGCGGCGCTGGTCAGCCAGGGCAGTGCCTCCGCGGCGTCGCCGGCGTAGTTGAGATAGTATTCGCCCAGTGCGCGCGAGACCTCCAAAGTCGTCTTCAGGTCGGCCGCTTTGAGCAGCGCCTCTTCCGCTGCCTTCGGCTCGCCGATGTTGACGTAGTGGGAAGCGAGCAGAATGTGGGCGTCCGCCTGTTCGGCGGGCGAACTCTTCCCTTTGATGTAGGCTTGCACGAGCGCCAGCGCTTGCTCGGGGCGGTCGGTCGTGCGGTAATAGCTACTGACGGCAATGGTGAGCTGTTTGTCGCTGGGGGTCTTGGCTAGCAATTCGTCGTAGTAACGATCCGCTTGGTCCGTCAGCCCTTCCAGGGCGCACAAGGCCGCGAGCCGTCGCAAATTGAATTGATCCTCGGGATCTTCGGCGTAAAGCTCTTCGCGTCGCGCGATGGCGGCGCTGGGATCGGATTGTTCTTTTTGAAAGAGAAGCTCCGAGCGAACCCAAGGATCATTCGGAATGAGTCTTTGACAGTGGCGCAGGTGTTGGTTTAGTGCGTCGATGTCGCCGCGCTGCTTGGCCAGCTGCGCCAGACCTCGATGGGCGTTTCGTTGATTGGGATTGATGCGTAGGGCCCGCTCCAGCTGGGTCCGAGCCTCGTCGAATTGATTCAGCATGATCAGGCATTCGCCAAGGCGCGCCATGGATTGGGCGTCGGTGCCTTGGGCTTGGAGGGCGGCGCGAAACGCCGTGGCGGCCTGTTGCCAATCCTGGCGCAGCATGTGATCCATGCCGAGGATCGTTTGGCCGCCAGCGGCATCGACATCGTACTTGGCGGCATCGTCGCGCGCTTCGGTGAGCACGGATTCATCCTTGAGCAGGAATCCGATTTGCAGCTTGAGACGGACCAGCCCGCGATGGGCGGCGATTGTGGCCTTGCGGGCCTGGGGGGAGCCTTTTTCCAGGAAGAGTTGCTCGGCAAGCCTAAGCTGGACGAGCGCTTCGGACGTTTGCTCGCGTTGCAGGTGAAAGTCCATCAGATCGATCGCCCGCTGAAACGCGTCGGATTCTTCGTTGATAATGGCCAACACTCTGGCGTCTCGCTCCTCGTCGGACAGGCCGGGCTCGACCCAGACGGCCAGCGCTTTGATCTGATTGGACTCGGGATTGGCGGCCCGCGCGCGTTCGATAATCGAGGCGGCCTCGTCGGCGCGATCCCGCCGGACCAGCTCCGCCACGAGCGTGCCGGTCAGCCGGTAGTCGCCCGGTTCCTGACGGTGGGCATCTCGTAAGACATCAAGCGCGCCGCCGGTATCCCCATCAAGAACGCGCTCTTTGGCCTGGAGAATGGCCGCGGTGGCCGCGGATTCGACCAACCGGCCGGCTTGCCCGGCCTTGCCTTTGCGCTCGAGAATCGACGCTTTGAGTTGCTTGGCTCCGACGAGATCGGGGTCGGCCAGCAGCATCGGATCGATGATCGAGAGGGCCAAGTCTAGGTTCCCGGTTTCCATGTTGGCGTTGGCGTAGAGCAGCCAGAACGCCGCGTCCTTGCCGCGTGTCATGCGGGCGGGTTCGACCACGGATTCGAGCACTTCGAGCGCCGCGCCGGGCTCGCGCATCCTGAGATGCAGCTGCGCGAGGCGTTTGATCAATGCCCAATCGATGGGCGTCCGGCCTTCGGATCGTTGGCGGGCGGCTCGGAGCGCTTCCAGCGCAGCGCGATCTCGGCCTTGAGCGAGCCGTAGCTCACCTTCTTGCCCCAGTGCCGTCGGGTGGTTGGGTGCCTCACCTTTGGCATCGGAAAGATATTGCTCGGCCTTTTGCAGCCACGTATCCCGTTTGGCCGCATTCTCGGTCTCTTTCGCGAGCGCTACGGCCGCGCGTGAGGCCCGGATGTTCAATTGGAAAACGCTCAGGCGGTCTTTGGCAGCGCGAACCCCCTTGCGTGAGAAGGGTCGCGCCAGGCGTGCTTCGCAAATGTCGATGGTCTCTTCGTGGCGCCCCAGAAGCTTGTGGTAGAGAAAGGAGAGCTGCAAATAGGGGGCAAAGGAATCGGGGTCGGCGTCGATGGCATGCTTCAAGACGGATTCCGATCGGGCTAGGATGGCGTCGGCTTCTTCGTTCGGTCCGTTCTCGTCCACGCTTCTCGCCCATTTTTGCGACAGGTACACGGCATAGCCAACCTGCGCCTTGCGGCGTGGCTCGTCGTCGGTGCCTGCGAGCTTGATGCTTTCTTCAAAATAGGGTTCGGCGTCCGTGTACGGCTTGACCCGAGAATGGTAGCGGGCGAGCGCCAGCCGGATTTCGGAAGCCTCAGATCCGGGTGACGCGAACTTGGTCGCCAGCTCTTCGAGCAAACTGAGGCCGTCGTCGATGCGCTTGGAAATCAGATAATGCGCAGCAAGGTCCAGCGCGTACTCGACGTTGTCCGGGTCCAACCGGGTCGCCTGTTCCAATTGGGCTTCGCCTCGCTGTGGATTGGCTTCGTCTTGTGAACCGAGACGAGTGAGTGCCAATCCACCGGCATGATAGGCGAACGCGAGATCCAAATCCGCTTTTTCCACATCGGCTTGGATCATCGCCTCGGCCCCCGTTGAGATGGCGATCCAAACTTGCACATCGTTGTAGAGCCGCCCCAGCTCGAGTTCGAGCCCAAGCTCGCTCCGCCTCGCCTCGAGCAGGCCGGGATCTTTGAGCACCGCATCGCGCCAACACTGAAGCGCGCGGTTCATGCGCCCGGCGCTCAGCTCGACCGAGCCGCGCTGGACCAAGTACTGAGGGTCGCCGCTACGCTCCCAGGCCTTGTGGTAGAACAGCGAGGCCTGATCGAATTCCTGCGCCTCGGTGGCCGTGCGGGCCAGTTCCGCGAATCGCTGGGGATCCGTGCCTTGCAATTGAACCAGCATGACAATCGCCAAGCCGATCATCGCCATGGCGGTCAGCAGTGACAGAAGCAGGACCAGTTTCTTGTTCAGCCGTTTATTGGCCATCGGTTTATCCTTTTGCTTTTCAATGTGTCGGCCTTGCGGGCGTCGGAGCCGATCGCGGCCGCGCGCTTGCGGCCCGCCGCTCGGTCACCGGGCCTCCTTGGCTTTCTGCTCTTCCGCGTTCCAATCGGGCCAATGATCCCGCATGAGCACGGGGAGAACCCGCTCGAGAAGCGCTTTGGTTCCTTCAATGCCCTGCTCGCGCGTCGCGCCCGGAAACGAAACCTCGACCTTGCAAAAATACGCATACGTTGACCGCGGGTCGTGCGTCAGCAGGCGAACGCCCATTCTGCTGGCCACAAACCGCCCGTTGCAATGAAACGTATAGATGACCGTCGTTTTCTTGCGCTCGAACAGGGCCGTTTTCTCAAACGTACACACTCGGATCGGGACGGTGTTTTCCGACGTCGGGAGCGTTCCGAGTGTAATCGACCGATTTTCATGAGGTTGTGCCGGGGCGTAGCCGCTGCCCAGGAAGCAAACATCCGGTGTATGCGGCACAAGCACGTGCCCGCCGGAATAATACGTGACCATCAACGTCGCCACCCTAAGGGGGTCATTTTCCGGGACCCGGGTGTCCTCAAGTACCCAGCTTAGGTACTCGTTTGTCCCCAGCGCTTCGATAATGACCGGTTCGAGGCTGAGGCGCTCCAGGACGCGGTAAGGGGCAAGCTCATCGTCATCCAAACCGGCAAGGGGCGCTTTGAGCGGCAATGCCTCTTTGGTTTGCTTCAAATCGGAGAAGAAGGTGGCCCCGCCCGCAAGCGCGAGCATCCCGACCGCCACCAAAAAGGTCGGATCCAGCAATCTTGCGGGTTGTGAAGCTCCAGGTGGTTCGGCTGTAACGTTATTCTTCATAATAGTTTACTTTTATTTTGGCGTGCTGCGGCGCCTCGGGATCGCAAACAACGCTCTGTTTCGCATTCATCGACCATATTAGCGGTCTGTCCGAACGGATTTCCATTGTCCAGCCGGCGTACTTGCCTAGAAAACGCCCGCTGCATTTGGATGCAGTGCAGGGAGCTTGGATGAGCCGTTTGCCACAGCTGTCAGTGGTCAGCAGGATTGCAGGCAGGCGTCGCGTAAGTTGTTTTCAGAAAAGATTTTACATTCTATATGGTCTCGTTGCGAGACGTCAATGAATCTCTGTCTTACCGTCTACAGCTAAGCTTTGATCGCTCCTTTCTCAAGGTCTTGTCCGCCAATCGCCCTCATGCGTCGTATGCCCGGGCCACTGTTTGGGTGGTAGATACAATCCGAATCTCCTTGGCCCCAAAACCGCCGGTATTAGCGTATAGACCCATCGCCAACCGACCGATAAGCCGTTGAGGGTAGACTTGGATGGATCTACCCGGCTGATCCCGTTTTGCGTTGAGCCGAGCACCATGACCAGATTCAATGACAGGCGGCCTGAGGGGGCGATGCGACGCGATTGCCTTATTCTGGGCGCGGGTGGCCATGGTCGAGTCGTGCTTGATATTCTGCAAAGCGCCCGTCGCGTGAACGTCGTGGGATTCGTCGATTCTGACCCTTCGCTAACCGGGCGTCGAATCGACGGCGTGCCCGTTTTTGGCCGGCCGGACGATCTCGGCCGCTTGTTGGAAACGGGCGTTGCGGCGGCGGCCATCGTCGCGATCGGGGATAACGGCGCGCGGCGCGCGATGGCCCAGCAAATCGACGAACTCGGGTTCGAGTTGATCAACGCCGTCCATCCTTCCGCCAACATCGCGAAGAACGCCTCGCTCGGACGGAATGTCGTGGTTGCGGCCGGTGCGCTGGTTTGCGCCCATTGCCAAATCGGTGACAGCGTCATATTGAATACCGGCTGCATCGTCGATCACGAGTCGATGATCGGGACGGCCACTCATATATGTCCCGGCGCGCGGTTGGCGGGTCGGGTCACGGTTGAATCCGGCGCGTTCGTTGGCATCGGCAGCACGGTGATTCAAAGCATCCGGGTGGGGTACGAAGCCCGGATCGGGGCCGGCGCGGTGGTAATCGGGGATGTTGCTCCGATGGTCACCGTGGTGGGCGTCCCCGCCCGCGCGATTCACACCGACACCGCGAGAAGCGTCCACGCCGGAGCCATTTTGCCCGATGCCGTCCCGACGTCCGCTACACCCGCCGTGTTTGGCCACGGCTTGGCCTTGTGATGCTTCATCGCCTTCTCGGTGTCGCGGGCCGCGGGCATTCCCCCTTGATCGCTGGCGCGACTGTCTCATAATCTACCGCATGAGCAACCCTTGTCAGACGGATTCGGCGAGCGCCACGTTGGGGGCGCGGCATTTCATTCTCGGCACAGCCGGGCACATCGACCACGGCAAGACCTCTCTCATTCGCGCGCTGACGGGTACGGACACGGATCGCCTGCCCGAAGAGAAAAAGCGCGGCATGACCATCGAGCTGGGCTTCGCGGAACTGGCGCTCGGCGAGGCGCACTTCGGCGTGGTCGATGTCCCCGGGCACGAGCGGTTCGTCAAGACGATGGTGTCGGGTGCGACGGGGATCGACTTGGCGCTGCTCGTCGTGGCGGCGGACGATTCTGTGATGCCGCAGACCATCGAGCACGTGGAGATTCTCAAGCTGCTCGGTGTGGTCAACATGGTCGTGGCGATTACCAAGATCGATGCGGTGGCCGCGGACATGGTCGAGCTGGTTTGCGAGGATGTTCGCGACCTGTTGAGCGGATCACCGTTTGCCGAGGCTCCTTTGTATCCGGTGTCGTCGATTACGAATGAAGGAATTCCGGCACTTCGTGAGGGAATGACCGCGGCGGCCGTCTCCTTGGTCCCACGGCGCCGAGCGCTTCCATTCCATTTGGCTATCGATCGGGTATTTTCCGTTCAAGGTCGCGGCACCGTGATCACGGGCTCGGTGCAGCGCGGGGGCGTGGACGAAGGGGACGAGCTTGAAATCTGGCCCGGCGGCGCCGTGTGCCGCGTGCGTGACCTTCAAGCCCACGGTCAGCGTCGCGGCTCGCTGTTGTGTGGGCAACGGGCGGCGATCAACCTCAGCGGCGTCGCTCGGGATTCGCTCGGGCGCGGATCCCAACTGGCCACGCCGGGGTTCCTGATTCCCACGCGGTTGGTCAACGTTCACTTGGACGTTTTGAGCTCGAACGCCAAGCCGCTGAAGTCTGCCAGCATCGTCAGGCTGGGCATCGGAACCTGCGAGGCGCCCGTGCGTGTCGTATTGATGGGCAACCACAAATGCCTCGAACCGGGGACCAGCGGGTTGGCACAGCTGCGCAGCGGCACGCCGCTGACCTGTCGCCATGGCCAACGTTTTATCCTTCGCGACGAAACGGCCTCGCGCACCGTTGGGGGCGGGGTCGTGTTGGATCCCAACGCCCGTCGGGGCGGCGTTGGTGATGTCGATACGGCACGTCTGGAAACATTGCGCGTGGGAAGCGATGCGCAGCGTGTGGAAGTTGTGATGGTCGGCCAGGGGTTCACGCGTCCGTCGGATCTGCGGCTGTGCGCGCTGGCCGGGGTTGAACTGGAGGCGTTGGCGGACGCTTTCAGCTATTTGGAGGGCCAGGGGCTGTGGCGACATGTGGACGGCACCGACATCTGCGCCGTGCCGCAGGCGATAGAGGCCGCCGGCGACCGGTTGGCAAGGCGATTGACCCGGTTTCATGAGCAGTGGCCGGATCAGCCCGGGCCCGCGGTCGAGACCGTGATCGGCTGGTTGGAGCGATCCTGCGGAAAGCAGGTGGCCAGGCCGTTGTACGAGGGATTTGTTTTGCAGGGCCGATTCAAGCCATTTGGCAAGTTTGTCTGCTTGCCCGAGTTTGCCCCGAAGCTTTCCTCGGCCGATGAAACCATGCTGGCGCAGATGACGGAAGAGCTGCGACAAGCGCAGTATCGTCCGCCCGCGCTGGACGGGTTGCAGGCGGCCGGCACCGCGGATCGCAAACGCCTCAGACGGTTGGCCACGCTGGCGGTGGCGATGGGCGAGATTGTGAAGATTGACGCGAAGGTGTACATGGACGTAGGGGCGGATCAAGCGCTTCGGGCGATATTTCAAACGTTGATTGAGGCGCACGGTGGGGTTACGGTCGCGCAGTTCCGCGAGCGCATCGAGTCGAGCCGCAAGCATGTGGTCCCCTATCTTGAATACCTCGACAAAGTCGGGTTCACCCGGCGCGTGGGCGACGTGCGTGTGCTCGCCGCCGCGACGGAGACTTAGGCCATGAACGCCAAAGCCAAGCAATGCCTCAAGACAATCCCCTCCGTCTCGGCGCTACTGGAGTGTGACACCGTTGCAGCGTGGCTGGAGCAAACGCCGCACTCTGTCGTGGTCGCCGCCTTGCGGGTGGCCGTGGAGGAGGCCCGGCGGCGCATCGTGGCCGGCGAGCAGAATAATGCCGTTGACATCGATGCACTCCTGCTCGAGGCGCAGGAGGCGATCGAAATCGCGGCCAAGCCGTCGCTGGCGCGTGTGATCAACGCGACCGGGGTCGTGCTGCATACGGGGCTCGGCCGCGCGCCGCTTTGCGAAGCGGCCATTGATGCGATGGCGCTGGGGGCGTCGGGCTATTGCAATCTGGAATACGATCTGGAAACGGGTCGGCGGGGTCGGCGGATGGATCATGTGCGGCGCAAGCTGGCCGCGCTGACGGGCGCGGAGGCGGCGATTGTCGTCAACAACAACGCGGCCGCCACGTTGCTGATTCTTCGGACCTTCGCCGCCGGGCGCGAGGCCATTGTTTCTCGCGGGCAACTGATTGAAATCGGGGGCAGTTTTCGCTTGCCCGACATCATGAGCGCCAGCGGGGCGGTGCTCCGCGAGGTGGGCACGACCAACCGAACGCGGCTTTCTGATTATGCGCTGGCCATCAGCGAGCGGACCGCGATGCTCGTCCGCGTCCACACGAGCAATTACCGCGTCGTCGGCTTTACCGAAGAGGTTCCCATGGGTCAGATCGCGGCACTCGCCCGCGAGCGGGATTTGATTTCTCTGGACGATCTTGGCAGCGGTGTGTTGCTGGATCATACGCGTCTGGGCGGCTCTGGTGAGCCGACGGTGGCGGCGTCGATCGCGGCCGGTTCGGATCTGGTTTGTTTCTCTGGAGACAAGCTGCTGGGCGGCCCGCAAAGCGGCATCATCGCCGGTCGCAAGGATCTGATTTGTGAAATCGAGTCCAGCCCGCTGATGCGCACGTATCGGCCTGGTAAGCTGACGCTGCTCGCGCTGGAAGCCACGCTCGATCAGTACCATGACGCCGAAAACGCCCGGGCCAACATTCCCGTTCTTTCCATGCTCGCCGTCGAGACGGACGAGCTTGCCCGACGGGCGCAACGGCTATGTGACTCGCTGATTCACGCGTTGCCCGAAGAGGATTTTCTCGTGTGTTCGTCGGTGGGTTACGCCGGTGGCGGATCCATGCCGCAGCAGGCCTTGGAAAGCGTGGCGATTCGCTGGCGGCCCGCGACGGGCTCGGCGGGGCAGGTGGTTCAGCGCTTGCGCGAAGGTGAACCGCCGGTTATTGCGATGGTTCGTGACGACGCCGTTTGCCTCGATCTGCGCACCATCGAGCCGGAGGACATCAAAGTCGTCCGCCGGGCGATCGAACAGGCGGTCGGGCACGCATGACGCGTTCGGAGGAGGGTCACCACGAAGGCACGAAGACATCAAGAAGAGGGAGGAAAGGGGAGGATTGATGGGTGCCGCAAAGCGAGCGAATTGGGTGGGGTGCGTGACATCGGCGGCTTCAGCGCCGTTCTCTCCTGCAGCCTGAAAGGCTGCCCTACAGTAGCCGTGGGTCCGCGCTCGGGCGGACCCACGTTTACCGCAACCCACTCCAATCGACCCTGAAAGGGTCGGCTGAGCGCCATGGCGCACCCACCTCACGCAAGAGGCTCACCCTTTCATGGTCGTAGGGTGCGGTGGCCGCGCAATCCGGGGGCGGCGCTGCGCTTGCCCCCGGCTACTTTAGAGCAGGCTTTCAGCCTGCGATCATCGCCGCCGATGGGGTCATGTACCCTCCCGGGGGCGGTTGGGTTACACGCCAGAGCGGTCGCAGATTTCGCGTAGCGGTTGTTGGGCCAACCCCCACGACCGCGCGGGCTGAAGCCC
>CAZYXP010000044.1:0-22121 GCA_964651325.1 uncultured Phycisphaeraceae bacterium
GGGTTCGCTCGACCCCCACCAGCGCATCGGACGCGCCGGCTTCCTTCAGGGCATCTACCAGGTGCCCGGCCACCTCATCGAAGTGAAACTCGGTGATGCCCATGCCTTCGTGTGCTTCCTTCATGGGGCGGCCGTTGTACTCGTTCGGGCCGTCCAGCGCCATGGTGACAAACGCGATCTGCTGCTCCGTTTGGCGGTCCATGTCGGTATTCTTGAAGAATCCCTTAAGGTTGTTGTCCGCGAGCACTCGCGTGTAGAAGTCCGTGATGACAACGCGAATGGCGGGGGCCCCGCCAAGCGTTTCGAACAGAGTGGTGATTGCTTGCTTCATGGTCTTATCGCTCCCTACTGCCTTATTGGGCCAAGGCCGAGCATCGGAACCGATTTCCGAAATCCAGAGTTGGAATCTCAGCCTCGTACGTGAAAAGACTACGATTCAAAAAACCGTTGGTCGGGTGCGGTCGATTCCGCACTCGTGGGTTTCATCCGCCGTCAGGGGCGATTGTGGGCGGAGGCGCCGCTCCTTCGTTCTTGGCCCGGACGCGTCCGGCAAAAAGCTCGCGGGGCGCATTTTCGGGGGGCCTATTGGCAACTGACCGGGTTTGCGGTACCTACCGCCTGTAGAGCCGCGACCGTTGCAGAACCGCGACCGTGAGGAAGCGGCCATGCTGCGTTGCTGCATGATTCTCGGTCCCACGCGGCAGAGCCGGTAGGTCCGAAAACCCGCATTCGAACGTGAAAGGCCTCATCCAACGAATGAAAGAAACGCCTGAAACTCTGGCCGTCGTATTGGACGGGAAACCGCTTTCCCTGTCGGGCATCGCCGAGATGCTTGGCAAATCGCTTGACCTGCAAATCGCCGCCGACGTCTGGAGTCGAATCGATCGAAGCGCGAAGCTGGTGGGTCGCCTATGCAATGGGGACGAGCCAGCCTATGGGATCAACACGGGGTTTGGTAAGCTATGCCGCAAGCGAATTCCCCATAGTCAACTATCCAAGCTACAAGAAAACCTCGTTCTTTCGCACGCGGTAGGTGTCGGGGGCCGGGCCGACAATGACATCGTTCGGCTCATGCTGCTGTTCAAGATTCACGCGCTTTCGCACGGCGTCAGCGGGATTTCTCGAAAGCCGATCGAGTTGATGGCCGCGCTCCTGCGGGCGGATCTGCTTCCGGTGGTGCCGTTGCAAGGCTCGCTCGGGGCAAGCGGAGACCTTGCCCCGTTGGCCCACATGACGCTTCCTCTGATCGGTCGAGGCCAAGTCGTTGAGGCCGGACGGGTTGTGCCGGCAAGTGAGGCGCTTGGGCGGGCGGCGCTTTCTCCGATCCAGCTCGGGCCCAAGGAAGGGCTGGCCTTGGTGAACGGGACGCAGTTCATGTCGGCCCACGCCGCCATCGCCATCGCCAAGACACGGCGACTGATTCAGCAAGCCGACATCTTTGCGAGCATGTCCCTCGAAGCGATCAAAGGCAGCCTCGGCCCGTTTGAAGATCGGCTGCATCAGCTTCGCCCCCATCCCGGAGCGATTGCCTCCGCGGCGAATGTTCGCGATCTGGTGGCCGACAGTGAAATCTACCGATCGCATGCCGGATGTGATCGCGTACAGGATCCCTATTCGATTCGCTGCGTGCCACAGGTTCACGGGGCGTCACGGGACGCGTTGGCTCATGCATCCGAGGTGATCGAACGCGAAATCAACTCGGTGACCGACAACCCGATCATCTTTGAAGACGGCGATGTGGTCAGCGGTGGCCTGTTTCACGGGCAGCCCATCGCGCTCGTGATGGACTATCTGGCGATTGCCCTGAGCGAGTTGGCCTCGATAAGCGAGCGGCGTATCTACCTGTTGCTTAGCGGGGTCGATGGGTTGCCGGAGTGGCTCATGGAAGAGACGGGGATCAACAGTGGGTTCATGATCCCTCAATATACCGCGGCGGCGCTGGTCAGCGAAAACAAGGGGCTGTGCAGCCCGGCCTCGGTGGACACGATACCGAGCTCGCAGGGACAAGAGGACCACGTGAGCATGGGCGCGCGGGCGGCGGTCAAGTGCCTAACCGTGTTGGCCAATACCGAGACGGTTTTGGCGATCGAGCAGCTTTGCGCCGCGCAGGGATTGGATCTGCGCCAGCCGCTGAAACCGGGACTCGGCGTTCGGGCGGCCCATGAGTCCGTGCGCCGGGAGATCCCCTTTGCCACCGAGGACCGTTTATTTGGAGATGACATTCAGGCGTCGCTGGCGCTGTTGCGATCCCAAAGCGTGCTTGATGCCGTCAAGGCGGCGATTGGGGAGCTCGCGTAAGTGGCTTAACCTCGGCGCCGCCACGGCGGGTGCCCCATCCTTCCGGATGGTGGGGGCGCCGATGATCGTGACAGACCGACGCCCGGACTCGCCGCCGAATCAGAGCCGCGGGCGCCAGCCCTCGGACCTTCCGCTTCGGGACCGCGAGATCATCGGCTCCCCCATGTCCAATAGGAGATGCTTCCATGAATGAGGGGCACCCGGCGTGGCACGGCCCCTTCCTTACGGTCGGGGTTCGGATAAGAGGCCATTTGTCTGAATCATGGCCCTATCCGATGGTATACCTCGCGAGGATTTTCTGCACGGCTTCGACCAACTCGCCGCGATCGATGGACACCTGCGCGGGCTGTTCTTCAAGCCATCGCTTTCGGTCATCGCCGATTTCCTTGGAAAGCTCCCGGCCTAGCCGGAGGTCTTTGAGCGAAACCTGCCCCGCCTGCATTTCGTCAGAACCCATTACCACGGCCACCGTCTTGCCGCAGTCGTCGGCGTATTTGAATTGCTTGCCGATCGATTGTTTCCCGACGTACAGCTCGGTGTTGATGCCCGCGGATCGCAGGTCGATCGCCAGTCGCTGATACTCGGCTATCAAGTCCTTGTCGATGCGTGTCACCAATACGCCTGCCGTCGCGGGTTGAGCCTCAGTCTTGCCCAGCGTTTTTAGCGCCGCCAGCAGTCGGTCCACGCCGATCGAAGCGCCCGTCGCGGGTGTGGGCTGGCCGGTGAAACGCTCCACGAGATTGTCGTAGCGTCCGCCGCCAAAGACGCTGCCAAACTGCCGCGTAATGCCCTTGGCATCGACCACCTCAAAGGTCAAAACGCCCTCAAACACAGGGCCGGTATAATACTCCAGACCGCGAACGACGGTAGGATCAAAGACCACCCGATCCTCGGCGTAACCCGCATCGCCTAGCGCGCGATCAATTTGCCGCAACTCGTCGATGCCTTCTTTCCCCACGTCGCTGCTGGCGACCAGGGTTTCCAACGCATCGCAGAGCGACGCGCGCGTGTCGGCGGCGATGCTCAGGTAATCGGCGATGAGGTCGATTTGCTCAGCCGGCAACCCGACGCCCTTGATGAACGCGCCCGAGCTGTCCTTTCTGCCCTCTCCAAGAAGACGCCGGACGCCGTCGACCCCCACTTTGTCGAGCTTGTCGATCGATCGAAGCACTTGCAGCGCCACGCTAGGATCCGGCTCGCCCCCGCCCGACATGACTTCGAGCACGCCGTTGAGCACCTTCCGATCGTTGACGCGAATGATGTAGTCGCCCGGCTTGATGCCCAGCGCCTCAAGTGTGTCGCACATGATCATGGCGCACTCGGCGTCCGCGAGCATCGACCCCGTGCCCACGCTGTCGAAATCGAATTGATAGAACTCGCGAAAGCGATCCGGTCCCGGTTTCTCAACACGATAGACCGGACCCACCTGATAGCGGCGAAAGGGGCGCGGAAGATCGCGATGGGCCGCGACGTAGCGGGAAAGCGGGGCGGTCAGATCGTAGCGCAGCGCCACCCACTCATCGTCATCATCGCGAAGGGCGAAAATGCCCGCGTCGGGCTGATCGGCCTCGGGCAGGAACTTGCCGAGACAATCGACGTATTCCAACGCGGGCGTTTCAAGCGGCATGAAGCCGTATCGCTCATAGACCTCGCGGATGCGGCGGATCATCCGATCGCGGGCCAGCACATCGGTACCCGCAATGTCGCGGAATCCGCGCGGAATCCGCGGGCGGGTTCTTTTCGGTTTTCCAGGTTTCGCCACGCACCATCCTCCACAATTCGTCGTCGTGGCTCAAGCCATCGACGACGCGAAGTCTAGTGCTGTTGGAAGGAATGTCCAACAAGTGGGCAGCCCGAATCGGATGCCGACGCCTGGCGAAACGGTATCGCGCGGGGCGACAAGAGCCGTTCAACTCATTGCGTCGACGCAGAGATGGCCTTTCGATTCAGCAGCTACCCCGTAGCCGTGGGCTTCAGCCCGCTCGGCCGTCGGGGTAGGCCCAACATCGGTACACGAGGGATGACAATGCGCTAGTCTCGCATTTGGAGCATATCCGCCATCGTGACCAAGTCCTCGGCGCCGGTCATCTGGCCCTTGGAATCAAAAGTGACGCGGAAGGCAACGGATTGGGAAAACACATAGTCAATCACAAAACCGTGCGGAAGTGTTCCCTGCGTGAGCCGATCCTGCAAGCCGCCTTCCGTAAACTTGAGTTCCGGGCCGACCTTGACGCGTCCGAGCTGATCGGCGCCAGGGCCCGAGCCTGCTTTTTGGAGCGGGCGGTATTTCAACGGTGTACCGGCCGCCTCCGCGACTTGGTCCCAACTCATTCCAACGCTTATGGCCGCTCGGGCGTCACGGCCCTGTTGGCTAGGGTCGAAATTGGAAAAATCCGATGACGTGAACACGAAATACCCGATGACGCCGATGACGGCGAACAGCCCGATTACGATCTTCATAGTCTTGCTCCCTCAGAATTGATGGCCCAGGGCGACATCGAAACGACGCGATCGCCCGCCCGTCACAGCGACCATAGCCCTTTTGCTCCGCGGATGCAAGCAACGCGGCCGTTGCGCCCGGTGAGGCGATTCGCCCCGCGTGGAGCCTCACGATATTGCCTCAGAGCGACTCCAACGTGCGTTTTGGCGCGCGACCGGATCGGCGGATCTGTTGGCAGCAGCCGTTCTTGGGGCCAAACGCGGGATGGTGATTCACCAAAACCAGGCTGGGCAGTCCAACCCTCGGCCGACGTGTGCCTGCGGGCGCTCGGGCCGCAAAATCAACGAAACCGGATAAACTGCTCCCCAACACGCGAATCTGCTATAATCGGGCACTGCATTCCCGGCCCATTCGGAGGACGATGATGGCGTTTGAATCAACGCGCGTGACGCTTCTCGAGCGGGTCCGCGACGCGAAAGATCAGGCAAGCTGGCGTGAATTCTATGGGCTGTATCAGCCGCTTCTCTATCGCTACGCCCGGGCGCGGCGATTGGATCGTGATGTGGCGGAGGAGATTCTCCAGCAATGCATGACGGTGCTGGCGCAGAAGATGCCGGAATTCGAATACGCCAAAGAGCGCGGCGGGTTCAAGTATTGGCTTCGTCGGCTCGTCAACAACAAGATCAACGACTATTTCAAGAAGAAAAAGCTTCCCCTGGCGCAGAGTGCCGATTTTCACCGGGCGAGCCTTCGCGACGATTCCTCCGACGAATTGTGGGAGCAGCAATGGCGAAAGCGGCATCTCAAGTTCTGTCTGGAAAGCATCAAGCACGACGTCGCGCCGCAAACCTTTCAGGCGTTTGAATACCATGTTCTTGCCGATTGGTCGGTCGAGCGTGTAAGCGAAACGCTCGGTCTATCCGCCGATCAGGTCTACGCCGCCAAGTCGCGCATCACCAAACGGCTTCGCGAAAAGATGAAAGAATTGATCGGCGAAGACCTGTAGCGCGAGGCCGCTAGTTGCGAACGGGTGTACGCCTCCTGCCTGAAGCCTCAGCAAGACCGAGTAGCCATGACGACCATTCGCCCAGCGTAGCCAAGCGACTACGCCTCCGTCGAGGACCACTTCCTCGGCCACATCCTGTTCAGTCCGATTCTGATGGAAATCGACTCAGCCACCGTGGCGGCGACAGCCTTGGCTCCGATGGTCGTGCTGCCGAATTGTCAGCAGAACGGCATTGGCTCGGCCCACAACGCGGTTCGATCGTCAGACAAATAGAGCTATTTGGCGCGGTGCGGACGCATATCTTGACCGGCACCGGGAGGCTCAACATGGCCGTCCCTCGAGCGCCGCCAGGCATTGTGTCAACGGTTCCGGTTCAAAGTCCGGCGCCACGGGCACACGCCTGGGAGCACCGGGATGATTTCAATCGAGTGAATGACTGCTGGGCGCCCGCACCGTCTTTTTGTCCTCGCAGAGAACGGGAAGGAGTACCATGTCGGTTGCCAGGGCGAGAACGGCTGTAGCGGCAAGCAATACGCCGAATTGTCGAGTCGGACCAAACGGGCTGAATGCAAAGAGCGCCAAGCAAGAGGCAGTGACAAACGTGCTCCCTACACATGGCCGCCAGCATCGCATTAGCCCGCGAGTGACTCCGCGTCGTTTTCGGACGGCACGGGCCAAGTGAACGGTGTCGTCTATCGCCATGCCGATGGCAATCGCGCCAATCATGAGCGATGGCAATCCGATGGATATCTGGGTGATGGCAGCGATCACCAATAGGCCGCAAACGGGCAGAATATTGATCCAAGCAGCGACCATGGCCATCCTGAGGCTACCCGTCAAGAACCCAATGGACAGCGCCGCAACCAGAGCCATAGCCGGCAACGTGATTGCCGCAACACGCCGAAGGATCTTTCCTGTGGCGTTAATCTGTGGGGCGACGCCGCGCCATTTCAAATGGACATGATGTGCGATTGCCCATGCACGCCACGTTTCCTGTGCGGAAACCAGTTCGGGCAGCGCATCGGTTCGAGCAAGCCCCCAGTACGTTGCGTCGTCTCCATCGACGATTGCCGAAACATCGAGAACCTTCCTCACGCCGGTCGTGTTTTGCAACATTGCCGTTGGATCGGCCGCCTGCACTGCACGTTTTGACCGGCTTTCTCCTGCGGCCACGGTGACCTGAAAAGGCAACGTTCCGGTCAGGCGTGCGTCGATGGTGGAAAAGTCGCGTGTGATGCGTGCATCGGATGGAAAGTAGGCCAGCGGGTTTGTTTCAAAATGCAAGTAAGGTATCGCGACGATCGACGCGGTCGTGATGCAGACGCCGACCAGGACGATGGCCTTACGATGCCGCTCCACGAGGGTAAGATTGCAGCGTAGCAGGGGTTCAAGCCACCGGCTACGCGGACGCTTCGACCGATCACGCGCGGCAGGCGCAGGCAACAATGTTGCAACGGCGAGCCAGACCAACGCCATGCCTAGCGTTCCGTAGAGGGCGAACATTCGCAGAGGTGGCAGATCGCTAATGCCAACGCCCGCGATTCCCGCTGCCGTCGTGCCGCAGCACAGCAGGAGCGTGCCTGTGATACCGCGACGAAGCGCTCGATGCGCCGCGTACGAATACCCTAGTGCCATGATAAGTGGGGGCACCATTGACAGGGACATGTCAACAGGAAGCCGTTGCCAGGATACAATGCCCAGCAAGACGATCTGGCTGAGCATGATCGCGGTGACGCCTGTTGCAGCCGCCCGAGGTTTTCCCGTGATCGACCACAACCAGACACCGCCCATGAGATTGATGAACAGCATGATGACCGGGAGCCGCTGCTGACTGAAAGCGTTGAGCGACACGTGAAAGATCGCTGGGCCCGCTAACGCAAACCGATCCAGATTTCGATCATATTCGTCAAGAGCCGCGCGAATCTGGCGAACGAAGGTGTCATCGTCAAATCCGGCGCGTCGAAACGCAAGTACGCCCGCGTACGCCCCGTCTTCGCTTATGATGAAGTTGTCCGGCGTGAATCCCAGCGACGGGCCAATCTGTTCGAGGCTAGTCGAATCAAGACAAGAGCTCACTGCCGGGAGCGCGCGAAGCGAGGCGGCGATCTTGATTTCGCTGAATGCGTTTCGATCGAATCCAACCATCACATAAGACTTGACCGCCCCGACGGCGTCGAGGTTGGGTATCCAACTCCCAAGGTCATTGTCAATCCGGTAGTGCTGCAGGCCCGCCCCGCTTATCGCCGTTACGACAAGCCACCCAAACCAGGCAATCGCTCTGCCGGCCTGCTTGCGCGGAGGTTTCTGTGGCGATTGGATTTGACCAAGTTTATTCAACGATTCTCCCCCGGCAGTCTATGGTGTAGCGGGTGTTTCGCCATGGGATGCTGCGTCTGATCGTCAGCCACCACCAGGATCGTGCTAGGATACGTACCACGACACACACAGAGAGCGGGTACCAGATCAGATCGATTTGCCGGCACCCACCCATGCTCCAAAACCCGTAGCTGGCGATCATCATCAGAATCAGGTGGCTCGCACAAAGGGCGGCGAAGCACATGACATCCGTGCTGATCTCCGCGTGCGTGGCCCAAGCTGAATAGAACGCCATCGCGAGCCACGCCGCCGCCATGTATGGTAGGAGCGAGCCAAGGATGAGCCAGATGATACTGAGCGCGATCTTCGTGCTGCTTCGCAACGCCCCAACAAAAATCCTCGCCCAACCGCTTACGATCGCATCGTAGTGGTCGTACATGCGCACCGAAACGAGATCACGCCCGGACGCGACCCAGCACGCCACCCCCGATTGCTTGGCGTGCTCGGCCAGCGGGATGTCTTCGATGATGGCCGAGCGCACTGTCTCGTGTCCGCCGATCCGTTCGTAGGTCGCGCGTTCGACCAACAAGAACTGCCCGTTGGCAAACGCGAGCGTTCTACGCGGGTCGTTCACACGCGGAGAGCCGAACCAGAGGGCGATGATGCCGCCACACAAAGGGATCGTGGCATGTTCCCAAAATCCCCCGGCAGTCTGCTGTGGCCAGAGCGTCAAGAACTTCGCATCCCGTGTGCGGGCTTCTTCGATCGCCCGTCCAACCGCGTGTGGCTTCAGCTTGCAATCCACGTCAGTGAACAGCAGCCAATCATCGTGAACGTCTCGGGTGCCCCGCCACAGCGCATGCGACTTGCCCATCCATTTCGGGGGTAGGTGGTCAATACGCTCGGCCCGCACGCGAGAATCGGATTGCGCGAACTCTTGGGCGATCTGATAGGTGGCATCTTCGCTACGGTCGTCGATCACCAAGACCGTCAGTTTCGGATAGTCCTGCCTCAATATGTCTTGCAGGCAACCAGCCAGTCCCTCGGCTTCATTCCTCGCGGCGATCACGACGCAAACTGTCGGCGTGTCAAGGTGTTTCGAGCATGCCGTTGGGTTGTCCGCCGACACTTCAAGAAACAGCCCGTCGCGGCGAGCCCGACGCTGGGCGACGATCAGCCCCAACCACACATTGCAAACAGCGCCCCATCCGGCGAGCAGTAGTATGGTCTCGACGGACATGCTGCGCCCTCAATCCAGTGCGGGAATGCGAAGGGTTTTTTCGAGCAGATGCGGATCATCGTGCAAATAGTCATCCCAGCGAATTCGCTGCGTGCCGCGTTTGCGAGGCTGACCGGCGCTAAGTATGCCCGACGGCGCGAGCAGATAACCTTCCGGACGTCCGGCGTTGTGAACGAGGCCGTCCGGTCCGAACATGCTGGCCATGCCGTCTCCCAGCGGCAGAGCGTCGAGCGTGCTGTATTCCGCAAGTTGATACGACGCATCCTCTGCGATGAACTGCGCGTGGTTGGTTGCTGACGCGTCGAAGCTGATCTGAAGAACTTCGTGGTAGCCAGCGGAAGACATGACGAATGGGTGAACGAGCCCTTGCTGTGAATCGAATGTGTCGATCACAACCACATCGTGCATTCCGGGAACGCTCTTCTCGACTGCAAAGCGTTTGCCGCTGAGCGGTGCCCCAAACGCTTCTCGTGCGGCGGACTCGATGCGGTCGGAAACGAAGACTTCGTGAGCGCATCCACAATTCAAAGAGGATTCCACGAATATGGGAATGTCATTGGAGTCCAGCGTGATCCGGAGCATCGAACCGTCAATGTGGCCGGCCACCGGATCATGCGTGCTTATCTCCGGACGCTCGGAGAACCACCAAACGTAGTTGAGCTGCCGCAAGCGTCGCCCATGGATCTTAGCGGCCGTAACGTAGGAGTAGACGGTCGGTTCCGCGGGATCGATACGCACCTCGATGCGCTGGTGCTTCTCGGACAACGATACTTCGCCGATCCTGTCGAAGTTGGCATCATGGCGGCGATTCACGGGCCACTCTATGCTGAGGATCGGAGCATACCTCGTAATGAGATCGACGCCATCCGATTCGGCCGGACGCCAGATCGCGATGCGATCGAACTCCTTGTCCGCCTTGGCGAGACATTTCTCTGCAAGATGTGATTCTTCTCGAGCGATGCCCCCGGCGGTCATGGGTGCAGCCCATGCATACAGGATCTTCCGGGCCGATCGTCCCCGATCGTCGGGCAAATCTTCGACGCCTTCGCGGAGCTTCATTAGCTTCCGCTGCAAATTCGATGGCGAAAGCTGATTTACCTCTCGCAAGTCTTTTTCCAGCGCAACGTTTGCAAGTTTTGAAAAGCGATCCTGTAGAGCGGCACGGTCAGACGAGGTGCTTGTAACCTCTGCAAGCTTCTCGCGGGCGTGGTCGGGCATTCGTTGGATTTCATTCGCGTTGGACGACTGACTGAGTGCGTTGGCGTCGCGCAATACCGCGCGGGCCATCTTGCGCTGCGTTGGTACATCGCGACATTCAAGCGTGTCGTCCAGGTCGCCGAGCAAGATCGTGTTGAATCGGTAATACGGTGAGGTAGCGGTGTGACGTGCGGCCGCGTCGGTCACTGCAGTCTTGTCTGCATAGTACGCTATCGCCGGTCCGAATCGCACAGGGGCGCATCCACCCAAGAGCCAGAGGACCATCATGCATCCGAATGACGACACGCGCAGCATTCGTCCGCGGGTTCGTTTTGTCATAGGAAATCCCCCACCTTCTAATAAAGCGCAACCGGGGCGGCATTGAAGTGTTCGACCCGTGGCGTTGGTGACTCCACGCCCATGAGTCGAAACCCCGCAGGGGCATCTGCCGGCGGTTCGCAGAGCCTTACGCCATCTCTCTCAAGAACGTTTATCAATAGAACCGTCTCATCCAGTCTGGTGAACACCAACGGGCCCTCGGCTTCAGGCTGGCCGTACATCGGACAGCCCGATTGTCCGCCTCGTTCATCGAGCACTCCAAAGAGAATCCTGTCTCCATGAGGGTAGTAGATCAATTCTCGTCCAGCGCCAACACTCAGTTCGAGGCAACAACCAAAGAGCGTGTTGCCGTATCCCGACAGGTGGACCGCCTTGGGAAACGCTTCGGATTGGAGCGCCTTTAGTTCGCTCGATTCGATAGCCATGCCGCCGTAGTGGACACCGCGGATTCTCTCGCGCTGCTCGGGAGGCATGGAATCGGCGAGCGCGCGAATGACGACCGGTGTCGAGAAGAGTACCGAAATCGTTTGCGATTCTAGGATCGCAGTGGCTTGATCAACGATATGCTGAAGATATCGCTTTGAAGCAAAGCTCCCCGGCGCCAATTTCCCGGCCCATCTTGGGTCAAAATCGACGCTGAACGGAATCATGGAACCCGTCGCGCGCGCAATAGCGTCTGCGGCCCGGTCGATGATGTGCGGCCCCGACGGGCCCACATAGAGCCAGGTTCCGCCCGCCGGGAAACCCACGTGCCTTGCCGCGGCGACGAATGGATCGATGAACGCTTCCTGAAAATTCTTCTCCAGGTATGCCGTCCAAGCTGGGCTGCCAAGCGTGCCGCCAGTCTGAGCGATAATCAGTTCGCTTTTTTTATCGAGGATCGCTCTTGGAAGGAAATCAGAAAGCCCGTATTGGGCAAGATCCTTCGGATCCATGATGGGGAGCCGGGCTAGATCAGCGACACCCTTGATTTCACCGCGCGGATCGAATCCAAGTTCCTTAGCGCAGTTGCGCCAGTAGGGCGCACCTTGTTTCGGATCGAAGTGGATTGCGAGAACATCGCGGAGCCGCTCTTCGATGCCAAGATCGTGTCCTGTCATGTTCGCGCTACTTTGCTGGGAGAATGTCATGGTCCTGCAGGAATGTCAGAACGGCCCTTGAGACATCTTCTTCGTGGCCTCGGAAGAAATGCTCGCTGGCGGACAATTGGATTCGCGTTTTGGGTTCACGAACCGACTCAAACCAAGTCATGATTTCGGATACCGCGCAGGTGAAGTCGTTTTCACTGTGGAGTATGAGTAGCGGCACCGGGCAGCCCGACAGTGCCTCGAAGGCGTGTTGCTTGGGATTGGGGGAAATCAGGACAATGGCCTTGGCACGCGATCTTTGAAGGTTTCTTACAACCGTCCAGCAGCCAAAGCTGTATCCGATCAACACCGGAGGGAAGTCGCACCATTGCCCGAGTGCCCCCAAGGCCGATGCCGTATCGTCAGTCCAATCGTGTTCCTCTTCGAAGGTCCCATCCTTCCAGAATGTCGATATGGCCGTTGGCCAATCCGCTGGTCCGCCTTCGCTTTCTCCGACGCCGCCGTAGTTGAATGTGAGCGTCACCGCGCCTTGCGACGTCAACGCTTTCGATAGTGAACGCACGACGTTGTTGCGCATATCTCCACCGAGAAACGGGTGCGGCCCCGCGATCAGCGCGCTGCCACTAGGATGATCGACGGGGTAGGACAAGACGCCTTGCAGCACGCGCCTTTGCCCTCGGACGCGAACAATCTCTTCGGTGATTGTTGCTTCGGTCAACATGCCACACCAGCAGGGCCGGCCACCGTGGGGATCGCGCTTCCGACTACGGGAAATTCCTTGAGGAATTCGCCGATGATGGGAACCATTTTCAGCGCTCGTTCCACATCGCCAAACATTTCGGCGCTGCCGTGAAAAAACACGTCCTGCAGCGGCCTGCGGCAGGACACGACATCGACCAGATCCTCGTACGACAAACGATACTCAAAATCCGGTTTCAGCGTGGTCCCTGCGGCTTGGGTTTCCTTCAGTCGGCCACGTTCAAAACGGCTGATCCAACATCCTCCGATGCGCCCGGTGATCGTGTACTGTACGATGGCGGTCAGCTCTTCGACCTTCGCCACCACGGAACGGGGGACCGCTGCGGGTAGGAAGCGCTCGAAGTACCATGCAGGATCAATGCTACCGGCTGGTGGGAGAAGATTGTGTTCCTCGTTGGGCGTTCGGCACCAGTTGGTCTCTTGGGCGTACTTCATGCACCGAGCGAAAAATGTGCCATCCACCAATCGTTGCCCCGAGGGCATGCTAGCCGAACATCGTGACGCGAATGTCAGGCCGTCACGAAAGTAATCGAGGCAGATGTTGCCCAGTGAGTAAAACAGGTCTTCGTAATGGTTGGCATCCTTGAGTGGCCATGTCTCGTCACTGAAACGCCCGCCGGCGATGTCGAAGTATTCCTCCAACCATCGTTTGACTTCCTGATGAGTGGGCGGATCGGGGTTGGTGACGTGATGCACCGAGGATTCAGTGGCCGGCTTCAGGCTGATGTTGGCGATCTGCCGCGCGGCCCAATCGACCGGTACAACATTGCACGTGGCCGTGCTGCGTCCAAGGATCCGCAGCGGTATTTGATGGCGGTCTGCCTCGTGGTTGCCGTCCATCGCGCGTGCAAGAACCTCAGTCGCGCGGGCCACAAGATACAGGCCCTTCATGGCGCTCGCCCGTCCCGTCCGGCTGTCGCCAAACAGAATCGATGGGCGGCAGATCGTCGCTAGCCGGCTATCACCGCCCCAATCCCATACGAGCTGTTCCGCCTGCCATTTCGATCGCTCGTAGTCGTTGCGCATCGGCGGAAGGCTCCCGACGAACGCTTCGGGGAGATGGCCGACTTGCTCACCGCACACATAGGCGGTGCTGACATACACGAAGCGGCGAATGTTCGCTTCAGCGGCGAGCGATAGCATCGCCCGTGTGCCCTCGACGTTCGTTTTATCCGGCTCGCCCGATCCGTTGGCATGGAAGGTCGTATTGCCCGCGGCATGCAGGACCACATCGACGTCGCCGATGTCCGCTGGACAAAGTGAGTCCGGCAAGGCTCCTTCGACTTCCACGATCCGCCCGGCTGCGATCAGCGCCGAGAGCCTAAGTCCGAGGTCCGCCAGAAGTCGGTCAAGCCGCGCGCAACTCTTGGAGACCGGAGGCCTAAGCAATACGCGGCACCGAATGTTCGGATGCGTCAGCAATGCTGCCAGCAGGTAGTGCCCAAGAAACCCGGTCGCCCCCGTCAGGAATACTTCGATTGGTTTACGGGTCATGCGTTCGCCTCGTGTGATAGCATAATGAGCGACCGTCCGCTTCCGTTATCATTCACATGCGAATCGCGAGATGGCGAGACCAATGCGCCGCTGCATGACGAACCCGCCCCGGCCGTGCATCCGAAGCAGTGACCGGTCGTGTTGATGGCGCGAGATTGCAGCAAGGAAGCGTCCAGGTCGCGTAGGTGAGCGGGGAGGCCTGACGTAAGCGGGAGGTCTATGACCTGATTGAAATCACAGTCGTAAAGCCGCCCGTCGTATCCGACCGAAAGGGTGCGCCGGCACATCAAGCCGTCCACGGTGTCTGGATTGAACGCCCCCACCAGTCGATCCATATACGCTGACCACTGCCCTTCGCGTTTCAGGTAGTGTTCAAAGCGGTTGATGGGCATGTTGTTCATGGCAAAGAGCCGGTCAAACACGATCCCAAACCGATTGAACAGTTCTCGCTTGTAATGTTGTTCCAAGTTGTCTTGCGATCCTCCGAGGTCTATCCCGGATGGGTTGTGGACCAGATTCAGGCCCAAACCGCTGTCAGCCATACCGTACCCAAGTGCGTTGAGCTTCTTGAGTGCGGCAATACTCTTGTCAAAGCTGCCGGTTCCCCGTTGGCGATCGGCGATGTCCGCGATGTCGGACGGCAGCGAGGCCGTAATCTGGATACCGTGTTCAGCCAGAAACTCCGGCAAGTCTTCGTAACCCGGCTCGACAAGAATCGTCAAGTTGCACCGATCTACGACTCGGCAGCCTAACCGAATCGCCTCGCGCGCCAGGTATCTAAAATGGGGATTCATTTCCGGAGCGCCACCGGTGATGTCAAGCGTTTCAATGTCGCAGCGACGTAGGGCTCGGAGTACGAGGTCCACAGTCTCGCGAGTCATTTCTTCCGTTCTGTTGGGGCCCGCATTGACGTGGCAGTGGTGGCAGGCCTGATTGCAGCGCCACCCCAAATTGACCATGAGCGTGGATAAGCCAAGGGCGCGAAGTTGCATAGGCCGAGGGTTTGTCGCGTGCCCTGCAAAGCACCGTCCGCCGGTGTTTTCAACTGCCTGAAGTGGAAGTACGGGCTTCTGCCGAGCCATGACGGAAACGTTCGATTCATCGAGAGGGGGTAGCCACGACCCCTCCTGCTTTGCCGGGGAGATTTCGTTGCCGCCGAACAACGCTTCCAGTGATTTCCAGAACTCGTTCAGCCATCTCTCGCTCGCCACAGCAAGACCACTCTCCAGCTCGCTCAACCAGAATCGCGACCATGCATCGCGCCGCCATGATCGATACGTGGCTCTTGCGTCGGCACCGGCCTGTCCCGGTTGCGGACGAGGCAAGCCGAAGGCCACATCGCCTTTGAGGAATTGTATTTCCGATTCGCCACTCGCGCAAAGGCAGTGCGCGATTGCCACACTTCGCGACGGGGCATGGTAGGTAAACGATACCGCGACGAGTGCTCCAGCCTGCACCAGCGATAGGTTTGTCGGAAAGATTACCTGGACGAAATCGCTCTCCAATTCCTTGATCAATCGAGGATGCTCGATGAAGGCGAATCCTCCGCGGCCCGCATAGGCTTGCTCCACGCGCCACACCTCGCTGCCGAGAATGTCGGAAACGATCCCGGCGTGCTTGGCGTTGAGCGACGACTCGCGGTGCAGAGGTGTTGCCGTGACCGCCTTGCGTGGCAATGATGCATCCGGGCCGTCGAAGAAGGGACTGCCCCATTTGCACTGCCTGCATCCGCAGCAGAAGTAGAGACGTTTCAGGGCCCAGTAATAGCCTGCTCGCCATCGCCGACCGGCTTCCGCTTCCCCGACGCTGGATCGCTCTTCAAGGAAGCGATTCCAAAGCGCTTGCTTGTGTTCGACGATACGCCGGTTGGCGCGGTCGCCATCGGAGTCGGACTGGGGCTTGGGTGCGGCCATCGGTCCGTCGAGATGTCGTACCAGCGGGTTGACGCGCGGACCGGCGTGCATGGGATGAGCGTACAGGGTTTGATCGGCTTGCCGGTTAAAAAGACAGACGACCGACACGACGGCCCCGTCGGCAATGGGGCCCCCTGTCACTGGGAACATCAAACGGACTAAGGAATCGGAGAGATTCTTGCAGACGATCGGTTTCGGTTCGACGTGCAATCCTTTGCGGTCGAAGACGAAACGCAACGCCCGCATCGGTTGACTTTCGAGTACGGAGCCCACAAGGACGTCCGTCGCTTCCGGCCGCCGCATGTGACCTTGCGGCTGAATCGTGAGTGCCGTGTCTTCGTGCGCGCGGTGAATCAACGGTTCTCCTCCGGCCCATCGTGGGAAGCGTACATATCGAGACTTTGCAGGTACGTGATGACCAGCCAAATCTGCTCGCGCGCCAGCGTCTGTGAAAAGGACGGCATGGCCGTCGTCTTTTCGTCGGGATATTGGACTAGGTCGCCCTCACCGTCGCGGATGACCCGAAACCACTTACGCGGGGCGCCCCGGTGGAGCGTGGCAGCAAACCGATTGCTGAAGGTCTTGAAGTCATTGGCGGGATAGTCCGCCAAGGTAGCCGGGCCGTGTCCTCGCGCATCGTCACCGTGGCAGCGAGCACAATGAACTTTGTACAGAACGGCTCCGCGACTGATCGCCTTCGAATCGCGATGCGCATCAAACGGGTTGCGCGTGCTGCTGAGTTTGGCGTCGAGTCGGAGCACTTCCTCCGGGGACATACCACGTTCTTGTGACATCCATTTGGCGAATGCCATCCTGCCGTTGAGGTTCGCATCGTTCGCGAACTGAAGGTACGCGGTTTCGTCTTGTGTATTGATCGCGATGTGCAACGGCTGTGGACCCGCACAACCTCCCAGGGCCGACACCAGCAAGGCTGATGCGACCAACCACCGGAGACCGCCACTGTTCCAAGGCCTCAGAGTCATATCATGCGCTCGTGTCATGGGTACGTTCCAATCTTTGGTTGATCTCGCTTTGCTGTGCGGTGGAGCATACGAGTTCGCAGGCAGCCAGGTATTCGGTCGCGAATTCGGGCGGGAACACCTCGAGTAGGTATTTGTTTTCGATCCAGACCTCGATGACGCGAAAAACGCGCCTGCGGTGGATCTCCGCACGCCAGCCGTAATGGTGAGCGATCTCCAGCACACGCTCGGCGCTGGCGGATACTTGGATCGCCGTGTGCGATCCGGTGAATTCTGCGGGGGATGCGCTGTCCAACAGCGCGCACGGTTGTTCTGGCGCGCCAGGGTGGAGTTCGATCTCTTTTCGGTACAGCTCGATCAGCAATCCGGGTTCACCGAACGTCACGAAATAGCAGCCCGGGTGGAGGAAATCGAACGTCGCGCCTTCTACGAGTTCCGCGAGCGCTTGTGCAACTCGCTTCGGGTTTCGAACAGGAATGGAAGTGTGGAGAATCCGTATTGATTGCATCTATCGTCACTGCCTATCAGATTCCCGGGACTCCCCCGGTCGGAAGCTCGGCCACCCCCGCGCCGAGCCTACGGGCGTTCTGATGAGCCGTCTACACAATATACCAAAACCAACTTCCCACACCAGAGCACCAAGGCACTGGAGAACCAGATCCAAGCTGCAAGTGTTGCAGCTAGCTACCTTCATCGGACCGGCGGCGTTGTGATGCAGGCGAGAACCCAGCGAAGACGCCCATATCCTTTGCGGAGAGGATGACGCTCAAGACCTGGGCCCGGACAACGACGCTCGTCATTGTTGCCGTGACCGCCGCCTGGAGCCCGGCGGCCGCGCGAAAGTAAGTTCGGATTACGCGCGATGAGTACGCTGAGTTTCGCATGATCCTGCGCCTCGACGAACATCTCATGGCCGCAAGGGGCATGATCGAAGCTGGCGCAACCCCGGAATTTGCGTATGCCGAACGTTCAGGGGCTATGCGTGAATTGCGGAATCTCATTGGCTTCCAGAAGCAGCAGCACTGGGATATCGCCCCTTACGAGGAGGGTTCGGAACTCTCGAGGCGGCGCAGCGCGCGAATCGCCTCGGCGTCGTGGAGTCTCTGACGAAACCCGCCTCCCTTGGTGACATCGGACGGGCGATTCATGGGGCGTGGAGCATTCGGTTCGAGATGTCGAACGATCATGCCGACAACATCCTGCTGATCTGGGCCGATGAAACTCATGACGCAAGCCAGCATCATGGACCGCCAACGATGCGCGAGATCGAATAGAGGTGCATTATCGCCGCGCTGAACCGAAAAGGAGGCAAGCCGTGGCAGTGGCCGCGGAACCAGGCATGAGCGGGCGCAAGCTCTATGACCGCACGAGTGAACAGAAGAGTATTGACGCAGAACGCGCAGGAGCGCCTACGCCATTTCACTCCCCGCACATTCCTCGCCATCGGGCAAACGGTCCCACGGCGTCCGGCAATCCGGCCCTACGATAACCATCGGATTGGGAAGCGTGGCCTGTATTGTTTCCAACCTGCTGCCGAAAACGAGTTCGCTGATGAGCCTGTGACCGGCCGCGCCGGCAACGACGAGGCTGTCGTGCGGGACGGCGTACAAATGCTCCTCAAGCGTTCCGTCATCGTAGAGCCGCCACTCAACATCCCCGCCGGACACGGTTTCAAGGATGCCCGCAGCAGACAAGCTCTGTTCACACACCTTTTTCGTGATACCATCAAGCTGTGTATGGATCGCAAACGGAACTCGGGCAAGGCGGGCGATTGCCAAGCCCTCTTTGACCGCGGTTGCGCCGAGCTCGGAACCGCCAAAGAAGGCGGTCACGCTCGTCCAAGGTTTGAATGACATACTCGGGATGAAGACCGGGAAGCGTGCGTGTTTGACAAGACTGCGGACCTTCGGGCCGACGTGACCGAGGCCGATACGGGCTGACTGTTCGCTGATGGCACGCGGACAGGCCATCATGGCCCACTCGTTCGGCAAAAGTGGCATCGTGCCGGAGAGACGTTCGCTCGGAACGAAGAACTCGCTCGCGCACTTGAATCCGGAGAGCACCTGCTCCGCGTGCTCCGATGCCGTGGCCGGATGGGCTACATAGGAACTGTCAAGCTGCACGGTCACCGGGTTCCCGCCGAACTCCATGCCGAACTGGGTGGTTTCGGGGATGTAGACGGCCAACGACAGCCCGAACTGCTGCTTGCAGAAGTATGCGGATTGCATGAGGTTCTCGCGCCCCATCGGCGAGTTACGGAAGATGTGCAACAACGTTGTTTTCATGGTGTTCATCCTGCAAGACTTATACCCTTACGGTCGGTACTTCAGACTCCTTGGTGCCCGGCAATGCCGTACGCAGGACGGTATTGTACTGCGTAAATCCGGTATGACCAAGATGCGAGCATTGTGCTACCCAGTGCTGCAACACCCATTGCGGAGTCGTTGAAGCGACCCACGCTGCTCGGCCAGCGAATGCTGCAGGCGTGAACAGCGAGAGCGAGCATGACGAATCTTCTGTCTCGAATACCGACGCCGATGGCGCGATGGACCCGGCTCTTGGGTCTCGCTTCCATTGTCGGCGTACTCTCGGGCCTGGCGGCCGCCGCGCTAGAGTACGGCCTGCACGAGGGGAGCAAGTTCCTGGTGGGCCGGTTTACCGATCTCGGCCAAGCCCATGTTCTGGAGTTCAGGCCGGAGCTGGTGGTGCTACCGGCATTGGGCGGCCTTGTCGCGGGCCTGCTGGTCCACTGGCTATGCCCACGGCTTGCCGGGCACGGAACTGATCTTCTGATCCGCGCTTTTCACCGCAGCAGCGGTGTGATGCCGCTGCGCGGCCCAGCCGTCCATGCGGCCGCGTCGATCGGCGTGATCTCGTGCGGCGGATCGGCCGGTCCCGAGGGTCCCATCGCCGCCCTCGGAGCCGCCATCGGTTCAGCCCTCGGAGAACTATTCTCGCTGACACCACGCGAACGGCGCATCATGTTGATCGCCGGATGTGGGGCGGGCGTTGGAGCCATCTTCCAATGCCCACTAGGCGGTGCACTGTTTGCGGCGAGCGTGCTCTACCGAGAGCCGGACTACGAGACGGACGCAATCGTTCCTGCGTTCGTCGCCTCGGTCGTCGGCTACTCGGTGTACATGCCCTTTTGGGGGTACGGTGTGCATCTCCTGCAAGGTTCCGACACCCTCGTGTTTGCCTCTCCACGTGAACTGATTCCCTTTGCCATTCTCGGACCACTGTGCGGTCTCGTATGCATCATGTTCAGGGCATGTATACGGTTTGTTGAGCAGGCGGGTGCAGCAACGCCCTGGATACCGCGTTGGTTGGTGCCTGCTCTCGGAGGACTTGCGACCGGCGCGATCGCCTGTGTGTTGCCCCAGGTCATGGATGGTCAGTACGTATTCATCCAAAATGCCATGGATGGGAGCTTTGTCGGCGGCTTCGACGGCCTCTCATGGTGGATGTGGTCGGCACTCTTTGGCGGCATCGTGATCGCGAAATGCGTTGCAACGGGTCTCACGATTGGCTCAGGGGCACCGGGCGGTGTTCTAGGTCCGAGCGTGTTCATTGGAGGCGCTGTTGGCGCTTTTTTCGGTGCCGTGATTTCGGCAGTCGCACCGGAGGCGTTCACCAGCGATCCGGAGAATCTGCGCCGTGCATTGATCCCTGTCGCCATGGCCGGGGTACTCTCGGCAAGCATGCGCGTACCATTAGCGGCATTGGTCATGGTCACCGAGATGACAGGAAGCTTCGGGTTGATTGTTCCCCTGATGGTCGTATGTGTGAGTTCCTATGTTGTGGGTCGGCGATGGGGCCTTAGCGACGAGCAGGTTCGCAGCTCGCCGGAATCACCGGCACACGCGGGCGATGTGGTTGTCCACTTGTTGGAGGCCGGCCGCGTCAGAGACGTGATGCAACGAGGCTGGCCGAATGTGGTCAGGCCCGAGACGACGCTCGGAGAACTCATCAAACAATTGGAGCCGGGGAGCCAGCCTACACTTGTCGTTGTGGAGCAGGGCCAAGTCAAGGGAATCATCGCGGCGCTCGAGATTACGCAAGTCATGAGTCAGCCCAACATTTCAGATGTCGTCATCGCGGCCGACATGATGTTGGCCGATCCGACGGTCCTTCATTTGGACGATGACCTTTATTGCGCTCTCGCAGCCATGGCGCGGCACAACGATTTGGCGTTGCCGGTTATCTCAAATGACAACCGCCGGCAGTTCCTTGGAATGCTGACGCGTTCGGACATCTACAAGGGCATCCGTAACCGACTCGACGATCTGCGGAAACATCTGGTGCAAGAACACGAGGCGCTGGCTTCAATCGAGCACGAAGACACCGTTCATCAACTGGTCATAGGCGTTCCCGCAGGAAAGGCCGCCAAGATTCAACGGTTGCTTGTGCCGCTTCAGGTCGTGGGGAAGTCATTGCGTGACGCGGATTTCCGGGGGCAGTTCGGCTTCCAGATTATTGCGATCGAGCAGGCGGATGGCTCGATTCAGTGCCCCCCGGATGTTGACACATCGTTGAAGACGACGCAGCGTCTCCTTGCGATCGCACGTACGGATCAAGGTGGCGAAGATCGCAAATCTCCCCAAGAGATCCCGCGCGACGATTTGAACTAATCGAGCTCGATTACATGTTGACACATCGCCGCCCCCAAGGGCGAAAACGCCGCCCCCGACGGCGAAAACTCTTGATTTCTGAGGACCTGTTTAGCACGACATGGTCAAACTGATCGACTCTATCCCGACGGCCGCGCCTACAACGTCGATGAATTCATGCAGCGTGTCCGCTTTCGCGAGCGATACGACAAGGAAGTCTCCATGGATCAGGGCAGCGTCTACGAGGTCACAGTAAGCCCGATGACAACCGGCAATGTTTTCCTCGCCGTGCACCACTCGGAGTCCACGCGTCGCGGATCGACTTTTCTGTCGTAGAATAGTAACATAGACAGAAAAGGGCATTCAGCTCGACGCGAACGGGCCCCTGGGCGGGAATGGTTCCGGGGTGTGGGGGGGTAAGCAATCAACCGGATCGGCAAC
>CAZYXP010000045.1:0-21981 GCA_964651325.1 uncultured Phycisphaeraceae bacterium
AGGAAAGGCCGCAAATGTTCCGCGACCGCCACCGGACCGGCGCCCGGTCCGCCGCCGCCGTGCGGCGTGCTGAACGTCTTGTGCGTATTGAAGTGCATTACGTCCACGCCAAAATCGCCGGGTCGAGTGATCCCGAGCACCGCGTTCATGTTGGCGCCGTCGTAGTAGAGCTGAGCGCCTTTGGCGTGCAGAATCTGAGCAATCTCGGCGATCTGCTCGTCGAAGACGCCGACCGTGTTGGGATTGGTGATCATCAGCGCGGCGGTGTCGCTATCAACCTTTTTGCGAAGATCGTCCAGATCGAGCCGCCCGTCGGGCTTCGAGCGAACCGTTTCCGCCGTCTGACCGCAGACGGTGCATGAGGCCGGGTTGGTGCCATGGGCCGTGTCCGGCGTGAGCACCTTGCCGCGACGCCCGCCGTGGTCCTCATGGTAGGCGTTGACGATCATCAGACCGGTCATTTCGCCGTGCGCCCCGGCCGCCGGCTGCAGCGTGACTTCCGCGAGGCCCGCGATTTCCGC
The DNA here is from genome assembly GCA_964651325.1 of uncultured Phycisphaeraceae bacterium. Lineage (GTDB taxonomy): Bacteria > Planctomycetota > Phycisphaerae > UBA1845 > UBA1845 > JADFOB01. Next base: position 522 of record CAZYXP010000045.1, read on the forward strand.
GAGATCGCCAGAAAGTCGGTGAAGCAGTTCAAGCGTACCCTGCGCATCCTCGTCGCCTTGATGCGGGTGCAGATTCAAAAAGCCCGGCATCGCCGCCACCCGCTCGTTGACGCGCGGGTTGTATTTCATCGTGCAGCTACCGAGCGGGTAGAAATTCTCGTCGATGCTGAAGCAGCGGTGCGACAGTCGTTTGTAATGCCGCACCACGTCCAGCTCTCCGATTTCGGGCAGCGGGGGCACGGTGTCGGCCAGCAACTCCGCCGGGATGTTCTGCTTAAGATCGGCTGACGGCACGTCCGACGCCGGAAGCGAAATTCCTGTTAAACCGGGCGAACCCAACTCAAAGAGAACTGGAAGATCGCCCCCCGTCGGGTCGGCGGCCTGATCTTTGCGGGTGTTTCGTGGCATATCGATCATCGGGCTCATCAAAGGTCTCGCGATTCCTGTGGTTCTTCCTCGTCGCCGGTCTTCCGACGACGGTTTCGGGCTGCGTCCGCGCGGCCGCGCCATAGCTCTTCGAGGCGGTATTCCGCGCCGCACTCGGGACAGCGGCAATGCGTCAACCCCGAAAGGTTGTAGCCGCACTCAATACAAATTGGCGGCCCCTTTCGGGCGGCCCGCCATCCCCGCAGATATCCATGCCGCCAGAGCAGGAATGCGGCCACGAGAAACACCGCCGCGGTTAGGACGACGAGCAGCATCACGCCCGCCGATACCCAGTCCGCGCGCACGCTAGACGCTTCCGAGCGCTTCGACTAGCGCGTCGATTTCCTCACGCGTGCGTTTTTCCGTCACCGCGACCAGGAAGCTGTCGCCTAGCCCATCGGCAAACCGCGAAAGCGAAATGCCCGCCAGCATGCCTCGTTCGCGGCAAGCCTCAAGGACCTCGTCGACGGGTCGGCTCGTGCGCACCGCGAATTCCTTGAAAAACGGCGCTTCAAACGCCAGCTCGTATCCGTCCAGCGCGGCAATCTGCTCGGCGGCGTAGTGGGCTTTGTCGAAGCATTGCCCCGCCACGTCGCGAAGCCCTTCCCGGCCCAGCGCCGCCATGTACACCGACGCGCGAATCGCCAGCAATCCCTGATTCGTGCAAATGTTGCTGCTCGCCCGCTCGCGCTTGATGTGCTGCTCGCGGGTTTGCATGGCCAGGCAGAATCCGCGCCGCCCGTCGTCATCCTGCGTCATGCCGACCACGCGGCCAGGCATTTTCCGCAGGTATTGCTTGCGGGTGGCCAGCAGCCCCAGGTACGGCCCGCCGTATTGCAGCGGAATCCCTAGCGGCTGACCTTCGGCCACGACAATGTCGGCATCCAGCTCGCCCGGGGTTTTAAGCACACCCCCGGCCAGGGGGTCTGTCGCAATAATTGCCAGCGCACCGTGTTCATGGATGCGCGGCACGATTCGATCCAGCTGCTCGATGCATCCGAAAAAGTTGGGCGATTGGACCACGACCGCAGCCGTGTTGCCGTCGATCGCCTTCGCTAACGCTTGCTCGTCGGTGACGCCGCCGCGACGAGGAACCCGAACCAGCTCGATCGCGCGTTGGTCGCAATAGGTCTTAAGCACCGCCAGTGAGTCGGCATGCACGCATTCGGATACAATGGCCCGGTTTCGCTTCGTGATTGAAGCGGCCATCATCACCGCTTCGGCCGTCGCGCTGGCGAATTCATACATCGATGCGTTGGCCACTTCCATGCCGGTCAGCAGGCAGACCATCGTTTGAAATTCGTAGAATAGCTGCAAGATGCCCTGCGAGGCTTCGGCTTGATAGGGCGTGTAGGCCGTAAGGAATTCCGATTGCCCCGAGGAAAGCGCGTCCACCAGCGTCGGTACGAAATGATCGTACGCGCCGCCGCCGAGAAAGCAGACCAGTTCGTCGGAGCCATGATTCCTGCGGGCCAGCTTTTCGGTATCGGCAAGAAGCTCCATCTCGCTTGCGCCTTTGGGAATGGCCAGCGCCCGGGCTAGGCGCAGCTCCTTGGGGATGGGCGAAAACAGGGATTCGATCGCATCGACCCGAATCTTCGAGAGCATGTGCGCGACGTCATTATCTGGTAATTGTGTGTATCTCATCGGCGTTTGACCCTTGCGATTCGGTCAACCTCTACTTGTAACATTTGTGTTGAATTCCGACGGCCCCTCAAGTCACCTGCTTGGATGGGCCTCTTCTTTTCTTGGCTTACGGTCGGTCAGTCCGCAGAGCGAGCCACTAGCTCTGCTTCGCCTCCGCCGTCGGCTGGCTTCGCGTTCCCGTTGGATCCACTTTGTAAATCTTCGATTCCAACGCACGATTGTAGTTGGTCCATCTACCGGCTGGATCCCGATCGTTTTCGATCTCGGCTAGGTACATGTTCACCTTGGCATCGAGGTTGTCCAAGTAGTGAATGGCAACGGCCTCCGGAATCGCTGGCAGCTTTGGGCTACCGAACTCGTACCGCCCGTGGTGCGAAAGGATGATGTGTTGCAGCACCCAACGCAGCTCTTTGGGGAACGGCTGCCCGGTTTTTTCCGCCACCTGATTTGCCTTGGCCTCGATCATCATCACCGCCTGCGTGATGTGTCCGAGCAGTTGGCCTTCGTCGCTGTAGGAAATCGCGGCTTCATATTCCAGCTCTTTGGATTTTCCAATGTCGTGCAGGAACAGCCCGCACAGCACGAGATCCAAGCTGAGCTTGGGGTACATCGGAATCACCTTCTCGGCGATCTGCATGAGCGAGAGCGTGTGTTCAAGCAGTCCGCCGACGTACGCGTGGTGCATAACCGCCGCGGCCGGGGCTTTGCGGAACGCCGTCATGAGTGCCTCGTCTGCGAGGAACTCGTCCATGAGCAGCTTGAGATCCGGATGCTTGACCGAGCGAATGATGGCCTCGGCGCTTTGCCACATTTGATCGATGTCTTGTTTGGTCGATGCCACAAAGTCGGCCACATCGTACGTGTCGGGATCGGCTGGCCGGACGGCTTCCATGATAAACTGAGGATTGCCCTTGTACGCCTCGACACGCCCTTTCAGAGCCACGAATCCGCCTTCCGGGAGATAGTTGAAAATCTCCTCGGACGCCTGCCACATGCGCGCGACCAACTGCCCCGAACGATCCGCGAGCACGGCGTGGATGTACAGGCTTCCCTGCGTCGTATTGCGCAAATCCTTGGATCGAATCAGGAACACCTGATGATCGATACGCTCCCCGGCGCGAAGATCTGAAATAAAACGGTGGGCCACGGTTTGCTCCTGATTTCCGGTTTCAAACAAGAACGGGGAGCATACGCCAAGCCTCGCGCCTGGGCAAGATCGGTCTTACTGCGGCGTCGGATCAGCGGGTGAATCTACGCTGCCGCCGCGGCCTCGACGAAACGCTCCGATTCCCCCAAAATGCGGGTCCGGGTGGCCTGCCTCCTTTCGGAGGTGGGGGAGCCGATGATCGTGACCGACGGACGCCTAGGTTGGCTACGAATTCAGAGCCGGGGGCGCCAGCCCTCGGACCTGCCGTATTTGCCCCGGTGCGCCCTCGAATCCTGGTGGCGGCGAGATCATCGGCTCCCCGATGTCCAAATAGGGCATAGGCCACCCCCGCGCAACCTGTTGGATCCGAAAGGCGGTGTATATGACTCCAAGCCCAACGGCCCTCGCGGCCATCATGCCCGAACCCCACGCCGATGTGGAACTTCGAGAATGCCCCCTGCCGGACCTGGAGCCGGATTCCGCCTTGCTCAAGGTCGAATACAGCGAGGTTTGCGGCACGGACGTGTACCTGCGCGAAGGGCGCTTGGCCGGTGTTCCGTACCCCATTATTCCTGGCCACGTTTCCGTCGGCACGATCGAGAAGATTCGGGGAAGATTCACTGACGTAGAAGGCACACCCTTTGCCGAGGGCGATCGGGCGACGTTTCTGGACGTGCATGGAACCTGCAACGAATGCTGGTATTGCACGGTCGCCAAGGCCACAACGCGGTGTCCCCACCGCAAGGTCTACGGCATTACGTACGGGATCGCCGACGGCCTCACCGGCGGATGGGCGGAATTCGTCTACCTTAAGCCCGGCGTGACAGCCATTCGCATGGACGGCGTCGATAGCGAGCTTTACATGGCAGGGGGGTGTTCGTTGCCGACGGCCTTGCACGCGGTGGAACGGGCGGACATTCGCCTCGGCGACACGGTCTTGATCCTCGGGACGGGGCCGGTGGGGCTCTCGGCCGTCGCGTTTTCGACGCTTCGCGGGGCCGCCAAGGTGCTAGCAATCGGCGCCCCGGACCATCGCCTGACAACCGCCGGAGCCATGGGCGCGGCCGATACCCTCAATTTCGAGCAACACTCCGATGCCCAGCGGATCGCGTGGGTACGCGACCGAACCGGAGGTCGTGGTGCGGATGTGACCATCGAATGCACCGGCGCCCCGGCCGCGGTGGCCCAGGCCATGCGTTTCACGCGCGATGCGGGGCACGTTTGTATCGTGGGGCAATACACGGATCACGGCGAAATTGGTTTCAATCCGCATTTGGATCTGAACAAGAAGCACCTCGACGTTTGCGGTTGCTGGGGGTCCGACTACTCGCATTTCCATCGCGGTGTGGACATGCTTCGCGGGGCCACCGCCGCGGGGCTTTGGTCGGCGGTGAAGCTCGAATGCTTCACGCTGTCCCAGGCAAATGAGGCGCTGGCCGCCGTAGCGGAAGGGCGGGTCACCAAGGCGTTGATGGTTCCCACAAAGTAATCGGTCCATAGCCGCGGACCGACCGTGCGAGGGCGCCACTGTGCGAGGGCGCCAGTTTGCGAGGGCGCCAGCGTAGCGTGGAAGTGTAGCACAGCGGCCCTCCTCTGTGTCCGCATGACCCCCCAGCGTTTGCGTATCCTCCCAGCCGGGGGCGGCTGGGCTACGTGCGGCCGATCATGGACGACGGCCAGACTCGTAATGGGCCAGCTTGTTACTTGTGATTCGATTCGTAGTCGGCGATTTTTCCGAGCCGCCTTTCGTGGCGTCCGCCTTCATAGTCCGTGGTCATCCAGACGTCGATGATGCGGCGAAGCAGCTCCTGTCCAAGCAGGTCGGCGGGCAAACAGAGCACGTTGGCGTTGTTGTGGCGACGCGAGAGCCCGGCCGTCAATTCGTCGTGGCAAAGTGCCGCCCGAACTCCGTCGACTTTGTTCGCCGCGATGGATGTTCCAATACCCGTGCCGCAGAGAAAAATCCCACGTTCGGTTTCACCCGCGGAAACCGACTGGGCCCCTGGCAACGTCACATCGGGGTAATCCACACTCTCCGTACTCTCGCACCCGAAATCGACCACGTCGTGACCGGCTTTGATCAGGAAATCGCTGATTTCCCGCTTCGCGTTGTATCCTCGATGATCACTGGCGACGGCGACTTTCATAGCTCTATCTCCTTCAGCCTGGCCCTGACGCCCCGCTCGATGAGTTGGGCACATCGCTCATAATCTTCTGATGTTCCGCCGATGGGGTCAAACACGTCTTCCTGATCGAGAAGTTGGATCACGCAATCGGCTGCCTGGGGCGCCATATCGAGCACGGCGTGGCGATGTCCGGACGCCATGACGACGACGAGGTCGGCGTTGTTGACCTCCGCCGCGGTCAGCGCCTTGGACTGATGGCCTGCAATATCAATGCCTCGCTTCGCCATGGCGGAAACGCTGTGCGCCGCGGCGCCGCCGTACCCGCCCGCGGTCCCTGCCGACAAGATTTCGACGTTATGCTTGCTGAGGGCGCCCGGCTCACAACCGATTCGCTCCGCCAACCATGCCTTGGCAAACCCCTCTGCCATGGGGCTCCGGCACGTGTTGCCCGTACAAACGAAAACAATGCGCAAGACTGCCAACCTTTCGATGATGCCCGCGTCCAAGACGCCTTCACGCACCAAGTGATAATCGCCGCCCTCCATTTGCACAATGGTCGAGGGTCGTCGGTACCGCGAATCTCCCGAATCGAGCACCAGATCAATCGCATGTTCCCGCAGGCTCACGCACGCCTCCTGCGCGGTACGCGGCGGCGGCTCGCCGGCCAGATTCGCGCTGGCGGCCACGACGGGTCCGCCTGTGAGGCTGAGCATGTGCGTGGCGATTGTATCACCGGGGCAGCGCAATCCAACCGATGCCTCGTGGTATATGGCAGCGACGGCATGAGCGGTTTTTCCAGCCATCGCGGCCACGCCCGCGGCGTTTTTAACTGGCACGATCACCGTCAGTGGTCCGGGCCACGTCTTTCGGATCAGGCGCCGGGCGACAGGGGGGAGCGCGTGAACGTAGCGGTCGGCCTGGTCGATCGAGCCGAGATGCAGCGTAAACGCCTTGTCGGGGCCACGGGATTTTGCGGCGCGAAGACGAGCCATGGCTTCGGGCAGATCCGCTCGCGCGGCCAATCCGTAGACGGTTTCCGTGGGAAACACGACCAGGCCGCCCTCGTCCAGCACGCCGGCGGCACGTGTTGCCGCATCAAGCACGCTGGCACTGTCTGGGATGGAGAGGATTTCCGTCAAAAGCACGCGCTCCCACGGCAAACCATGCCAAATGGATTGCAGCACCATAGGGTTCCGGTCTTAGTGCGAGGCTTCCACGGGCCACCTGCATGTGTACGGAACTGTCAGAATCTCGCTGAGCTTGGTCGCTGGACCTTGTGATCCAAACGACGGTACGTTAACGTACCCGGGTGATTTTGCGAGCACAATTCGGCTGGAATAATGAACCTCTGTAAATACTCAGGAAGGACGAGCAATGGCAAACAAGACTAAACTGGCCGCGTGGGTGGCGTTGGGATTTCTGCTTGGCTCGGGTTGGGCGGCGATGGCCAAACCCCTGCCCAGCGATGCGAGGATTAAGAGTGGGAAACTGTCCAACGGCCTCACGTGGATGTACCGCAAGCATGACAACCCGCCGGGCAAGATGGCGTTCAATCTCCACGTTCGCACGGGTTCGCTCAACGAGACCGATGCCCAGCGGGGTCTGGCGCATTTCATGGAGCACATGTGCTTCAACGGATCGGAAAACTTCGCGCCAGGCGACCTGATTCCGTATTTCGAGAGCATCGGAATGCAATTCGGCAGGCACTTGAACGCGTTCACCAGCTTTGATCAGACCGTCTACATGCTGTTCACGCCCGATACTGAGGTGGAGCAGGTCGACAAGGCGCTGATGGTCCTCAGCGACTATGCATTTCGCGACTTGTTGCTCGAGGAGGAAATCGACAAGGAACGCGGCGTCGTGTTGGAAGAATCACGCGGGGGCAAAGGCGCCGCCGAGCGGCTTCGCAACAAGATCTGGCCTCAGCTTTTTGCCGGAACGCGTTTCGCTGATCGGCTTCCGATTGGTAAGGATGAAGTCATCGAAACCGCTCCGAAATCAGAGTTCGTGGACTATTACCGCACTTGGTATCGGCCGGAAAACATGACGCTGGTTCTGGTCGGCGATGCCGATCCCGAGCCCTATCTGAAGTCCATCGAGAAGTGGTTTGGTCAGTACACGCCGACGGTTCCGGCACGTGCGCAGAAGCGGGCAGGCTTCAAGCCCTTTACCGCGCAACGTGCGATCGTCGAGTCGGATCCGGAAATGTCGCGTTGCGATGTTCAGATGCTCAACATCACTCAGGGGCGACCACCGACGATCACCGAAGCACAGGCTCGCGTTGAGCTGGTCGAGTATATCGGAAGCTGGACGGTGGGGCGTCGGTTCGACGAGCGGCTCAACAAGGGGCAAGCCAGCTACCTCCGTGCCGGGGCATCGACGATGAACTTCTTCAACGATGGCTTGCTCATCTTCGGTTCCGCTAGCGGAAAGCCCGAAAAATGGGAAAAAATGCTCGAAGAGATGGTGATGGAAGTCAATCGCGCCCGAGAATTCGGCTTTACCGCGCGAGAATTTGAACTCGCCAAGTCAGAATTGCTTGCCGACGCCAGACGCGCGGTGAAGACGGAGCCCACCCGCAATGCCCGCGGTGTCGTCGGAGGGATCACGAGAAACGTCAACAGCCGCGAGCCGACGATGTCAGCGCAGCAGGAGCTTGACCTGCTCGAGAAGCAATTGCCTACGATTGATCTCAAAGAGGTTTCCGAGGTCTTCAAGAATCATTTCACGCCGGGCACGTACGCCTACGTCGTCGAAATGCCTGATGAGGACGACGTGACCATACCCACCAAAGATGACGTACTCGCCGCAGCAAGAGCGGCCTGGGCGCGCAAAGTCGAGCCGATTCAAGAGGACGACGCCCCGGCGACGCTGCTGGCGGTTCTTCCGAAAGCGGGCAAGATCGTCGAGCAGCATACGGACAAGGAGTTGGGCATTACCGATGCGTGGTTGGACAACGGGGTTCGAGTTCACCACCGCTTCATGGATTACAAGAAGGACTCCGTGCGGGTCACGATCAGCCTCGCGGGCGGTCAAATCGAGGAAACGGCTCAAAACGCCGGCATCACCCAGGTCGCTTCGCTGGCGATCAACGAGGCGGCCACGAGCCGGCTTTCCTCCACCAACATACGCGACATCATGACCGGCAAGAACATCAGCGTTCGCGGCTTCGGTCGAGGCGATTCATTCTCGGTCAGTGTCAGTGGTTCGCCCGAGGATCTGGAAATGGGATTGCAGGAAGCGCATGCCCTGCTGACCGACGGAAAAATCGAACAGGCGGCCTTTGACAATTGGAAGCAATCCACGCTTCAGCAATTGGTGATGATGCAATCGATGCCGCCCTTCAAGGCGAGTGAAGCCCTGTCGGAGCTCATTTCCGGCGGTGATCCTCGCCAGACCCTGATCAACAAGGAAAAGGTCGAAGCTCAGTCTGTCGAAAAGGCTCAGGCTTGGTTCAATCGGCTTTGTGCGACGGCGCCGATCGAGGTGGCCGTCGTCGGCGACATCCAGCTCGCCGATGCCATGCCGCTTATCCAGAAGTACATCGGATCACTGGCCAAACGCAGTCGTGATGCGAGTTACCTCGACAAACTGCGCAAACTCGCGCGGCCAACCGGCCCGCTGGCCAAGCACCTCGAAGTCGATACCATGACGCCCCAGGCCATGTCCTTCGCCGGCTTCATGGGCTGCCAAGGCAGAAAGACGACCGAGCGGCGCGCGCTTTCACTGGCCACGAATATCCTGAGCAGCCGGGTCGTCAAGCGCATCCGGGAGGAGCTCAGCATCGTCTACTCGATTCGAGCGAGCAGCCAACCCGCTTGGGTGTACGAAGATTCGGGCATGTTTATCGCCGGCGCGCCGTGCGATCCGAACAACGTTCATCAGGTCGCCGACGAGGTGAACCTGATCTTCAAGTCGTTCGCCGTTGATGGACCTACGACCGAGGAGCTGGCCAACGCCAAGAAGCAAATCGCCGAGCAGCTCGAAACGCAAATGCTCGAGCCGAGTTACTGGTTGGGCATCCTAAGCAATCATGACTTGCATGGTCGGGACTACAACGAAACCAAGGACGTCAAAGAAGCCTACCAGCGTTTCACCGCCGCTCAGGTCCAAGGCGTGTTCAAGAAGTATTATGTGCCCACGCGGCAGTTTCGCGTACCCGCGGTGCCCAAGCCCGCCGATGCCAGCAACGATAAGGGCAAAACGCCCAAGAAAGCCGGTGCGCCGTCCTCCTAGCGGCGAAACACTAACCCGGATTCGTTCGGAGTGTTTGGCTCAGCCAACAGGTTGAGTCGCTAACGCAGCCCACAGCGAAGATCAAGAGCCGGGCTGCCGACAAAGCAAAAGCACGCCCCATGTCATCCGAAAGGACGGCATGGGGCGTTTTCAATGGGCCACATGGTTTTGGTCGGCACGCCGAGGAGTCCATTTCCTATGGGACTTGGCGGAGGCGATGGTATGGCTACGGTATGTGCTTGAAGGCCGTTACGTGCGGGCGCCGGCGCCATGATGCCAGGTTCGCCGGTGAACGCAGGCCTATCGTGGGTGTGGCGAAGGCGTCGTCGCAAGTGTATAGTGCGCGCGGGTAATAAACCCTGATCGACTGTATGGGAGAAGTACGAAGATATGCCAAACCTAGCGAAAGTACTCAAAGACGAAACGGCACGGATCGCGCGCAAGGAGGTACGAGCTGAGACTGGCGCGACCAGGAAAGCATCTGCCCAGCATCGTCGCGACATCGCGGAACTCAAGCGCAAGATGGCTGTGCTGGAAAAGGAAGTGAAGTTTCTGCGAAAGCAGGAAAACAGGCGTGCCGCCAAGAGGCCGGCGCCCGAGCTTGCAACGGGAGCCCGATTTTCGCGCCGTTGGGTGAAGGCCCATCGCACCAATATTGGCTTTTCCGCTGCGGATTACGGTGCCCTCATAGGCGTTCACGCCATGACGATTTACAATTGGGAGCACGGGCGATCAAAGCCGCGTAAGGCCCAGCTCGCGTCGTTGGTGGCCATACGCAAGCTAGGTCAAAGAGAGGCGATCAGGCGGCTTGAGGCGATCGGATAGCCGGCTCGTTTCTTGTGTGCCAGCGCCTGGGGCTTTCGATTCAGCAACCAATTTGAGCCACGGGCTTCAACCCGCGCGGCCGGGGGCGGTGGCCCAAAGACCGGCACACGGAGCTTGCGCATGCCCTATGAGCGGGGCAACTCGGCCGTCGTTGGCTCCGCAGCGCCCACCCGTTGTTGGGGTTCCACACGGAAAAAATGACCGCGAGCCTGGTCGGTTCGCCACAGGTTCGACCGTGATACCAACCACCGTTACCCGCGGAGCATGCCGATGACCATGGCCGGCTTTGAAGAGCTGGATTACGCGATGACGCCGCTGGGTGAGCTGATCCTGCGGCGGCGCGAGGTGCTCTCGCTGAATCGAGCCGAGGTGTTCGAGGTGAAGCTCGCCGGCGAACTCCTCATGTCCAGCATCGTCAACGAGGCAGAGAAAGCGCTGGCGGAGCTTGCGTTGCCCCTGGTGACCTGCCGTCAGTGTGACGTGCTGGTTGGCGGGCTCGGGCTGGGGTACACCGCCGAGGCCGCGCTGCGTGCGGACAACGTCGCGGCCGTCACGGTCATCGAATACCTCGATCGAGTCATAGCCTGGCATCAAGGTGAACTCGTACCGCTTGGGCGATTCTTGACGCAAGACAAGCGATGCCGGCTGGTGCACGGGGATTTCTTCGCCGCCGTCGGCTCACCGGCCTCGGTCAACGATTCCGCGACCGAATCAGGATTCGAGGCGCCGAATCCGGAGGCACCCGACCCCGACACGCCGGTTTCCAAGGCGGGGGGGACCATCGCAGCGTCCCCGGAGGCCGTGGCCCAAGTCGCTGCCAAGCGTTTTCATGCCATCCTCCTCGACATCGATCATTCACCGCAGAGCCTGCTGCAGGCCGGTCACGCCGCGTTTTACACCTCGGACGGCTTGAACCGATTGGCCGACCACCTCGCCCCCGGCGGCGTGTTCGCGCTGTGGTCGGCAGATCCGCCTGAGGAATCGCTGACCGACAGCCTTGCCGCCGCATTCACCGGCGTACAGGCCTTCGAGGTGAATTTCTACAACCCGTTGCTCGACTTGAACGACGTCAACTACATCGTCGTGGCCCAGCGCGCACCGGCTGGCTAGACCCCCTTCATGGTGTCCCGGTCGCGTCCCATGCTGCGGACAGGGCCCCCCGGTCTACGGACAGGGCAACGTGCATCCCGATTCCTGATAACCAATGCCCTGAAATGCAAGAACCGCTTTTTGGATGTCGTCGAAGTTGATGATGCCGTTGGTGACGCACGGGGAGAAATCAACGGCCTGCAGAGTCGCGAGCCCGAAATCGCCTTGGAATCCGGCCACGGTGAGTTGGATGTCACCGAAGTTGGCCGCGGAGTCATTGTTGGCGTCGCCGAACAACCAGGTAGTGGCCGCGGTTGGATCAGACGTGCCGGCCGGATGCACGATTCGCACTGAATATGCGGTGCCGGGGACGATCCCGTCATCGGAGACGATCGGCTGGCCCCACTGCGCGGGGGTCGCGTAGACGGGATCGGCGACGAGCCTGCTGAGGCCCTCTGCATTGGGCAGATCGACGAATCGCGAGATGCATGATTCGTCCGCGTCCACGCGAATGGCCACTTCCTCGGCGGGCAAGCCGCCGACCGAGGTGATCGTAAGGTAACGGGCGCCGAGCACGCTGACCGACGGGGGAGCAGGGCAGAGGTTGGGCTCGCACGCGGCGGCCTCGGCCCAGGATCCGCCGGCGCATTGAGTTTCAAGCGACACCGCGCAAGTACCGTCGCCTGGGCAGCAGCGGCCCGGTTGAGGGCAGGTGTTGGGGCCGCAAAGGCCGTCGAGCGCCCAAGTCGCCCCCGCGCACTGCCCCGACAGCGAGATGGTGCAGGCGCCGTCGTTGCCACAGCAAGCGCCCGGGTCGCAAATGTCGGGGATTCCGTTGCCGTTGGTGTCCAGCGACGCGCCCTCGGCGATGTCGCATGAATCGGGAATCGCATTGCCGTCGCAGTCGGGATGGGTTCCGCTTGCGATGTCACAGTCATCGGGCATCCCGTTTGAGTCGCAGTCTGTTTCGCACTCGTCGGGTATCGCGTTGCCGTTGCAGTCGGCGCCGCCGCCCGGGCCGGTGTCGTAGCTGTCGACGATGCCGTTGCCATTGCAGTCGTCGCCGAATTCGTAGGCGCCCATGTCGATGATCGGGGCGTCGCCGAGGCCCGTATCGGGCACCGTCGGATCGTCGATGCGCCGCGGACCGCCGTCGAGATCGCTTCCAGAGGATGGTCCCGCGCTGTTTTGTGCGGCGTCGATGGCTGGGGATCCGGACAACAGGCGAAGATCGTCATCGTCGGTCCCCGGGATGTTGTCGGCGCCGTCGGCATCGACGAGCAACGGGTCGGCGTTGATGTTTCCCGATCCACCCAGCGCCGAAGTCCACCCCTCGATACAGGAATAATCTACGAAGGTCTGTACGGCGCAGTTTTCGCACACGTTGATCTGGTTTTCTTCCGTAGTGCCGCCGCCCGTATTGCCCCATAGAATCGAGTTGGCCACCGTCATGGTCGATGCGCCGCCGGTCGCGATGCTGCCGTGGATGCCGCCCCCGATGTTTCTTGAGATCGTGCATTCGTACAATGCCGGGTGACTGGCAAGGGAAGCCTGGGAGCTGTAGAATTGGAACAGGGCGCCCCCTTCCCCGGACGCGGCCTGATTTCCCGACATCGTACACTGGATGAAGATGAGGTTGGCGTACCGGCTGAACACCCCGCCACCGTCGTTGCCAGCCGTGTTCGCGTCGATGACGCAGTTGACCATGGTCGTTGCCCCGTGCTGCACATGAAGGCCGCCTCCATCGACCACAGCGCTGTTTTGCGTTAAATCGCAATCGGAAAGGGAGGCGCTGACGTTGTTAAGATACAATGAGCCGCCTTGGCCCGCAGTGTTTTCGGCGAAGGTGGATCGCTGGATGTGCAGATCGCCGCCATCCTGAAAAAGGCCACCCCCGAACCGGAGGGATTCGCCTGGCATGCCGACCGTGTTGCCCGACACGGTGCAATCGTGGAGCGTCAGCTCAGCATCCAAGCCATAGATTCCCCCTCCACGGCCGCGGCCTTGATCGTCGGCAACCGTGCTGTCTTGGATTGTGCAGCCAACCAGCGTCGCGGTGCCTTGTTCGATGTAGACCGCGCCCCCTTTGGGCGTAGCACCTCCGTCGCACTGGTTGCCGACAAGCGTGCAATGCTCCAAATAGAGATCGCTGGAAAGGCTGTAGACGGCCCCGCCGCGCACCGCCCGATTGGCCGTGAACGAGCAGTTTAGGATCGCGGGAAAACTGTCTTCGCAGTACATGGCCCCACCCAGGGAGTTGGTGAAGATCAACGTGTTGTCGTTGGCCGCAAAGACGCAGTCGCGAATCGTGGGGCTGGATTGCTCACAGAGTATACCGCCGCCGTTGTAGGTCGAACCGTGGGTGAGGGTGATCCCCTGCACGACGGATCCGCGTCCCTCGCCGCTGTTGAAGTGGAACGCCCGGCCATTGAACCCGGTGTCGATGATGCACGCTTGGGGGCCGTTGAGGCTTCGCAGCGTCAGCGCCTTGCCGCCGAAGTTCAGGTTCTTGTTGCCCGTGCCCGCGTAGACGCCGTCGGCCAGAACGACTTCCACAATCCCCGCAGTGCCGTTGGGGGCGGCGTCCAAGGCCGCCTGGATCGTGCAAAACGGATTGGCTTGCGTCCCCGGACCGGTCGGCAGGCAGTTGCCGGTGGCCACGTGAACGCGCGTCATCGGCTCGCATTCGTCGGGAACACCATTGACGTTGGTGTCCTCGCTTAGGCTGTCGGCGATGTCACAGATGTCTGACGCGCCATTGGCGTTGCAATCGGCGAAAAAGGGCGTTTCGTCCGCGCCGATATCGGCCCGGCAGGCTAGAATACGCGCTTCCCCGTCGATATCCGTCGAAGGCGCCAGTGGAATGTGGAACGGATCGCCGGCATTGACGCACGGCGAGCCGGCCAGCAGGTGAAACCCATCGGTGCTTAGTAGAGGATCCGCATCGAGGTTGCCGACGCCGAACGAAACCTGGCCGCCTTCGTTCGAGACCGCCGCCGAGCCGCCCTGCACGTCGCTGTATAATACCTGCACCGACGAGCTGTCTTCGTCCACGGCGATTTGGATGCCCACCGGCGCGGTGTTGCCCCAGACGAGGCTGTTGGTCACCGCCACGTCGCACAAAAGGCCCAGATACAACGCGCCGCCGCGGCCTGCCAGGGAGCTGTTGCCGGTGAAGGAGCAGTGATCGAATCTTGGCGCAGCCTGGAGAAGGCGCACCGCGCCGCCGTGGCCGGATGCGACGTTGTCGTGGATGGCGCAGTTGTGTATCGTGGCGTTGACATGCCAGAGATAGAGCGCCCCGCCGTTGCCGAAGGACCGGTTGCCGTGAAACCGGCAATGCGTGATGACCGGGTCGACGGCGTCGACGAATAGCGCCCCCCCGAGACTAGCTTGGTTGGCGCTGAAGCGGCAGTGGGACAGGGTCACCGCACTCGCGCAGTGCATCCCGCCGCCTAGGTTGTGAGGAAAAGAGCCAGACGCGCGGCCCGCGGTGATCGTAAACCCGTCGATTACGGTGCCCGCGTCCGTGCCCGACGCGGTGACCACGTTGTAGGTGTTGTCGCCTGTGTTTACAAAGCCTGGCTCGTCGTCTCCGTTGAGGTCACCCGAAAGAATGGTGAGGTTCGCCTCCGGGTTTCGCTGCGACCGCGTTGTCTCTCCGCCGGCGAATCCGCCGTAGAGGCCGGTGCCGGGGGCCACTGAGAATGTCACCGACCGGCTTTCGTTGGGGCCGGCGGGGCGATAGGTGCCCGCCTTGACCCAAATCTCTTCGACCAAACCATCGGACCCCGACGCAATCGATAGCGCGGCTTGAAGATCGACAAAGGCATCACCCCAGTTGGTTCCGTTGGCGAGCCCGATAGCGGCTGCATCGACGAACAGAATCGGAGGCTCGCATTCATCGGGAATGCTGTTGCCGTTGGTATCCTGGCTGGTTGCAGCGATGATGTCACACACATCGGCCATGCCGTTCGCGTTGCAATCCGGCTCGCATTCATCCGGGATGCTGTTGCCCGAGCAATCTACGCTGGACCCGTTCGCGATGTCGCATTCATCGACCACGCCGTTGCTGTTGCAGTCGATCTCACAGTCGTCGGGAATGAGGTTGTTGTTGCAATCGGCCGCCGTGCCTGACGCGATTTCCTCCACGTCGCAGAGCCCGTTGAGATTGCAGTCGCCCGCTCGTCGGAAATTGGCGACGTTTTCGGCCGTGTTGGCGAGGGATAGGGCGTTGTACGCGGAGTTGGGTGCTTCAGTCGGCACGCCGATTGGCACCCCGTCGATAAGCACATTGGGGTTGGAAAAATACTGCAGCCTCGGAACGCCCTCGGTCTGAATGCCCATGACCGATCGGAACAGACCGCCCGGTTCGATGTATCCATGCGAATAAAGAAAAGCCCCGCCGTCGGAGTTGTCTCCGCCGCGATCGTGGCGGGATCCCTGGTTGTGGCCCAGCTCGTGCCCAAACGTGAAATTGCCCGTCGCGCAGGATGCCTTGACGACATTGAAAGCAAACTCCGGAATCGGCACATTGCCGGCCGCAATCGAGAATTTGGCCCGCCCGCAGCTCGCAAGCGAATCGACGATGAGGCTCACCACGTCGGCGGACACGCTGTCACGAATGACATGCACCTCGTCGAGGAAGCCGTCGTCCGGATCCACCAGGCGATCACGATCCGTGGCCGAGTTGCCGGTTTCCTCGTAGTCGATCTCGACGGCGGCCACGACGACCACGCTGGTCGTGGTGATCTCACTGTTGAGATACGCCTGGTTGGTTTCGGCCTCCGCCAGGGCGATGAGGGCCTCGATCCCCGCGGTTCCGCCCTGGCCCGCGCGGGCGGCCGAGGTGTAGACGACCAGCAGGTCGATAACGCTCCCGTCATCGGTGCATGTGCCCGCGGGCGGCAGCGGCGGGGGGACCGGTGGTGGCGCGACGTCGTCCGTGTGATCCATGCCGCAAGGCGGAAACCGCGATTCATCTATCTCCCGGATGACGTGGACGCCGCCGCCCAGGTAGCGCACTTGATACGTGGGTTCTCCCAAGGCTCGAAAGTTGGCAGCCCAGACGCCGTTGCGTATCACCACGGTAAAGCTGCTGTGCGCCTTTCCCGCGAGGCGGCCGGTCCATACTCGTTGCCCCGGCTTGGGGTTCGAGACGCGGTCGATGACGGCGGTGACCGTCGCGTCGGGGAAGAGCTGTAGGCGGATGCGAGAGCCGGGCGTTTGACCGATCTGAACCTGGCCCTCCCCTGGCAATCGCACCGCCCGGGAACGCAGGATCGTCTCGTCCGTCACTGCGGCATGATCGACAACATCGGATACGGCCACGATGGCCAGCGACGCCGTGCCGTCGGCCGGTTCGCCGCCTCCACAAGGGGGCGCAACGGTGGCGCCGATCAATAACCCCGTCGTAAGAATACGCGCGGTGAATGCCACGGTGTCTCCTCCGATCCGGTGCCGCCTGATACGGTTGGTAGATCTGCTTGCAAAAATGTCTTGTTTCGCCGGATGATTGGAGCCGATTGTACCAAAAGCCGATGGTTTGGGAAAGGCGAAAGTTCACTTGGGGAGTCAATCGCCAGGGAAATCGCATCTAAACTCAGACCGCGATTAACCAACGTGAAAACGCCGATCTGCGCAACCGCGAGAAGAGTGCCCAAGCGTTCGCGCCAGTGTTTCCGCGCCGAAACGCGGGGTTTTCGATTTAGATGCGATTGCCCTGAGTGAATCGCCCGATGATCTTGTGGGCTATTAGGCTTGAAAATCGGGATCCTGCGAGGTATACTTCATCCGTGGGCGATCAGCATGCACAATCTCAACCGGAGAATGCCCCTGAGCCTTCTCCTGCGAGCCCCGGCGGTGAATCCAGTGGCAGCGCGGTCTTGTCGCCTGTTAAGAAGGCTGCTCCGTCGCGGCGCAAGCCCAAGCAGCTTCCGCCCTACAAGGTGCTCCTGCACAACGACGACGTCAATGATTTCGAGCATGTCATCACTGCCGTGTTGAAGCTGACGACGTTGGGCCTGAAAGACGCGGTGATGCGGACGCTGGAGGCACACGAGCAAGGCCTGGCGCTCCTGCTGGTCACTCATCGCGAACGGGCCGAGCTGTACGTCGAGCAATTCGCCTCCCTATCGCTCACTGTCACCATCGAGCCGGAATCGCAGTAATCTCTGTCGCCCCTTCCGATTGCCCCCTTCCGACCTGCGAGTCTTGAATTTCCCTCCCCCAAACCCGAGCCGCGGGCTTCAGCCCAAGCGGCCTCCCGAAACAGAACCCGGCTCCCCCACGTCCTTTGGACATGGGGGAGCCGATGATCGATGCGGGAGGTCCGCGGGCTAGCGCCCGCGGCTCTGATCAGAGCACCTGGCGCAAGCCTGGTGACATCCGTCCCCCGATGTCCTTGGCGACCGCCCGCCCGAAGGCTATCATGCCCCCGTGATTGACTCGCTCCATACCCTCGGGCTGTTGGTTCAAAGGGCCGTAGTTCAAGGGCCGATTTTTCAAAGGAATGCATCATCATGAAACGCGCGAAGATTACCGTCATCGGAGCCGGCAACGTCGGCGCGAGCTGCGCCTTCTGGGCGGCCACCAAAGAACTCGGCGACATCGTTCTGATCGATATTCCAGACTTCGGTGACAAGACGGCCGGCAAGGCCCTCGACCTAGCTCAATGCGGCCCGATCGATCGATTCGATTGCAACATCACCGGCACCAGCGACTACCAACACGCCGCCGGCAGCGACGTGGTGGTCATCACCGCCGGCATCCCGCGCAAGCCGGGCATGAGCCGCGACGATCTGATCAAGACCAACGTGAGTATCGTCGGCTCAGTCGCTGAAAAAATCGCTGAAGTCGCGCCAAACGCCGTGCTGATCGTCGTGTCCAACCCGCTCGACGCCATGGTCTATGCCGCCTGGAAAAAAAGCGGCTTCCCGCCCAAGCAGGTTTTGGGGCAGGCCGGCTGTCTGGACATCGCCCGCTACCGCACCTTCATCGCCATGGAGCTCAACTGCAGCGTCGAGGACATCAGCGCGCTGCTCATGGGCGGCCACGGTGACGACATGGTCCCGCTGAAGCGCTACACCTCCGTTGCGGGCATCCCCGTCACCCAACTGATCGCCGATGAAAAGCTCGACGGGATCATCCAGCGGGCCAAAATGGGCGGCGGCGAGATCGTCAAGCTCATGGGCACCAGCGCCTACTACGCCCCGGCCGCCGGTTCGATCCAGATGGTCGAGGCCATCGTCAAGGACAAGCGGCGCATTCTGCCCTGCGCGGCCTATTGCGATAAGGAATACGGCGTCGGCGGATATTTCGTGGGCGTGCCGTGCATGTTGGGCGCCGGCGGTGTGGAGAAGATCATCGAAGTCGAATTCGACAGCGCCGAAAAGCAGCTCTTCGCATCCAGCGTATCGCACGTAAAGGAGTTGGTCCAAGTCGCCGACGGATTCTTGAAGGGGTAGCGTGAACGCAAGCGTAGGGTTGCGTTTGATGCATGGGTACATTTGAAGGGGTGGGTACTGGTTCTCAGCCCGAGCCGCAGGCTTCAGCCCGCGCGGCGCCTAGAGGCATTGCAGGGCTCGGTGTTGCGGTGCTGTCCGACGATACGCCTGACCGCCAAGAACTCTAAACCACCGCACCTTCAAGGTACAGCACCCTTCCGCAACTGCTGCAGTACTGCATTTCGTCGGGCTTGTGCAGGGCGTTGACGATCTCGAGCGTGAGCGTCATGTTGCAGCCGCCGCAGGCGTACTCATGCCGCTTGGGATGAAGCCGAATGACCGCGGCCAGCGCTTCGCCGTCGTGATGAGCGGCCACTCGGTTGAATGAATTGAGCGCAGAGGGCGGCACGTCGGCCGCATGCTGCTCCCGAAGCCCCTCCAGCCGCTTCTTGTCGCGGCGATGCTCTTCATCGAACTCGCGAAGCTTCGCTTCCGCCGCCTCGACCTTGGTGCCCAGTTCGGCTTGCTCTTCGTCGAAGGCTTTGCCATCTTGTTGGAGTGCCTGAATCTCTTCCATCAATTGCAGGACGCTGCTCTCGATTTTGGAGGTGTCCGCCTTAGTCGTGTTGATGGCGGTGAGAATCTCGGCGTAGGATTTGTTCGTCTTGGCTTTGCCTAAGGCCTCGCGCTGGCTCGCGATCGCCTCTTCTCGCGACGTAACCTCGAGCGAGAGCGCATCTTGCCTCACCTGTTTTTCGCGAATCGCCTGGAGATGAGCATCGGCCCGCCGCTGGGCTCCTAGAACCTGCCGCTGTAAACCCTCGACCCGCTTTTGCCTGACTTCCCGCCTCCTTCTTATCGACGCGAGCTGTGTTTCGACTTCCTGAAGCTGCTGTAGCGATTCAAGCAAACTACTCATTCTCGTCCCCGTAGATCCGATTGCCTTCCGGTAGCGACCCGAAGGATTTTCTCAAGTCATTATGCCCCATCCGCGATCGCGTTGCAAGTCGAAAGCGATGCGCATTCTCGGTCCGTTGCCACGGTACAATCGAGTCGCTCGTCGGCGACCGATCCAACGCGCGGAGAAATCATCGACCCACGACCCCGGAGCCATGGCCGCAGAGTTGCGAGCACACCAGCGAGGGAATCGGTCCGAGAATAGCCTTGCCGTTCCGCCGTCAACAGCGGTTCGGCGTGAATCTAGAGCCATCTTCGGTCTTAGGGCAAGCCCCATGGACAGTATACCTTGTTTTCCCAACGTCAATGCGCCTCTCAGACGCGCGGGTTACCGCTTGTTCGCCCTGCAGACGACTTGAATATGCGAAGCCCGACCCATGGCCGCCGGGTCGCGGCACAGACGCTTCTCGATTTGGGCCCAGGTTCGCCGGCTCTGAGACGACTCGAGCGCTTGCCGCTTCTTGCGCATCGGCAGAACGGTCTTGCCCACCATGTCTTCTACGATAAACCCGGCCGAAGGGAGAAGCTTGGCAAGATCAGCGGGTGAATAGGTGAATATGGGGAACTGCTCATCGACATCCCTGGTGAGCCAATGCGTTTTTCCGTCGCGCAGGAAGCGGGTCATGTCTTTCGCTGTTCCGGTTTCGAGCAGAAACTCGATGGCGGCCAGGCGGTTATCAAATGTCGCAATCAGCCGCCCATCCGGCGTGAGGATGCGGCGAATCTCTCTGAGCGCCGTCAGCGGCGACTTGGCGCAGCCGATCGGGTCTCCAAGTGCCACTGCAAGGCCAAAGTGATCATCGGGAAGGGCGGACATGTCGCACAGGTCCGCCTGAAGGAATCTCCCCGCGGATGCCGGCGACGCAGCGGCCACCGCCTCTCTAGCCTGATCGACCATCTTGGCGGAAATATCGACGAAGGTGACCGGAAAACCGCTCTTGGCGAGCTTGCTGCCCCATTTTCCGGTTCCGCAACCAAGATCAACAACCTCGGCGTTCGCATCAGCGGGCAAGAAAGGTTTGATGTAATCCCACGTCAGCGCATCGTGCCACTGCCAATACCCGTCGCCGTAGCTCTGGTCGTATCGGGATGCGACTCGATCGTGGTATTTCTGAACGGCCGGTCGGCGTGACTTTCCCATAACGGACTCATTCTAGCGCCCAACGCCGTCGCAACAAGGCGGTGGATCCGCCTCGGGACCGGTTCACCGCCTCCGTTACCCTGGGGAGTCCGTCGGATCTTCGATCGGGTGCGTGACCCCTCCGGCGGATGAAACGCTGTTTTTTCTTGCGGCCTGAAAGCCTGCGCCGCAGTAGCCGTGGGTCCGCTTCTGGCGGACCGACGGGCACCGCACAGCCCATCAATTCGACCCTGGCGGGCTCGGCTAACCGTTATACCAAACGCATCTGACGTAAGAGACGCACGCCGTCAGGGTCGGCCGGTCCAGCGGCGGCGGCGGCGCGATCCGGGGGAGGCGCTACGCTTGACCCCGGCCACTCTAGAGCACGGCCTCAGCGGTCGATCACGGGCGGCGAGTCTGGTGTGCACGCTTCTCGTGCCAT
>CAZYXP010000046.1:0-20997 GCA_964651325.1 uncultured Phycisphaeraceae bacterium
CAACTCGTGATGCTCATCGCTCATGCGCGCCAATCCTTAATCAAAATCGTCTTCGTCGAATTCTTCGATCTTCTGAGAATCCAACCACGCGTTAAAACTTTGCTCGGAATCGTGCACCGTCATCAGCGCCCGCATGGAATAGTGATTGTTGCCGCAGAGCTGGGCGCAGGCGACCTCGTAATTCCCCGGTTGGCCTGCCTCGAACCAGACGGGAATCCTCATGCCCGGAATCGCGTCCTGCTTCACCCGAAGCACCGGAAGCGAGAAGCCGTGAATCACGTCTTTCGATGAAACGCTGCAAATGACTGGCCGATCGATCGGGAAGTGAAGCTCTGCGGAATAAATATCATCGGTCGCCGCGGAGTCGTTGGGATCCAATCCCAGCACATTCGTGGCCGAGTTGATGAACTCGGGCCGGACTCGACCGAATTTCCCGTCGGGACCCGCGTAATGGAAATTCCATTGGAACTGCTCGCCGGTGACCTGGATATGCAGCGGATGCTCATCTTCACCCGGGATGTCGTTTTTCACGCTGGCCCAAATGGGCATGGAAATACCGAGCAGCAAGGCCGCCTCGATTCCGGCTACGACGATCTCAGCATATTTGGCAGGTTTGGCTTTGATGGGATCGTATGTCGCGGTCTGTCCGGGCCGTTGTCGGAATTTCACCAGGCAATAGACAAAGAAAATGCCCCACCCGGAAAAAAGAACGAGCATGAAAACGTGCAAGTAATTGATCAGATCATCGACACTCTTGGCGGCCGCGGTCTTCGAGATGTTCGGCGGAAGCCACCAGGTCTTGTAGTCGCCGTCAATCGACGGCCCCGCAGCCTCCGGCGCAGCGCCGGCGACCGGGGCGGCCTGGGCGAACGCCGGCTCAACCCGAAAACCGAGCGCAAGCAGGGCAAGAACCACCACAACCGGCGCAAAGGCACGGCTCTTCATCAGGTTGAACCTCCGTAGCAACAGGCGCCGACGTGGCCGGGCCTTACACATTTCATCCGTTCTTGGCTTCCAATCGCCGGGCACGGCGGCCGGAAGCGTCGTCGTATTGGGCACAGGTTCGCGGCGCGTCCGCGCAGGACACCGCAGCCTGTCCGTTAGTGATAACCTACTTCGGCGAGAAAGTGAAGTCCTTTTCCACCGTTTGGCCCGTGGCCACCTCGACGTCAAACGTTAGCGTACCGAACGTCTCGTGCCAAGCCTCGATGACGTACTTGCCGGCCGGCAGGTTGGGAATCTCAAACGTACCATCCTTGCCGGTGACGGTGAAGAACGGATGATCAAAAACCTGGCAATAGGCTTTCATCCATGGATGCACGTCACACTTCATCGGGAACGTGCCCTCCTTGACCAATTCTACCAACTTCTCCATACCCTTCTTGGGCTGGCTGAAATTCATCTCATCGTTGACCTTGGGCAGGAAATGGATGTTGTGGTTGGTGCTGTCGCCGTTGACGATTTTCAGCTTCTGACCTTCCATGATGCCGAACACGTGCGGGTGGTATTCGCAGCCTTTCTGCATGATGACGACGGGTTCGCCGGGCACGGGCCAATCGCCACCGGAAAGACCGCTCTTGACCGACACGAGCACGTTGCGCACCGTGATGGGATCGGTCTTCTTGTTGAGAATGACGTCGTAACTTCCGATGCCCTTAGGCTTGATCTGCTTGCACTTCGGATCCTTCTCCGTCTTCAGCTTCTTGCGCTTGAACTGCCCCTTGTCTCCGTCGAAAATCACCTTCCCCTTGACGACCCCATTGTCGCCGGCCATCGCCGAGGTGGCGCCAGCCAAAATCATCGCAACCGCCGGCAAAAGCATGACACCTGTAAAACGTTTCATCGCACAAACCTCCTTTTTGAGTCGCGCCGTCCTATTCGCATGATGGCAACGCATGCCCCATACGCCCGGCGTGAAGCTTCGAATTCCAAAAACAATGAGCGGCGATTATCGCCTCGTCAGTGCTGACTCGGTGCGCGTCGCATGTAGCACAGCGGCCCTCCGCTGTGTTCCGGCATCGGCCGGTGGCCATCACAACGGCCCCAGCCGAGGGCCGCTGGGCTACACGTCACCGAGGCGAGCTAGTCAAAATCATCCTCGTCAAACTCTTCCTCTACGCCATCCTCGTCGAATTCCTCTTCGGTATCGTCAACGACGATTTTGTCGAGGGGAACGCGGGCGCCTTTGATTCCAGCGTCATAAACATAATCCGCCAGCAAATTGATGTGGTCGATCCCGCTTCCGGGATAAGCCTCGTCACCCGCAAACGGACTGACGCCGTCGGCAAAGTTTTGCGGCATTTTCGTGCCGGGTTGAATCAACCCGGGTTGCAACATCCACGCCGTAAACCAGTTTCGTCGCAGTCGCTTGTATGTCAGGCCGAGGTTGGGTGCGCTGGCCGCCTGAAGCCGAATCCGCTCGACCACCCCGTCCGCGTTGGGCCCTTCCACCACCGCCGAGGTGTCGACGTCTCCGCTATCGTTGTAGACGTTGGCCGCACTGATTAGCGTGTGCCCGTCGATCTCGGATCCTACCGCATAGGGTACGCCGTTGAGCAACGCCACGGCCGCCTCGCCTTCGCCGCGCACGGCATCGAGCCGGTAGACCTGAACAAAATCGTCGGTGTTTTGAGCCGGTCCCGGCAGCATGGGCCCCAACACGTGACACTTGAGGCACCCCATATCCTTGATGAATCGCGAGCCACGTTCGAAGTGTTCTTCGTCAGAAAGCGTGGCCGGCGGCTCGCTGAACGGGTATTCAATGTCGTACAAGCCTTCCATGAATGCGGTACGATCCAAGAGCTTCGCGTGCGCCTTTCGAATGCTCTTCTCAGACCGCGTGAGAGAATCAAATTCGCTAGCACGGACAAGCTTGCGCGCAACGCCGAATTGGCGCAGATCCTGGGCCGCTCGTTGAAGCAGGGGATCGCGGTACCAATCCGCCTCCGTTTGGGCGGCGCCTGACTCATCCGCGGGCGAACTCTTGGCAGCCTCCTGGGCGAGGAATTCGTCGATCGGGGCGTGCGTTTCTTGTAGCTCGGCGGAATCGCGCTGTGCCAAAGCGGCAAAATAAGCGACCAAGTCCGTCGCCTCTTCGCTGGTCAGCGTAAAGGAAGGCATGCGGATCGAAAACCACGGGCGCAGGGTTTGGACATCGCTGAAAAAACCGTGCATCCAAGCCGACTGCACCTTCGCGCCTTGGCCCCAAAGCCGTGGCGGCGCGTTGATCTCGTCGAAAACCTCATGATCCCCCGACTGGCGCCGGAAGTATTGCTGCACCATCGGCACGTTATTTTCGAACTGATGGCACCCCACGCAGTTGAACTCACGGGTCAGGGCTCTTCCGCGGGCGATGGGGCCGGCCGGTGTTCGATCGTAGTCTACCTTGAGCACGTCGTTGACGCGGGCGGGAATCCTGGAAAGCAGGAACGTCACCAACGCCTCGGCCTCATCTTCGGAGAAGTAGAAGTTGGGCATCTTCAGCTTGTCGTAGGGGCGTTTGATCTTTTCCCGATCCCAGATTCTCGGGTTCAAGAGTTTGTGCTTGGCAAACGCCGCGTGCGTGTGGGTGATTTCCTCGCGGAGATCGTCTCTCGCGGGCGAAAAATGACGAAGCTCTTCAGATTCAGGCCGATACACATAGCCGTACGTGTCGTCGTTGGTCTCCCTCATGTGGTGGAAGGCGTGGTCGTAGAACGCGAAGTCAAGCTGGGCCACGGGCTTCTCGGCCCACCCGCTCAGGTCGGTTCCGACCTCGGTGGTCCCTTCAAACCCGCGTATCGTGTGGCAGCCATAACAGCCGTAATGCCCGATCATCTTGTTGCCCAAGAAGAGCAACTGCTTCTCCTCCAGCGACATGGGCGACACCAGATCGTAGGCCCGGTCTGCGCCCAAAGAGGATGTGAGAACGGACTGAAGCATCTTTGTCAGCTCGCCTCCGGCATCGTTGATGATCGCCCGGCTGCGACGCTGGGACCGTTGGGCGGACAGCAGCAGGAACATCAGCTCCTCAACTTCATGCTGTCGTTCGGGCGTGATGTCAAAACGAGCCTGCTCAAAATCGTTGTTCTTAAGCGTGCTCAGGTAGGTGGCGATATCCGCCGCCTCCTGCGGCGTCAACCTCAATCTCGGCATTTTCGTGTTGGGGTTGTAGTGCTTTGGATCGGTCACCCAAGAGTAAAGCCAATCCGGCTGAACCTTGGAGCCGATGCCGGACAGCTCAGGGGCAAACCGGCCGAAGACCGGCGGCGTGTAGTGGTCTTCAGTGAAACGGACCTCGTCGGGCTCCAAGACGGCATCGATCTGCGAGGGAAAGTGCTCGGTCGCGTAGCGAACCCGCTGCTCATACGTCATGCCCATGTAGCGGTGGTAGGCCGTCTCTTCGCCCAGCCCTTCGCGCTCGCGAAGATCCTTTGTGATCCAGGCCTCACCGTTTTCGGCGAGATTGGTGTGGCAGCCTTGACACCCCAAGGTTGTGAACAGGGTTCGGCCGCGTTGCGGGTCGCCCTCGATCCCATCGGGTTTTGGCAGCGGATCCCAGGCGTCGGATAATGCGAACAGGTATTGCGCGATCGCGGCCACTTCCGTTTCCGTGCGGAATGCCGGATGGGGATCGTGTTCGTTGAGCGAATCTTCGTTGTTGTTCTCCTGCCGGAAAAAGTGCGGCATGCGTGTCGATGGTCTGAATTTCTGCGGGAAATTGATCCAACTTTCGACAAACTCTCGCGTCAACTTTGACG
Organism: uncultured Phycisphaeraceae bacterium; assembly: GCA_964651325.1. Lineage (GTDB taxonomy): Bacteria > Planctomycetota > Phycisphaerae > UBA1845 > UBA1845 > JADFOB01. The sequence continues at coordinate 4,740 of CAZYXP010000046.1, forward strand.
CAACGTAGGTCAAGTCCGGGCCCACGCGCCGCGAGCCTTTGAGTTGATCCACGTTGTGGCAGTTGATGCAGCCGGCTTGGACGAACAACTGCCGTCCGAAGTTGATGCGCGTGGCCTTGGTCTCGCCTCGAAACTCACTCACGTCGGTGATTTCAGTGTGGCACTTAGCGCAGCCCGATTCGGAGTATTGCGCCAGCCGCATCGGGCGATCCCAGTAATGGCTGACCGTGTCAAACGTGATGTTGGGCACACCCAGCTCGGTCACGTAGTATTCCTCGGCCCATGCCTCTTCCACTTCGTGGGTCGGCGGCGTGTGGGCGGCCTGTACGAAATCCGTCTCTTGCGGATTGCCTTCGTGACACACCGTGCACCCCATTTGCACCATCGGGTGCGGCGAATCCACGGTGACGTATAAATCCAGATCTGGATGGGCCAGGATGGGCTGCCCAAGTTTCAGGGGCTTGCGGCCAGCCAGCTCCATGTACTCGTTGGCGCGATCCACCAAGGTCGCGAAATACGCGTCCCTTTGTCTTTTCGACAGGTCGTCCCAATGTTCGGTGGCGTGGCCTTGGGGAACCTCACGCTCCCCCTCGATGGCCGTAGGCGGCGGTAAGGGCGTGAGCGGCGCATGACCGAGCCGTTGCATGGCCTCATCGATTCCCCCCAGCGATCGCTCCAGCTTCCCGGCGAGCTGCTCTTGCGAGAAATCCGGATCATCGATCGCCACATGGCATGTCGTGCACCGATCCGTTGTATAGGAATCCAGGTAATTGAGCCGCTGCCTCACGTCGGGCAAGACCAACTGCTTGACCTGTTCCCGCCCCGATGTCGTTTTGGGGGCTACGAAGTCCATCATGCGCTGATTGATGACCCAATCCACAAGAGGAACGTCAGCCAGGAAATCGGGCAAAATGCTCGATTTTCCGAGCACGCCGCGGTAGCGCTCATCTTTGATCCGGGCGTCGTCACGGATCTTTTCGAGATCGGTGACCAACTTGGATGCGACTTGCACTGGGAGATTGATCTTCCGCAGCGCCACCTCGAGCCGCTTCACTTCGTCCTGCCAATGCTCCTGATCTTGACGAAGCTTCTCAACGGTCGCCAGCTCCTGATCGAGCCGCTCGCTCGCACGCACCGTTAGTTCGTGTCCCTCCCCGTGCGCGGCCAGCACCTTTTCATAGCGGTCGGACGTCACATCCAGAAGCTGGGCCAAGCCGCCGTACTCACTATCAACCTTCTTGAACTCGAGCCTGGCGTTGGCCAACGCGTCAGCCAGGGTTTGCCGCTCACTGGAGATCGTCTCGTCGGCGTATTGGCGCGCGTCCGCCAGCCGCTGCTGGGCCTCGCTGAGCTCCTGCGCTTTAACCTCGCGCTTTGAATCCAGGTAATCGAAATGGGATAGCGCCGCCTTGACCACGAAATAGTCGCGCTGGAACCCGCGCCAGGGGCGGTTGTGGTCGGCCTCGATCATCCAAAGGATCGAGCCGGTCATGAGCAAGCTGCTCACGGCAAACCACCGGTTCAAGCGACCGCTGTTGTAAAGACGTTCTTCCGGTATCGGCATCGCTGATTATCTTCCCAGTTTCCGCTCTTCAGTAGCCCGAACCCTAGCGATCGTTCGCTCGGATCCGACGCAGCGCCGCCGCCCGCTTGGGCCCGTGACGCTCGTCGCGGCGCCTGATTATCTAGACGTTTAGGAACCACTCCGTAATCCCGACCACATAGTGCAAGTTCAACGTCCACCGAAGGGCCATTTTGATCGGCATCGCCAGCATCATCAGCAGCAGGAACACCAGCACGCTGTATCGGATTAGGCCGATCTGCCGATAAATCTTTCGGAAAAACAGGCCATAGAGCACAAGCGGTCCCAAAACAAAATATCCGCCCAAAAGCAGAATCCCTGGCAGCTCCCTGAGCAGGTAGTGCTCCGGAAGCGCGCGACCCATCATGCCGACCCAGAATAAATCGTGAAATTCTGTGTTCAGCAACGCCGCCGGACGATTGTGATCCCAATATTCGTAGGGGCCGAAGAAGTTCCAGTTCGGACCACGCAAGAACGTCCCGAAAATGATCAAAACCACCCAGAGGATCACGAATCCGAACATGAATGAACTGATCGCGAACGGTCGTTGACTGAACGTATAGTAGCCATTGCCCCGCGGGTTCTTGTCTATATAGGGGATAGCGATCAGCCCGACGACGATCAGCCCCGGAAAGACCACGCCGGCCAACCAGGGGTCGAAGTAAACCAACATTTCCTGCAAACCCAGGAAATACCAAGGCGCTTTTGCAGGGTTTGGGGCTACGTTGGGATCGGCCGCCTGCTCCAGCGGAGCACGCAGCAAGATGGCCCAGACCACGAGGGCAGCCGTGCACAGCACGAGCGCTATCAGCTCGATGTACACCAAGTCCGGCCACACCAACACCTTGTCGTCCGCACCCGCTTCAAGAAGCGGTTGGCCGTTTTCGATCCGACCGTCGTTGATGGCCGCTTGGCGAAATGACAACCACAAGAGGTACGAGACGCTGACCATCATCATGACGATGGGGACGTTGTCAGCCTTGGTCACAATTTTCAGGAAATCGGAATCAAAACAGCTTGCCACGAAGACGCCGACCGCCGCCAGGGCGATGGGGATCGCCACTTTCGGTTGGGTAATCGCGCGATAGCCGACCAGGAACACCGCGAGCCCGATCACCGAGATGATCAAGAACCAGTGCGGTTGACAAACCCAGTTGACGGCGTCTTTGATGCTGTCTATCGCCGATGACGATGCCAATACATAGACCATCGAGTATCGTTCTCCGGTCAAGGGCTACAATCACAGGGTAGCCCACAATCACGGCCGTCAAGCTCTCGTTAAGCCGGACACGCCATCCCATTTCAATTCGTGCGAGTCGCTAGAGGAACCCGCCCAAGCCGCCGGCGGCATTCCATGGCCGACGGACACGATGGATTCTCCGCTACAGCGGCCCGCTGATGCCGCCGTCCTTGCGGATTCGCCAAAAATGAACCGCTAGCAGGATCGTGACGACCACCGGAATAAAGACGCAATGCAACACGTAGAATCGAAGCAACGCGTTGGGCCCGACAAACGTTCCCGCCAAAAGGCCGAAACGGGCGTCGTCGCCTCCATGAACCAGCGGTACGCCGCCGATCTGAATGAACGAACTCAACGGCCCCTCGGAGCCGGCCAGCGGCGTCGCCCGGGCCATGTTCGATCCGACCGTGATTGCCCACATCGCCAACTGATCCCACGGCAGCAAATACCCGGTGAACGACAGGAGCAGCGTCAGGACAAGGAGGATCACGCCGACGCTCCAATTGAATTCCCGCGGCGGTTTGTAGCTTCCCGTCAGAAAGACCCGCAACATGTGCAACCAGATAGTGATCACCATCAGGTGGGCCCCCCATCGGTGCAGCTCGCGGAGCAAGCCCAGCGTTACATGAGCCCGAAGCCCTTGAATGTCGAAGTAGGCGTACTCGACGGTAGGGCGGTAGTAGAACATCAGCAGCACGCCCGTCACAATCTCGACCAGAAACAGGAAGAACGTAATCCCGCCCATGCACCAGGTAAATGAAAGCCGGATCCCGCTCTTGCGAATGGCGACCGGATGCAAATGGAGAAACACGTTGCTCAAAATCGCCATGGCACGCGTGCGCCGGTCCCGGGGCACACCATGTCGGAAGATACTTCCCCAGATTTGACCTTCCCGAACCCAGTTTCCTAAACGTGCTAGCATGCTCGAATAATTCCTATCCAATGCCTTTGCGAAAAACCTATCCCATGCCTAGGCCGCAAACCCTATCCAATGTCTGTGCCAAAAACAACGAGGGCGACCTCAGACCTGCAGGAAGCTGCCCGGCTGACCCCATTGGCCCAACTCATATTGAAACTTCTTGCTTTTGTCCACGACAACCGTTCCGCCATCCATTGAAATCCGAAAGCGTTCCAACGGGCGTGGCGTCGGCCCTTCAAAGTTGATGCCGTTGGGTCGATAGCCGCTCCCATGGCAGGGGCATTTGAATTTCCGGTCGTTGGGGAGCCAGTTGGGGATACATCCAAGATGCGTGCAAATAATGCTCAGCGCGGCAATCCGCTCTTCCTCGCGTATCATCCAGATGCCCTGCGGCTTGTAATCCTCGTTGACCGCCCCGGGCGCCATTTCCAGGTACGTCTTGACGGGCCCGACGCGAACCTGTGGATCCGGTTCTTCGAGCACATTGGGCATGAGAAACCGCACAAACGCCGGACCCGCTGAAACACCTGTACCCACCGCAAACGCGGACCATCCAACCGCCAGGGCGGCCCCACCCGCTACCGTGCGCCGCTCTTGATCCGGCGACTTGCTCGCCTTTTGGGCCGCCTTCATGACTTTGGCTTGCCGGGCGTCGGGCGGTAGCTGATCCGCGCGCTTGCCGGCCAGTTCGCCGGCATCGCCAGTAAGCCCGCCTGTGCCCTTGGCAATGCCCGCGTTTCCGCCCCGGGCCGTGGCCGCCTTGAGCAGCGCCGCTATGGCCGGATCGGGCGCGCCGGCTACCGAAGTCGGTGCCGTGGCGGATTTCTTGGTTGCCGGCGGCGCGGCGGGTTTTTTCTCTGGTGGGGACGCCGCCTGTTGCGTCGGTGCCGTAGCCGCCGGCGCTTCAGCGGGCGGCGCCGACTCAGCTTTTTCCGGCCCGGCGGCCGGCGCCTCGTCGCCGACGTCCTCGCTGACGGTCTCAAACTTGATCACGTCTACCGGACATTCCTCGGCCGCATCGCTGATTTCCTCAGTTCTTGGCTTGGTAAAACCTGCTGCCATGGCCTCGGGGCGGATAACGCACGTCTCCTCCAACACCTCGAACACGTCGGGCGCGGCGGTCTCGCAGGCATCACAGACGATACATCCGTCTTCAATCCAGACCTTGGTTACGACTTCTTTAGTCGCCATGGTACCCTTCCTTTGCGCAAACAGCCGCGTTTACGGAGATTCGCGGCGCGTCACCAATTTGCCGACACGACCGCGTACGACCGAAGACCTATCGGACTTTAACCCTTGGAGCAATTCCCACAAGTCCGGGTCGTTCGTATTCGATACCGCCACCGCCGTGGCGATCAACAACTCGTCAACCCGTTGCGGCGGCATCGGGTATCGGTGAATCGTCCCGGTAGCATCTCGCTTTTCATACCGATTTCCGTTTTCCCAAAAACTGCGATCGAGCATGTCCATCAGCGTCGATTTGCCGGCCTCGCTACCCAGCCGCGCTAGCGCCAGCGCCGCCGCCCATTCGACCTCGCCCTCATGGGCGAGGCGTACCTGATCCAGCCGCTTGAGGACGACCTCGCTGCCGGGCGGCGCGATGATCGAAAGCACAGTCGCACAAGTCAGCAGCGCTTCGGGCGAATTGGCCCGCTCAAGCGCCTTGAGCACAGGGTTAACGCAGTCTGCCGTCTCCGGCAACGAACCAAGATCGCCAATGGCCACGACCGCGACCCTCGAGAAAGGCTTCCAGCCCGATTCGATCACCTCAACCAACGGCGCGATGGCGGCCCGGCGCCCCGTCCGCCCTAAAGCACGCAGCACAAACTCCAGCCGGGTCGTACGGACTTTGGCTTGCTGTTTTCGGACTTCCCCAAAGGCCGAAATGCTGTCCCGATGCGCTAGATCTGCAAGGACTAAAGCCCCCAGTCGCACGGCGATCAGGTCAAGTTCTTCGTCGGTGAACTCTGATTCTTTGTGCTCCAGCCGTTGCGTCAATTCCAACGCGGTTTGCCAGAGCTCTTTCTCCCGCGGGAGCAGAATGCCGACGCTTCTGGCCCCGCTGGTGGCCTCAAGGGCGGTCAGGAGTTCGTCGGCAGTCCGATGCTGTGGCGCGGCGGGTCCGCCAAACAGGAACACAACAGTAACGGCTCCGCCGACCATTATCGTAATAATCAGTAGGGGAACACCAAACAACCTGCCCATCAGATTCAAATTGAAGGGTTCGGCGTCGTCTATCGCGTCGGCATCGTGCAAGGTGGAATCCGGGCGCACATCATGCCCTGCATCGGGGCGGCTTGGCGGTAGGGGGGGATCTTGCTGTTCCATCAGCGTTGAAAAACGGTAATGCCGGAATCCAGTCAACCCTGCGATAGGCCGGTCTTGGCCACGAGCGCCCGAAACTAAGCCCAATAATACCGTGAACGATTTCACGAATTAGACCGGAAACGGGCCTCCACGACCCGTTTAGCCACCGATCCCCGCTATCCGCGCGGTTTCGCCACGAATTGTGCCCGCTTTGACAATTTGGGTCAAGCGTCGGGAACCGGTTCGGTCGAGTGTTGGGTCCGTGACAGAATCGGCGCCCATGCGCATGCAGGCTGAAAGCCTGCCCTATAGTAGCGGGGGCAAGCGAAGCGCCGCCCGCGGGACGCCGCCGCTTCCCCTCCGACCCTGCATGGGGCGTCTTTCCGTGAGGGGTTCGAGGGCAGAGCCGAGCCGCTCGGTCGCACAAGGGCAGGCTTGGCGCTCGAATAGCCTTGTTTTTCGTGCGCCGATTTTCAGGAACGTTGCGAGCGTGCCGATAACACCGGTAGTGTTCACGCATCAACTGGATTGGACCACGATTCGGCGCGGCTCATTGGGTAGCCAACCCTCATTTTGAATGGAGCCCAACAGCGATAATCTCGCGGTCAGGCCAGACATGCGGTAGCATCACGAGTTCCCAAGATGCCGCTAACAAGACATACCAAAGTTCGATGGCGTACCCGGCGAGAGAGCCGCATCATGAGTGTGGCGGCTTTTGCTCTTTGGGCGCTAATCGTAGCAGTTTTCGGACGTTGGTTGTGGATGGCCGTCTTGGGCATATGATTTTCCCCTTGAGTTACGGGGCATGTTCTTGGTATGCTGCGGACTGTTGATCCTCCTATGGGCTCGCCGTTGCTGAGAGCGAAACGGCGGGCCCGATCTTTGCGCTGTCCGCCGATGGAGAAGCCCTGAACCGTCCTCGCCCGTAACAAAACGGCTCCTTCCTCACGGTCGCGATTAGAGCAATAGGTTCTCGGCATGCTCCCGCCGCATGGCACCATCGCCTCGCCGCGCCTCCGAGGCTGGATCGGTTCGTGGTCACGACGCAGGACGCTTACTTGGTGGATGTTTGGCCGGTTTACCCGGTTCCGCATCCCGATCGCTTGGCGCGCTGCCGCGATCGTCTGCCGCCACATTTGAGCCAGGGGCAAAGAATTGCATGACCTCGTAGTTGAAAAGATCGGGTCGATCGACCATGACTTCATGGGCCGCATCCGCGACGATCATCAGGCGTGAATTTGGCAGGTGGCGATCAAAATATACGCCGTCTTTAGGCGGATGGATGAAGTCGCTCTCTCCAAAAATCAGCAGAACGGGCTTGGACATCTCGGCCAATCGATCTCGGCACGAGGAATAGAAAATACTCTTCAGCGCGCGGGCCGACGCCCTTCCCTCAGGCTTGAATCGTTCACTGTCGGCCCGCACGGCCATCTGATAGTTGAGTATCTCCTCTGTCATGGGGCTGTGCGTTTCGAACAACCGGGCGTAGATTCCTTTCCAGTTGCGTCGGATATGGTCTGTGATCGTCGCGTCATTCCAAAACCATCGGAGGATCATGTCGAACACAGGGCCTGGCTCTTTCCACGCGCCGCAGGAGCCCGTCATGACGAGCTTGTCGATCCGATCGGGATGGTTCAAGGCCATCATCAGTGCCAAGTGTCCCCCGAGAGAGCCGCCGATGATATGGGTTCGCTCGATGTTCTTCGCGTCGAGAAAACCGATAATCTTCTCGCAAAACCAGGTCAATTCGTAAGACGCATCGGGCTTCGCGGATTTACCGAACCCGGGCAAGTCCATCGCCAGCACGTGAAAGCGCTCGGCCAGCACGGAAATGTTGAGCCGCCAGAAATCCGCTGAGGTGCCCAGCCCAGGAAGAATCAGGATGTTTGGGCCTGCTCCCCGTTCCTGGTAACAGATGCGTACGCCGCCTACGTCGATGTATTCCTCGCCTAGCGCGTACCGGTAGGAGGTGGCGAGCTGGTCATTACGATAGCGCGCCAGTTGCAAATCCGTCAGCCGCGCGCACCCCAACGCCGGCAGGGTCAACGCGGCCAGGGGCATCAAGACGCGCCAAGCGAGACCTGATACAAGCCTTATGTCGTTCCCCTTTTTCACAAGCGGCGCGATCCCGAATCGTAGGTCAAAGAATCAATTCAATTGTTCGGAGCGAAAGGATACTCGATCGGCGCGGCGAATCGAGCGCCTCCGCGTTTTTTTTGAGCATCGGGTGGCCCCGCGGCTGTTTTGGTGAGACGACCGACGAGGTGCCAGTTTGAGCCGGCGATGTGGGATCGACCACGGGCGTATGTTAGGATCGGCGCCCTCGGTGGGGTGGTCGCTCCCACCGAGTGAGTCCGCCTCGGTTATGGGTTTGTCCAGACACAGCTGAGGGCCGCTCGGCTACGCGGCGCTGCTGGGCATGTTCCACCATATCAGCGCTGATGACTGACCAGGGGTTGCCTTGCTGCCCGGTCCGGCTCGTTGGGCGCGACGCTGAGGCCACCAAATGATCCAATTTCAACAAGAAAAGGGGCGGCAGTCGGTTGACTACCGCCCCAGGTGTTGTCGGGACGACAACTAAGATTCAAGACAAGCGGCTACTGAGGGGCCACGGCAAACGCCTCGAAACCCTTGACGATCAACGCGAATGGGTCATCCACCGGCGCGATGAACGGCTCGGCGTTGATCAGCGTTCGTACACGCGGAAGCGGCCCGAAACCGTCCACGTCTACATTCGCTTCGATGTTGAAAATCTGATCCATGACCAAATTGAGCACCGCGATCGAGCTGAAGATGCTGACCGAAGTGTCCGCACTCAGCTCGTGTGTGCCGTCAAAGAAATCAGGTGGCAGGAACGCGGTCAACATGTTGATGGCCGTGTTGGGCCTGCCGAACCGGAACGCATTGAGCCTGGGGCGATAGGTACGTGGAACCAAGGGCGTGCCGTCGATCGTCTGAGGCACAGGCGAATCCCAAGCAACGTCATCGAATCCCACGGGACCGCCATCGGCAAGGCGGTAGTAGATGCGTATGTCCGTGGATCGCCAGTCGCCGCCATCAAAGAGCGTGGGTTGCCACGAGGCGGTGGGCTCGTTGGGGTCCTGAACGCCATTGCCGTTGATGTCGTCATAGAAGGGGTCGCCCGCAGGATCAAAACGCGGGTTGTCGACCTCGGTGCCATAGACGAATTCAAAGGCTTCGATCTGGATATTCAGACCGACAACGTCACCGATGAACACCAGAATCTGGCCGCTGGCAGGCAGTTCCGCCGGCGTGAGCAGTTCCGTCATCGGATCCGTGGCCGTCGGGTCGATCGGATCGATCGGTGCATTGGGATCGTTAACGACTCCCGTGCCCGGATCGATCGGATTACCGAACTCGTCGATCGGATTGCCGAGCTCGTCGAACAGGACGTCCTCGGGCGGCAGTCCGTCGATGAAGTCGTCGATTCGGGTCGAATCGTCGAAGAAATCCCCTTCATTGGCATCATTGAAAACGTCAAGGAATTCATCAGGCCGTGCGAACGGATCATCGAAGAATGCGGACGGATCATCAAAGTTCGCAGGCCGCCCGGTGTCGCCGTTGAAGAGGGAGAACATGCCGGTTTGCTGCGAATCGGGTAGGAACGTGAGCAGGTAGCGACCAAACGGATCCACTTCGGATACCCCCGTGGTCGGATTGTAGTTGACCCGAACCGGCTCGGCGAATTCACCGAACGAATTGGCGAGCACGAGCACTTCCTCGTGGCGGGCGCCGGAATCGCCAAACGAGTCGTGCTCGGCAACAGGCTCCGCAATCGGATCCAAGCTGGAATCCACACTGGTCTCCGAGGCGAGCTCGTCTAGGCGCTGGAGCAGTTGCTCTCGCTCGGTAGCAAAATCCTGAACCAAGACCGTTACGTGCGTGGTGGGATAGAACTCGCCGGACTTCGAGACCATCTCGGAAAATGGGCGTCCACCTACCGGCGCGAAGACCGCTTCATTGAAGATGCTGGTTCTAACAGGGCCGCGTGGGCCGTGAATCGGCTTGCCCGTTTCGCGGAGGATCAACTCGACTGCCCCGTCTGACTCGGTGCCGTGCGTGAAAGCGAGCCAATAAGCCCCTGCGCCAGTGGGATTGTAGACGGCACCCACCACCTGTCCGTCGTTATTCACGTCAGCGTCCACGGTCACGGCGTTCACAACGCTCCCATCGAAGAACTCGTCCCCGTCCGCGACCACGAAGATGGTGCTCGGTCCGGTCCGGCTGAACGGCAAATGCGCCTTGGCGCTGCGAATCTGCTGAGCGAGATCTTCACCGCTAACCACCCGGCCGAGCGCGAATCCGCTAAAGAGCCTTGCAAACGGCGGGGCCACGGTGTTGCCGAGAACCTCCGTGAGAATCTGGCGGAGGGTTCGATCTTTGGTCTCGAAATCGTCATCATCGAGTCCGCCAACGTCTGCCGCGAAAACACGAGCGAAAAGCTCGTCCAGATTGACCGCAAAGCCATTGCCGTCCGTGGTCTCAAACACCGTCAGCGGCGGTCCGACAAAGTGGGGGTCCTCGACGAAGTAAGTCAGACGAAGACCCATGCCTTCATTGATGTCCGTCAGCATTTCGTAGAGTTGACGCAACGTGAGTCTCTTGCCATCAAGATCAAGCTGTGCCATGCGAACCAACACATGATCGCTGAGCACCGGGAGCGGAGGGCCGCCATCGTCACCGAATTCCTCGCCGTTGAAGTTGCGGTTTGGTTCACTGAATTCGTTGAAGTAGATGAGTATGGCCTCGCCGGGCAAGTCGAGCGCGGCGAAGTCATCCAAGGGGCCTACGTCCGTCCCATCGTTGGGATCGGGGAACGGCAACGGCAGCGGCGCTATTCCGATCAAGCCGCCCGTTTCCAGGAGGCCCTGAAGGTAGGTCGCTAATTCCGGAGACAACGCGCCGTCTGCATTGTCGATCGTGCCGTCAAGTATATCGTCCTGGAATGAAGGTGGCGGCCCGGTAGCGAAGAGTGCATCGATCTCCTCTTTCAGCTCGGGCGGCGCGGCGTCAATAATTTCGTCAACCGGTGGGCCTTCCATGCCGGGATCGCGCGGTCCGTCAAACTCCTCAAACGCATCAAAACCACTGAAAAACTCGCGCTGCGTCATCGTCTTGACGCCATTGACGGCGCCCAAGGCACTGAAGTCCGGGCCGCCAGGAAGATCAAGAATGGGGAACCCCGCTTGCAGAAAGACTTCGGCGACGGCTAGGGCGACTTCCTCCGCATTTCCCGCGGTCGCTACCCCGAGATTGCCCTCAAACACGTGTGCGCCCGTTTGGGCACCGGGAGGGATGACGTCATCAAAGAATGTGACCAGTGCTTCCTCGGTTACGTCGAGTATGTCGTCGAGCGTGAGGGTTTGGTCAATCCCCGAATCCTCGAAGAGGCTGGCGTAGGCGTCGGCGATGCGCTCAAGGATGGCGGCCGGACTGACCGGTAGATCCTCGAGATTGATGCCCTTGGTCTCGATGAGGCGACGCAGCTTGGCCAGGATGATTCTGGTCAGTGGACCCGGTTGCACGTCATTGAGCTGGCCGGTTGTGCCGTTTTCGTCAGCGGGGATGTTCACAAAGCTCTCGATGTCGCACGATCCATCTTCGCCAATGTCGCCACAGATGACAAAATCCGTTCCGACGGGCAAATTGTCCGCCTGAAACGATCCGTCGGGTTCAACGTCAACCGGTGGATGAGGTTGTCCGTTGGCATCGAGAAGGTCGTCGCCGGCTAGATCTTTGAACCGGACCACGGTGTTGTTGGTGTCGAAGCCCAGAGGGGCCGTCTGAGCCGCGCTTGACGTTTCCGCGGCCCCACGGGTGGACTGCGTATCGACCAGCTTCCCGCTGACGGAGCCCTCGTTGCTAATCGCATCATTGATCAGCGTGTTGTCCGTCGGCGTGGAGGTGGTTCCTCCGGTTGTGGTGGTTGAATTGTTGTTTCCGCATCCGGCCACGACGATGGCAACCGTGGCGACGAGCGATGCGCGACGCAATCGTGCTGCAAAAAAACTTGATTCCATGGACCTGTTGTCTCCCGATTTGTCTTCGATAAATGGTACAACCCCGACGTACGCCGCCGGAATCTGACCCTAAATTTGGCCCAAATCGCGGGCGCGCAAGGCGCCAGCGTCCGTTAATTGCATCTATCGAGTTGAAATGGGGCACACTTGCGTACAAATGTCGCGCTGGAAGGACCGATAATACCACTCTCGCATGGGTGGGCGTGGGTTGAGGGCCAGGAAACTTCTTTCGGCACGAAGGGATGCTGAATCGGAGCCGCGGGCGCTAGCCCTCGGACCCTCCGCGCCATAGGCGCCAGCCCGCGAACCCTTAGACCGCAAACCTCGCGATTGGCAATTCTTGTCTTTCAGACCGTACTTGCCGCTCAGGAGGGCGGTGGGCCGAGCGCTATCCGTGCTTGGAGGCCACCGGGCTGACGCCGCGGCGCGCTGAAATGTGTAGGCCGCTCGGGGCTTGCGGCTCTAGATTTTGCACACGTTGAGGATTTCGATGTCAGGATAATTGGCGTAGCCGGCCGCAAGACGCCGAGCCTCTTCCAGGCTGTTGGCGTACAAGCGATACTGCTTCATTCCGCCCGGTTTCTTATCTCCGGGCTTCTTGCAACGATAGTAAATGACGAACGTTGACAGCATTCATACACCTCCGATTCATGCGTTCGGTTTGGTTTCCTGGTCTGGGTATCGACCGGAAACGCCTCTGGCCGCCGACGTTTCGGAGAAGGGGCGGACCGGGTATTGGGGGACTATATCCCACCGTACTTATGGCGTCGATGGGATGGAGAGGGATGGCTAGGGATATCCGCGAAGAATGCCTGAAATGCAGCCCTTGGGCGCCTGGCGTTTTCCAACCTGTCCCTGTTGCCGTGGCGAGTGGCTATCTTGCTGTTGAAGGCTCTCGGCGGTAGAATAAACACTTTGCTCCGATAACCGTTCTTGAGGTTGTTGGTGGTGGTCTTGCAGTTAAGCTAAGCCGATAGGATGGTATCGCGGGGGCTGGAAGCCCCCCGGGGAATTGGCATCTTGTCTCGTTTTGAATCACCGATCTACGTTACGGTGCCCAGAACGCGACGAATTTAGAGCAGGAGACGCCCGAAGATGTTCGAGCGATTCACAGATCGAGCCCGTAAAGTCATGGCGCTGGCTAATCAGGAAGCGCAGCGGTTCAATCACGAGTACATTGGCACTGAGCATATCCTCCTGGGGCTCGTTAAGGAGGGTTCGGGTGTCGGAGCCAACGTGCTGAAGAACCTGGAGCTAGACCTGCGCAAAGTCCGGCTTGAGGTGGAAAAGCTCGTCAAGAGCGGCCCCGAGACGGTGACCATGGGCAAACTGCCCCAAACGCCGCGCGCCAAGAAAGTGATTGAATACGCCATCGAGGAAGCGCGCAATCTCAATCACAATTACGTCGGGACGGAGCATTTGCTGCTCGGCTTATTGCGCGAACAGGACGGCGTGGCCGCCCAGGTGCTCATGAACCTCAACTTGCGCCTTGAAGACGTGCGCGAGGAAGTGCTCAACCTCCTCGGCGCCAGTGATGAGGGCGACGAGGGCGCCACGATGGTTGGCGGTGGTGAATCCAAGAAGGGCAAGAGCAAAACCCCGGCGCTGGATTCGTTTGGTCGCGATCTGAACGAAATCGCCAAGCAAGGCAAACTGGATCCCGTCATCGGGCGGACGCGTGAGATCGAGCGCATCATTCAGGTTCTTTGCCGGCGTCAAAAGAACAATCCTGTGCTTCTGGGTGAGGCCGGCGTAGGCAAGACGGCCATCGTGGAAGGCCTGGCGCAGAAGATCGTTGCGGGAGACATCCCCGAGATTCTCGCCCACCGAAGAATCGTGGTATTGGACCTGGCGATGATGGTGGCGGGCACGAAGTACCGCGGGCAGTTTGAAGAACGCATCAAGGCCGTGATGAATGAAGTTCGTCGGGCGGGCAACGTGATCTTGTTTATTGACGAATTGCACACGCTTGTGGGCGCCGGTGGCGCGGAAGGGGCGATCGATGCTTCCAACGTGCTCAAGCCGGCGCTGAGCCGCGGCGAGATTCAATGCGTCGGTGCCACAACTCTGGACGAATACCGAAAATACATCGAAAAAGACAGCGCGTTGGAGCGGCGATTCCAGCAGATTATCGTCGAGCCGCCGACCGCGGAAGAAACCGTGAGCATCCTCAAGGGCCTTCGCGATCGCTATGAAGCCCACCATCGCTGCCGCATCACGGATCAGGCGCTCAACCAAGCGGTCGAGCTTTCCAACCGCTATATTTCGCGCGTCCAGCCGGACAAATCGATCGACGTGATGGATGAAGCCGGCGCGCGCGTTCGGCTTAAGTCCATGACAAAACCGCCAGATTTGACGGAGTTGGAACACGAGTTGGAGCGGCTTAGCGGCGAGAAGGACGAGGCTGTCCGCAACGCCGACTACGAACGCGCCGCCCAAATTCGCGATCAAATGGATTCCATCAAGCTCAAGAAACGGACGCTGCAGAAAGAGTGGCGGGATCGCACGAAGGAAATCGACGGCGTGGTCGACGACGAGGTCATATGCGAAGTGATCAGTTCGATGACGGGCGTGCCGCTGACGCGGATGGGCAAGGACGAAGCGGAGCGGCTGTTGGGGCTAGAGGTTGAGCTGCACAAGAAAATCGTCAGCCAGGACGAAGCGGTCAAAGCCATCGCCCGGGCTGTGCGCCGTGGCCGAAGTGGATTGAAAGATCCCAACCGGCCGATGGGCAGTTTCGTCTTCGTCGGTCCTTCCGGCGTGGGCAAGACCTACTTGGCCAAACAGCTTGCGGCGTTCATGTTCGGTGATCCGGATGCGCTGTTCGTGCTGGATATGTCGGAGTACATGGAAAAACACAACGTGTCGCGGTTGATCGGCGCGCCTCCGGGCTACGTCGGCTACGAAGAGGGCGGTCAGCTCACCGAACGCATTCGGCGCCGCCCCTACTCCGTGATCTTGCTCGATGAAATCGAGAAAGCCCATCCGGACGTATTCAACATGCTGCTCCAGATCATGGAAGAGGGGCGTTTGACGGATTCGTTCGGGCGACATGTGGACTTCAAGAACGTCATTTTGATCATGACGAGCAACATCGGAGCCCATCGGATTACCCATCAGGATGTGTTCGGGTTCACCAAGAAGGACGAAGATGTTTCGTACAAGAAAATGAAGGAAATGCTCAAGACGGAGCTGGAAGACTACTTCCGTCCTGAGTTTCTCAACCGGTTGGACGAAATCATCGTGTTCCACAAGCTGACCGAGGTAGACATGATTTCGATCGTGGACCTGGAGCTTTCCAAGCTGGCCATGCGGCTCAAGGAACAGGGCTTCGATCTAGATGTGGAGCATTCCGCCAAGGAATTCCTAATTGAACACGGGACCGACGAGAAGTTTGGCGCAAGGCCCTTGCGGCGCGCTATCGAGCACCACCTCGAAGACATGCTTTCCGAGGCCATGTTGCGTGGTTCGTTTGCCGGCAAGAACAAGATCGTGGTGACGGCCACCGATCAGAAGGACGAGGATGATGAGCCGACGCTGACCCTTGAGGGCGTCGTCGATGAGTCTGCCGTCGAGCCCGAACCCGTAACGTCTGGCCCCACGGACGAAACGTAGGGTTACCTCAACGCCGCGGCCGGTCACCTGAAGACCGCGCGAGATAGCGATATCACCGGGCTTCGCCTCGGTGCTCGGTGCTCGGTGAAATGGTAAATGGCTTGCGCCCAGCGCTTGGATTCTGGGCTGCCGGCGCAAGCCTGAGGACCATCGGGCGCGAATGTCATCTTGCTTGCACCAACGGCAGCCGGATGGCCACCGCCGATTTCTTTGATCACGTCTCGTTAAGCCCTGCTTTACCCTCGAATCGCTATTCCCTAGATGGTTTGTATTGCGACCTCCAACGTGGTATCCTTTGCCGGAGGTAGGGTTCGGGCCTTGCATTTATAGGGAACATTTGGCGAAGCTCGGATTGACTTTGGCGGTGGCCGGTCATGGTGGTCCGGGGGCCGTTTGTATTGCTCGCGGTCATTGCTTCCGCGACACCTGTGGCGGGGCAGAACACGAGGCACATCGCCGTTGAACCGTCCGAGACGCCCGCGTCCTGGACCGCCATCGATTCTTTCTGTTCGATTCAGGCCCCCGTGGGTGTCGCCGTTTATGGTGATGTTATC
>CAZYXP010000047.1:0-16517 GCA_964651325.1 uncultured Phycisphaeraceae bacterium
TCGCGCGCAATCCCCGCTGAAGCGGTTTGCCTTTAGTGAGTTGGAGTCGCTGGCGACCGGGGCGACGCATCATTTCATCACGGTGGCCGATGCCATGCGGCGACAGAGCGTTGACGCGGGCATCGCGGAGCCGGAGCGGTTTACGACGATTCGATCGGGCATGGATACAGACGCGTTCAAGCCGGACGTCCGGCTTCGATCGCAGGTTCGGGAGGAGTGGAACATCGGGGAAGGGGAGATTGTCGTTGGCACGATCGCGCGGCTTTTTGACAACAAAGGATACGACGAGATCATCGAGGCTATGCCGAGTGCGTTGGCGCGATGCCCCAAGTTGCGGTTTGTTTGGATTGGCGATGGCGCACGGCGTGATGAATATGCCAAGATATTGACGCGAATGGAATTACCGACGGAGGGGGATGCGCTCGTGGGCAAACAAGGCCCACCGCAGATGAACGCCCCGCCTGCAGCGGGACAACCACCTGCCCTACGTGTGGAAGGTGGACCGCACCACGGGGCGCCGCGCGGGCTGAAGCCTGCGGCTCGGGGAGCGGCTCGGGATCGAGGGACGGTACGGGGAACGGCCTTGGATCGGGTTCATTTCACGGGTTTGGTGGCACCGGCCGAAATACCGCGATTGGTCAACGGGTTTGACGTCGTGCTGCACGCGTCCCGGTGGGAAGGGCTTCCGCGAGCGCTGGTACAGGGATTGCTGACCGAAGTGCCCGCGATTAGTTTTGATAACGACGGGGCGCCGGAAGTCGTCGTGGATGGGGAGACCGGATTGCTGGTTCCGTATGGCGACGTTGCGGCGCTGGGCGACGCGATTGTCTGTCTGGCGGCGGATGCTTCGTTGCGGAAACGGCTCGGCCAGGAAGGACGTCGGCGATGCGTCCGGGAATTCCACTGGCAAACCATGGTCGATCGAATTGAGGAACTCTACGGTCGCCTGCACAGCCACGCGCAGCAATGATGCACGGGCAGTCGGAGGGACACACCACCAAGGCACGAAGACACCAAGGTAAGCCGTTGAAAACTGAGAATAGCAGATTGACCTGTCGCACACGGCACGCATGCGCTCAACCGTGCTGTGTCGTGGCGGCTACGCCCTCAACTTCTTCTTCACAAAATCGCCCGTCAAATGCTTGAGCACGTCCGGGGGCTTGCATTTGTTGTCGTCGCCATAGTCGATTTCGATTGGCCCGATCGCTTTGGCGGCGCGGATGGCGGCTTTGTTGAGCTTCTTGTTTCGTATTCCGATCCGCAGCAGTGCCCAGGCCATCGCCTCTTTGACCCACATTTCCTCATCGCGGATCGCGCTTTGGATGTGATCGATCCGGTTCAGGCAATAGGCGTCGTCAAAGATGTCTTTCTTGCATAGCTCATGCAGCAGAGAGTACGCACATCGGCGGCGCATGTCGTCCTCGCTTTCCATCCACTCGCGGGCAAGCTCAAAGGCGAATGGCGTCTTGGCCAGCGTGGCACCACAGGAGGCGAACACGTGCGCAAGCATGCCGCCGTGCAGTCCCTCGACCTGTTCCTCAATCTGCTCCCGCGAAAGTTGCTTGGGATCGTCGATCAGCAGACCGATGACTTTCACGTCGTATACGTCGCTCTTCCAGAGTTGCAGCGCAAGATTGTGATCCCGGCCTATCTGCTTTGCAAGCTTGCGTAGTTGCGTCACGCCTATGCCAAAGCTCTTGAGTTTTCCGGTCTTGGCCCCAAGCTTTTTCCAGTTCGCCATGCCGCGCTCGTTTCGGTTCTCTTTCAGGAGTGCGACGACTTGGGTTTTTGTCATGGTCAACCATCTCCTTCGGCGTGAACGCGGGGGCGAATCGCGTGAACGCGCAGATCATCGGCCTGCCGAACACGTCTCGGCGCCGCCAAGTCCGAAGTATGCCGCAGGGGCTACGACCGAGTCAATGCCACAGCTTCAGCTTTCGTGTAGTGCTAATCGTGCAGGCGCGCGGCCGCGGCGGCGTCAAAACCGCGGCTCGGGGCAGAGGTAGTATGCCAAGGCGTCTATGCGCAGCCTGCAAAGGCGATTGGAGTGCTACGGCCTTGCTTTTTCGCCGAGTGTCTTCGCATGGTCGGCGGGCTGTTGCGCGTCGGCGCCGAGTTGGCGAGGCCAATAGTCGTCTGGCGGTGGGGCGTCCTGATCGCCGTCGGGGCGAATGTGGCTGTACAGGCTGTCCTTCTGCTGATCGTACGCGATCCGGCCATTGACCACGGTCCACCGGACGTGCGTCATGTAGTGCAGGATGTCGCCGTCGGTGATTGCAAAGTCGGCGTCTTTTCCGATTTCGACCGATCCCACGCGGTGATCGATACCCAGAATTCTCGCCGCGTCTATGGTGATCGCGCGGAGCGCGGCCTCGTTGGACAGGCCGCCGCGCACTGCAAACGCCGTTTCCATATTCAATTGCAACAGGTCGCGCCCGGCTAGGCCCCAAAGCGTGATGCCCGTCGTCTGGGGAATCACGGCAAAACGAACACCGTGGCGATGCAGGATGGCCGCGTTTTCGATCGACGAGCCACTGGCGCGGGTCAATCGGTCGTCAGGGGGCACGCGTCGCCTCGGCGTGATGATGGCCGCGAGGCCCGCCCGCGCCATGTCCGCCGCCACGGTCCAGCCTTCCGTGGCCCCGCGAACCACGGCCTTGATGTTGAACCGGCCGACGAGATCGCAGACATCGAGGATTTCGTGCTGACTGTTGGCGGTAATGAGCGCCACCGATTCCCCGCGAAGAAGCTTCAAGTACTTCTCATACTTGCCATTTACCCATTCTTGGTCCGGTTCCTCGGCGTCGGGATCACGTTTCTTCTCTTCCCGATATTCTTCCAGATCACGGACGTACTGGCGAACCTTCTCGAAATCGTCGAGGAGCTTTCTTCGGTCGGTCGGTTGTTTGGTCGAGTAGCTGATCTTCTCGAAGAGCTTGCGCTTGATGGTGATGTCGTCGATGGTGCCGAAGGTCAGGTTTGCGGCCGTGTTTCCGGTCACCGCGGTGGTGATGCCACCGGCCAGCCCCACCGTCATTTGCAATGAAAAAACGTTGGTGTTGTCCTCGGGGGGTTCGCTGCCGAGCACGCCGCCGCTGCTCACCGCGACGAGCCCAGGGTAGAGATGGTATCCAGCGGCGTCGAGGATGTCAGCATCCTCGGGAATCTTCACGGTGGTTGCGATTTCTTGAATCTTGCCGTTCTTGGCAAGCACGGTGTGATGATACAAAACGCCCTGCGTCACCGTGTGAATCACCGCCCCGGTTATCGCGAGGTATCGATCTTCTTCCTTTGCATCTTCTTTCTCTTTTTCTTCTCCCTCGTCCGACTCATCCTCTTTTCCGGTGTCCTTAGCGACGGCATCTTCCTTGTTCGGCGGTTCGTCGAAGTTTCGTGCCCACGACGCGTCTTGTGCCGCGCCTAGCAGCGACAACGAAAAGATTCCCAGAATAATGTTTCGGCTGATCATCGACTGTTTCCCGCCTCCCAGACCATCTTACCTTCGATCATGACGCCCACGACACTCGAATGAGGGTCCAGCGGGTCTGCGTTCAGAAACACCAGATCGGCGTCCTTGCCTTTTTCCAAACTCCCCAGGCGCTTTTCCTGTCCGATCACTCGGGCGGGATGCAAGGTGAGCGAACCGAGGGCGTGTTCTCGCTTCAACCCGGCGCGGACGACCTCGGCCAGTCGCTGTCGCGTTCGCATCAGCTCGCGGCGCGAATCGCGGAGTGGGATCGTGGAGAGCTCGCAGCCGGCGCGGGCGAGGCGTCTCATGAGATTGTAGCGCGTGGCCGTGTAGGGCAATCGATGGATCATCGGCTTGATGACGATTTGGGCCTTGCGCTCGCCGAGCTGATCGATCACGTGATGGAAGTCCGTAGTGCGCCCCCAACGGGAGACATACAGGCTATGGGGCAGGTCTTCATACGGATCAAGCACATCATCCAAGTGCAGCAAGTCGGAAGCCCGCGCCAATCGAATCATCATCCGGGCGCCTTCCTTTTCCTGAATCAGATCCACCAGCGGTTGATGCTTGGGATCGATGGGCGGCGGCTCGAAGGTTTCTTCCTTCTTGGCCTCCTCTTGGTCCGAACCCTCTTTATTCTCGGGCTCATCGCCGTTGCCGTTGCGACCGCTCCGATGGTGCCGCGAGGCCTTTCCGTTCTTGTCTTTGTCTTCCTTGTCGGGCTTTTCGGAGTCGTCTTTCTTCTCCGCTTCCTCCTTGGCCTTCTCTCGTTTCTCTTCCCACTCTTTTCGAGCTTTCTCGACCTTCTCGATTTCGTCTTTCGCCTTCTTGAGCGCGTTGCGCAACAAACTCTTGCCTTTGCCGGACGCATTGAAGGTCGTGGCCACTTCCAGGTAGGTGCTTGGGCCGAGACGGCGCTGCGCGCTTGGGCCGGCGGTCTTGTAGGCGCAGGCTAATCCGGAGATGCCCCGCCCTGCGGGATAGAAACAAACGGTCGTATACCCCGCCTGCACGAGATCATCGAAAGGCAAGAGGTCTAAGAACACATCGTCCGCGGCATTCTGATCCCCGTGTACGCCCTTGCGCGTATATCCCGGCAAGCCGAACCGGCTTCTCGCCAGCACAAACCCAGGCATCACCGTCTGGCCGGGGGCCTCGATCACCTTGGCCGAACCGGGGTATTCTAGGCTGCTGCCCACCAGCGAAATCTTGCCGTCCTCGATGACGACATCGCCGGGCTCAAACATCTCACCCGTGGCGGTGATCACCCGCGAGGCCTTGACGACGACATACTCCGGCTCGCCGTCTTCGGCGCCGGCTTGCGCCATCGGTGCCATTGCGGCAACACACGCCACACCCAACAGGGACGCGATCACCGCCCCGCGCGCCGTGCGCGTGGACTTGCGGCAAGTTATCTGGTCGTAGATGCAATCCGCTTTGCTCATGAGCTTTCGATCCAATAGGACAGCGCTTGAACCGCCTGTGCGAACGGTGATCTCAGGCCGCGCGGCCCCAAGACGTCTTGGCGGTACCGGAAACCGGAACGCCGCGCGGGCACAAGCCCGCGGCTCTGCTTGTTTTGGGCCATCCAACACCGTCAACCTAAAACCGTCTCTTAACGGCGGCGGCGTAGACGATCCGTCCGTCGATCATGGTGAGTTCGCAACTCGATCGCGGGTCGAGCGGATCGCCGGTCCAGATGCCGAAATCCGCATCCTTACCCGGTTCGATCGTGCCGACGCGATTGTCAATCATCAAGGCTTCGGCGGGAATCCTCGTCAGCCCTTTGAGCGCGGCGTAGGGTTTCCAGCCGTACCAACACGCCATCGCGGCTTGATAGGGCAGTTCCTCTTGCGGAATCACGGGCGCGTCGGTGTTGATGCCGAGCTTGCGCACGCCTCCTTGCCACCATCGCGCGGCGTTGCCGTTCATCCTTCGCTCGGCCCGGTCAAAGTGATATTGCCGCGGCCCGTTGATCGCGTAGACGTCCGCCGCTACCGCCATGGGCGCCGTCTTGTAGCCGTCAAAGGTGCAGTGATCCAACACGGTTCTAATGTGGAGTTTGTTGGCCAGCATGTCGATGGTCGTCATCACGACCTGATAAATCTGCGTATGCACCGTAACCGGATACTTGTGTGCAAACAGCCCGCGAAAGCCGTCGAAGATCGGATCGAATTCGGGCGGCTCGGTGGCCGCTCCGGATTCGTACGCGACCCAGCGATCGTGGTACGCCTTGGCCTTGGTCAGGGTTTGGCGGGTGTTGTAGTTCATGAAGCTTCGGCCCACCCCGTACCAGTACCATTCCGGATTGCCAGCCTGTGCGATCTTGAGCGAACCAGGCGACCGCATGACCATGTCGTCCACGCTCCGCCCGGCGGCCTTGGAGACCGCTCCGAATCCGCCCATGTTGGTGCCGCTGCCGGGGATCATCAGCATGGCCGTGACCCCGCCGGCGCGAGCGTTTTTGAGAAATTCGTTTTCCGGCTCGATCGTCTCTAGCAGCCGGAGACCGGGGTTGGTCAGGTAGACCATGTCGTTCAGATCGAGCCACAGGGAATTGGAGACGGCGTGGCTGTGGCAATCGATCAGGCCCGGCGCCAGCCATTTGTCTCTCGCGTCGATCACGCGGTATCCGTCGGGCACCTCCATTTTCGCCGCCGGGCCGACCCGTTCGATCTTGCCCGCGCTAACCAGCACGACGGCGTTGTTGATGACTCGATCGCCGCCGTCCATCGTAATAACTTTTCCCACGCGAAAGGCAAAGCGGCCGGCGTCCCGATCGGGCGCCGCGGCCAGGGAGAGGCTTGCGCCAAGCCCGAGCCACACGCTCAGTGCGATGTTCAGCGCGTTCACGCGCCGGTTTTTGTTGATCGCCATGGGTTTGAACCCTGTCGTTGTCATCGAATTTCCTCTCCGCCGATCACGACGCGACGCACATGGCTTCCGGCTTCAAGCGGATGTCCGTCGAAGATGACCAGATCACCTTGACAGCCGAACCGCAACGAGCCAACCTGATCCTCCATTCGGTACATGCGCGCCGGCGACGTCGTCAGCGCGGCCAGTGCGGCGTCGGGCGACATACCCTGCTCAACGGCATGCATCGCCAGCAGCAAGAGCGTTCTCGCGCCGTCCTCGGCTTCACTTTGAAACGCCACCGAGCTACCGCTGCGCGAGAGGTCGTCGGCTTGGGTGTATCGCTGATTGTGCCTCCAACGCACGATGGGGGTCGCCAAGATCACACCGACTTCCTTTTCAGTCAGTTGATCCAAGAACGCATCCGCATCACGCGCGCCTTCCAATACAAGCGGAACGTCGTGGGTCTTGAGCACATCAAGCACGGCGCGAACCTGCGCCGCGGTGCGAACGGACACGATGATGGGAATTTTCTTGTCCAGAACAGCCCGCAACGGCTCGAGCGCCTCGTCCACCTTCGGCGGCAGCGGCCGGCCTCCTTTGCCGCGCGAACGCCGCTTGACCACCTTGAACTCGACAGCGGATTTGTCGGTGCGGCTTGCATCCAGGTCGATCTCGATATTCTGGAAGCTGATGTTCCCGACGATGTGGTCCTCTTCGACGATGTCCGCTTCAATCAGTGGGTAGCCCATGCCGCCCGTATCGATCTGGATCTCGCCGCTGATGTGATCCCCGTCCAGCGTGGCCACGACCTTGGCTTCATCCGCACCGGGCACCACGATCCGCCCTTCGATCTCCGTGCCCGTCAACCGCAGTTTCATGTTCGCCGTTGCCGGCTCTGGAATCGGGCCACCCGAAATCGTTACCGACCACGTACCCGTGATGGGGTCGGCCGTGGCTTCCGATTCTACCGTTTCCTGCGCTTTGGCTGGCTCATCGCTGGTTTCTCCTTTCGCCTGCTTTTCTTTCCACTCCGCGAGTTCTTTCTCATACTTGGTCCATTTCTCGCGGTATTTTTGGGCGACCGTGAGGCGTTTGCTCAGCCGCTCGGTGACCTGCATGGGATCGGTTTTCCCGTAGTCGAAAATCACCCCGGACGTGGCGCGGACCACGCGTTGCTCGCGCGATTGCCCCGCCGTCTTGATGGCCGCTACCTGTGAGCCTTGAGGATTGGCGGAGTAGGGTGCCAGCATAACAGTAGAAATGCCGGAACGTGCGACCCGCCGATCCGTGACGTCCGGCGCGCCGACGATCGCGCTGAGCGAAATCGCAGGTGGCGTCGCGCTCCGGTCGCCATCCAGCCCGAGATGCCCTCGCGCGTCGATCATACCGGGCATGACGAAAGCGTCGCTTCCCGCGTCGATCAATCGGGCAAACGGCGGATTGGGTACCGTGTGGCCTACCGCGGCTATTTTGCCGTCTTCAATCAGCACGGCCCCGTCCAAAATCCGTGTATTTTCATCGATCCAAATCGTTCCGGCTCGTACCACCAGGGCGTTGGAAACGGGAGCCGTGAACGCCTCTTCGCCGGCGATGAAGACCCGCTGAACGTGCGTGCCGGTGGCCAGGGGGTCTCCCGTGAGCACGAGAAAGTCCGCCTCCATACCCAATCCGAGGCTGCCAACTCGATTCGAGACGCCAAGGATTTCCGCCGGGATGCGCGTGATCGCGCGGATGGCCCGCTGTGGGTCCATCCCGCCGCGAACCGCCAGGGCGGCCGACAGACGCAGGGCCGACGCGCGTTGTCCGGGTCCGGTCGCCAGCGCGAGCTTGATGTTGGTAAGTTGGCCCGGCGTGGCAAGATCCGCCTCCCACTGATCGGGGTCGTACCCCACGTCGTCGCCGATGTCAGTCATGGGCGTGGGCATGCGGTAGACCAGCGAATGGTTCGCCATGGCCTTGGCGACCTTGGCCGCTTCAGCGCCTCCGACCAGGTATCCGGCGTGCCGATGTCGCGTCAAGAACGCGGCGCCGCCCTCAAGATCGACGGCGCGATCTGCATGCAAGCGCATTGTGGTCCCGGAGCGCCACGCCGTTGCCAAAGCCATGTCATGGGGGTCGTGCGAAGCCGACATGCCGCCCACAATCGCGCGGGCGAGCGATTCTTCAATGGCGAGATACTGGCCCATGCGCGACGCAGGTCGTTGGCGCTTGGCGGGCGGGATCGCCACATCCGACGAAGCGGGCGTTTGGTATTCCACCAGATAGGGCGAATTCATCGCCGGATCGCCCAGGTTGACCGTGACGTCACTTTGCCGTAGCAGCACGCGCGCGGCGCGCGGTCCGCCGAGGCGAACCACCGCCCCCTGCCCGCTGACCAGTCGATGCGTGCCGGGGCTTAGGTGGACGGTCGTCACACCGCCGGCAAGTGTTGCGTTGTAGTCGCCATAATCCAGGTAGCCGTCGATTGCCAGATAGCCGGCCGCCACCGATTCGTCCCCGGCATGAGACGGAACCAATTCGGTCGCGGCGTCGATGATGCCCGGCATGATCGTGGCGTCTGGAAATTCATAGACGGGCAGGTCTGCGGGCATGGGGATTCCCTGCCCTATGGCCACGATCCGGCCATCGCGAACCACCATGGTTGCGTCGCGAAGCTCCCACGGCCCGCCGGCCACCACGGGGAGGATGCGCCCTGCTTTGATCGCGAAGGATCGCGTGGGCGAAGCGGCAATCGCCTGATCCACCATCACAAGTGACGAGATTACGGCACCTATAAGAAGTGCGGCACATCGCAGGGTTTGCAAGGAACGGAATCGGTGCATCAGCTTCCTTTCGATCCCGTCGCGGCCTTGTTGGCTCCGGTTCCCGGCGCTGGGGGCGCTTGGCCATCCGAAGGTTTTTCATCGGACGATTCTTCCGACTCCGGCGATGGATCAGCCTTTTTGGATTCATCGGCCCCTTGCCCGTCGCCGGCCGCGCTGTCGCCCTTGGTGTCGCCGTCTTGGGCATCACGTTCGGCAGCCGGCGCTTGCGAATCGTCTACCTCGCTTGGCTCTTCTTCGAGTAGCTGTTTCATGCGGGGGTCTTGCTTCCGATCGTATGCACGAATTCCGTTGATGTAGACGAGCTCGACTGTCGCGTTGAAATCCAACGGATCTTCGCTCAGCACGACGAGATTGGCCACCTTCCCCACTTCCAGCGAACCCACCCGATCCGCAACGCCCATCGCCTTGGCCGGATTGATCGTGATGGATTCCAGGGCGATCTGACGAGGCAGCCCTTGCCGCACACAGCGGGCCGCCTGATAGTTGAGATAGCGCTCGGCCAGGGAACTGTCCGGACTCGGCAGCAACGCAAATGCCACACCCTTGTCGTAATAGACCTTGGGCACGAACGTCTCCGTCAGTTTCGCGGTCACCGAATCCCGCTCCCGATACACCAGCTCGGCTTCTAGCACGACCGGTCGGCCGAGCGCCTTGATGGCGTCCACTGCCTTGAAACATGCCGTGCCCAGGACGAACGTGCTCTGTTCGAGAAAGCCGCCCTCGTCGGCCACTTGCCTGGCCCGCTCTATGTCGCTGGGGCGCTGGCAGTAGATAAACGCCCCCAGCTTGCCGCCCGTCAGCAATACGAGATTGCGGTGGGCGTCGTCCAAATCGGAAAACTCGACGAGTTTCTCCCCACGCTTGCGCGCTTCCTCGGGGCCGACGTCGATTTTCTTGTCGGCCTTTTCCAAGGATTCTTCGTACTTGGTCTCCGCGAGACGATCCAGGTAGTCCGAGAGCTCAAGAAAGGCCTCACGAAGCGTCGCCATTTGCACCATGCGATCGAACCCGCGTTTGGGCGCGACGCTGATCTTCAGGGCGATCGGTCCGGTAAGCGTCATTTCGTCCGGCGTGCGCCCGATGGGATGCACGGCTCGACTCAGTCCGCCGATGACACAATTGTTGGCGACCACGGCGTGGATGGTGGTGATGCCGTCTCGCAGGGCGTCTTCGAAGTAGCGGCGCGATGGGTCGATCGCATCGTACACGTCCAAGTAGGGCGTGACGGGCAAGTTCTCATTGCGAATGTCCAGGCCGCGCGCCGAATGGGCGTCGATCATGCCCGGAAACAAGACCTTGCCCGAAACGTCAACGACCATTGCGTCGTATGGAATCTCTACGTCCGCTCCAATCGCCGTGATCAAACCATGCTCGATCAGCACGGTACCGTTTTCGATGTCGTCGCCGACCACCGGTAGTATCCGCGCCCCTTGCAGGGCCACCTTTGCGGGAGGCATCGCCGCCGCAGAGACACCCAAGGTCGCGATCGGTAGAATCGCCCACAGGCCACGCTTTATCGCATCTCGCATCAAATCAGATCCTCTTGCTACAGAGTCCACCCGGCGGCACGAAACTCCGCGCCACCATGTCGACC
The DNA here is from genome assembly GCA_964651325.1 of uncultured Phycisphaeraceae bacterium. Lineage (GTDB taxonomy): Bacteria > Planctomycetota > Phycisphaerae > UBA1845 > UBA1845 > JADFOB01. The sequence goes on from CAZYXP010000047.1 coordinate 10,745, forward strand.
ATCGCACACGTAAAGTCCAATTCTTCTATCCGTCGCGCCGATCAAAGACGATTTTTCCACCGATCAACACCACAACCGGGCGCGACGTGGCCGTAAACGGCTTGCCGCTCCAGACCACCACATCGCCACGTTTGCCGACTTCAAGCGTCCCCAATTCGCGTTCGAGCCCCAGCAACTTCGCCGGCGTTCGCGTAACGCTTCTCAAAGCGTCGTCCGCCGACACACCGTAGCGAATGGCGTACATCGCCTGGCGCGCCAGGCCGTCCTCATCGCGAAGGTCGTTCGCGCTAAGCGCGGTTTCAATCCCCGCGGCCATCAAGTCGCTCATCGTGTGCAATCGTGCGCGGCCCACCTCGCCCGAGTAGCGGCGATAGCCGGTCGGCGAGATGAACACCGGTCCGTACACGACGGACAGATTGGCCTCTTTGATTTCCGGCAGGCAGCGACTGGCTTCCGTGGCTTCCTCCAACACGAAAGAAAGGTCAAACTCTTTAGCCAATCGGATGGCCGAGAGAATGTCGTAATGTTTGCGGGCTTGAATGCGCAAGGGAATTTCGCCGGACAGCACGTCCGACAGGGCCGTCATGGCTTTCGCGGAGGGCACATCCGCCCCGTGCACCTCCAACCCCTGCTCAAACCGCTTCGTGTCGTAAAGCGCCTTGCGAAACACCCACGCCACGCCCATGCGCGTGGTCGGTCGGCGCGTGTGGAAATTGACGAATTTGCCAAATGGAAGATTGTTGCGCGGCCCGCGGGAAAAAGGATCGCTGCCCATGACCGCCTTGACGGCGTCGGTGTTGCGCACGATGCGATCTCGAATCGGTCCGCCCGTGCGAATGATCGCACCTTGAGCGCCGATCACCGAGGCCGAATCGGGAGAAACGTATACCGTGGTCACGCCTCCGGCGAGCAGCCTCGTAAGGTCCGGCGACCGCAGGTTGACCGTGTCGATCACACGCGTATGGGGAACGACTTCTGACGAGTGTTCCGCCAAGGTCGAGAACAATCTCGTGCCTACCGCCATGAGAGGCCGCGCGTTGGGAAACCCGCATGTGGTGCAGGTCTTGCCGGTCGCATGATTGAACACATTAGGACAAGTCGACCCGCAGCACGCGGTCACATGCTCATGCCCGCCCTCGGGACAGAAAAAATCGTGAAGAATGCGCCGCGGCCCTCGCGCGTCCGACGTCATCACATCCGTCGGCTCCAAACTCGCGTTGGCATCGATCAGGCCAGGGGTCACCGAGGCACCGTCCAGATCCAAGACCTTGGCCCCTGTGGGAACCGGGACGTTGTTGCCCACGGCTCGAATCACCCCGTTCTCGATGAGTATTGCTCCGTTGTGAACCACCACGCCGTTGCCGAGGTGCAGTGCCGCACCTCGAACCACAACGACCGAGCCCTGCTCTCCGGCGACGGACGCCGCGGAGGACACCCAAAGTGCCATGCAGGCTACCGATAGATAAACCCGTCGACCGCGGCGTAAACGTGTGTCATTCATGATGCTGCTCCTGCTGATTTGATGGCTGCCTGTGAGGCGGCATAAACACGAATGCCGTCAACGTAAACCTCCAGCACCCTTGCGTCCAGCCGGAGGGGGTCATCTGAAAAAATGACCAAATCGGCATCCATGCCAGGATGAAGCGAGCCCACGCGATTGGACACGCCGGCGATCAATGCGGGATTCACGGTCATCGCCCGCCGCGCGGCCGCGGCATCCATGCCATAGCGCACGGCCAAGGCGGCCGTCACGCGCAGCGACTCTGGCGCGTTCTCGGGAAGATTCGCGGAAAACGCAACAGAAATACCTGACTCGGCCAAAACGCCGGCGGTAGCCAGGTGATGAGGGGTCATCGAAAACGAGTACGGGCCGACCACAGCGGCCGAAGCCAGCCCTGCCAGCTCCTCGGCGAGATCGTACTCGTCGCCGTTGTAAGCGATGGCAACGGAAAGCTTTCGTTCGCCAAACAGATGCAATGCGCTGCTAACGTCCATGGCTTCGGCACAGACGACCAGACCGTGCAGCTTCCCGGCCGCCAACGATTGCAACCGCGACGGGCCACGCCCGGCTGCGGCTTGATCCAACGCATCGGCAAGCATCCGAAGCGATCCGGTGCGTGAGGTCGGTGCGCGATCGTAGGACCAAACGGACGGACCCAGCGCCAGCAGCATCGGCCCGGCATCCCGCAGAACAGGCGAAAACCCACTGTTTCGGGCGGTTTTCACGGTGGCCGCGACGCCCGAAACAAGATTGTTGGGCGCCGGCGATACCATGACCGTGGTCATGCCCGCACGGATCGCCGCTCGAAAATCTCGGTGATGCCAATCTACAGCATCGATGGCCGACGCATCCGGATCAATCGATTTCGCGGATTCGGCCACATTGCCCCAGGCGCCAACCTGCGACCGAACGTCGATCAAGCCGGCGGTCACCACCGCGTTGGGGAACGAAACAATGTTGGCCCCCATGGGGAGCGGTCGATCTGAAGCGACGCTCTGAATCTTGCCCCGATCGAGTTCGATCACCACGTTATTCTTCAGATGGCCATCCGGAGCAAGGTATCGCCCCGCAGCGATCGTCTTCGGCTGAAACGTGCCGACTTGACCGACCGCATCGGTCACGCACAGCAGGAGAAGCGCGAGCATCGGAATGCGCACAAGGATCACCTTCAACGAACACCTCCCTTGAGCTTGCGGGGCTTCGCTTTGAATGCAAGGCGTCCACCCACGTAAACCCGCTGGGCACTAGAGCCGGGGTCGCCCGGGTCCGAACTCCACAAGACAATGTCCGCCCTCATGCCTACCTTCAGTCTCCCGGAACGCTTCAGGCCCAAAATATCCGCGGCATGACTAGTAACTGCCGCCATCCAATGTCCGTTCTTGGGGCCGTGTCCCGCAATCATCTGGGCAAACAACCCCACAAACCGGGCCGCTTGAGGATGCTTCCCACCGCTTCCAACCGTCCACCGCAGGGATGCTTTGTCTAGCTTAGCGCCTGTGCTCGGATCGAAACGTCGCCGTTCGTTGTCTTCAAACACCATCGGATGACTCGGCGGGCCGAGCACGACGGGGACCTCGGCCTCGGACAGGGCTTCGACAATCAAAGCCGCATCCGTGGCGCCCTCAACAACGAGGTCTAGCCGAAATTCCTCTGCCAGTTCAAGCGCGTTGAGCAAATCCGCGCTCCGGTGCGCCTCGATCCGCACTACCATTTCGCGATCGATGGCTTTGAGCAAGATTTCGTTGCCGGGATCTCGATCGGGCTTCGTCGGCTTGGCGATTTCCTCGTCCTCAGCCTCAGCCTCGTCGTCTTTTTTCTTTGAGCCGTTGCTGCCCTTGCCGGGTTTCTTACCCTTCCCCGATCGCCCGAGCGAGCCGTCGGCCGCCCAATCGGCTTGCATGGCCTTGCCATCGCCGTTTTTCTTGGGCTTCTCCTTGTCCGGCGATTCCTTACCCTCTTTCTCGGAGTCCTTGTCTTTGCTCTTCTTATGGCCGTCGTTGTTTTCGTCGGCGTTCGCCTCTTTTTCCTTGCGTTCCTTCAGTTTTTCCAGGTACTCCTCGAGGTCCTCGTCGTAATCCTCGAGCGACTTGCGATAGGCCAACGCCGCCTTGAATGCCTTACGGACACCATAGAATGTCTTCAGGCGAGCAATGCTCGATTGATCGGAGCCGAGGTTGATGCAAACCGATCCCTCGTCCGTGACCAGCTCGCCGGCCGCGCCGCCTTTGCCCGGCAAGAGCCGAACGATCGCGCCGCGCCCATTGATCCCGGGACCGCCCCCGGGCGTCACGAAAACGGTCGTGACGCCAGAACTAAGAGCCTCGCGAAGTGCCGCTCGATCGTAGGAATCAAATGCGTCCCACGCCGAGTCCGTGGGGTCCGGCTTGATCCCATGCCCCAAACGGCCAAGCGCGCTCCAAGCATCGATGAGCCCAGGGGTGGCCGTCATGCCTGAGGCATCGAACACCTTGCTGAACATGGGCGCCTTGATGTCTCGGCCAATCGCCACGATGCGATTGCCTTTGATCAGAATGCCGCCGTCCTCGATCGGCTCGCCCGCCATGGTGAGAATACGCGCGTTCTTGATGAGTACGGAACGGTCAAGGAGCTGAGCCCGAGCCGAAGATGTTGCAATCACGAGCGCAAGAGCCGCAATCGAGGCCGCGCGAACCCACCGCCTACCGTGTTGACGCCGGTACGACCAATTCATGACCGAATCCGTCCTTGAATGGAGCAGAGAATCAAGCATAAACCCCCTAGACTATACATTCTTTCCATACTCTCGTGTCCGAGCCGGTGCCCAAGAGCAGCCAACGTGCTACCCATTCATCGGAGAATTCACACGCCAGACGACCCAACCGAACGACGCGTCGCTGCAATCAAGCGCTAATATAGTCGGTTCTCGATCTCGAAATCAATGAGGGCTTTCAAGCTTGGTCTTCGTAATTGCTATCTTGACAAGTATTTACGAACAGAGCATCGGCCCGGGGCATCAGACTCCCGCGGTTTCCAATACTGGAGTTCGCTCTTATTGAATCTAGACTTGAAAATCGGCACGCAATTCAATTCACAATGGGCATTTTAAGATGTCTGGAGAATGGCTAGGCTAGACTCAGAGCCAAAGACACGTGATATTCCCTACGTTGATACGTGCTTCAAACAGGCTTCGCCGGCGCCGATTGTCGCCGCCCGAGATCGCCAAGAGCAGGAATTGCGCTATGGCTTGCTAGTCATCGGCCGGCGGCTCGTCCGCGAGTTCCTTCACGGGACGCAGCAGGGGCACGGAGCGGTCGGCCTCCTCCTCAACTGCAGGAAGGTCGCCCAGCGTCCCCAATCCAAAGACCTCGAGAAAGCGGTTGGTGGTGCCATATAGGAGCGGGCGACCGATTTCCTCCGCCCGACCGACGATCTTGATCAGGTTCAATTCGCGAAGCCTGGCCAACATTTCGCCCACGGCCACGCCGCGAACGGCTTCGATGCCGGCTCGCATGACCGGCTGTTTGTAGGCCACAACGGCCAGAGTTTCCAGAGCCGCCGGTGAGAGGCGGGACTCGGCGCGAGATTTTTGCAGCTTGCCGACCCAATGATTGAACTCGGGAAGCGTAAGGATTTGATAGCCCTTGGCGATATGCTGGATCAGGAAGCTCGCGCTTTCACGCCTATACCGCTCATTGAGCGTTTCGATGTGCGCTTTGACGTCGCGTGCGTCCCCGCTTCCCAGAACCGCCGCGATCTTCCCGGCGGTAAGCGGCACATCGGTGGCCACCAGAATCGCCTCCACCACAGATTCCGTGGTGATTCCAGGGGCCGAAATCGATTCCACGGCCCGTTCGGCCTCGGCAGCCCGGTTTGCACTGTCTGCCTGGTCTGCCTCGGCTTCCTGGCCTGGCTGCTGATCCATTGTTGTTTGGTCTTCGTCCTTCGACTGCATGGAAGGCATCATAACGCGGCAACCACAATACGGCGAACCCCAAGGAATCGCCTCGACTGCGGCGGACCGCACCCAGGCTATACGGCTGACCGATCTCCTATCCCCTACCGCTCCCGCTTCGAGTACTGGACACAGCGTCCAGGATCTCGCGGGGATTTTCCACACAATCCCCTGAGCCGCATGCTTTAGCTTGCACGGCGCAGCGTGCGCGCACACGGAGCGGATCCGGGGCGTCGCGCGGGACCGGAGCGCCGCGCGGTCTGAAGCCCGCGGCTCAGTCGAAGCCCTATCTCGTGGAATCGGCTGGGGCGACCTCGAAATCCACGCGGAACGGCCTGCCA
>CAZYXP010000047.1:16617-20450 GCA_964651325.1 uncultured Phycisphaeraceae bacterium
CTATCTCGTGGAATCGGCTGGGGCGACCTCGAAATCCACGCGGAACGGCCTGCCACCGGCGTCGTTGGTCTCGATTCTGAAAATGAGTAGCGATTCGCAGTTGAAATCAACGCCCAGCAGAACCTCTCGTGCGTCGGCGGAGCCTTCGAACACAGGATCGATCTCGCCGCCGTCGTCGGTGCTAAAGAGGCGGACGCCGGGCTCGAGGGCCTCTTCGAGCAAGCTGCTGGGATCGCCGTTTCTTGATACGAAAGCTAGCAATTGCTCGGAACCCACGCTGAACATACGCCCACACGTGAATTGAAGCACGCCGCTATCTGCGCCGCCGTCGAGCGTGGCGTCGAAGTCGTTGATACCAAACTGGCGTACGTCGGGAATCGAATCGCGATCCGATTGATCCAATACCCCAAAGGAAAACACGGCCCGGTGCGGCGTGTTGTTGATGAAGATGATCTTTACCTGCCCTCGCTGCCCGGCGACGGAGCGGCCCAGCGAGGCGGTCTGATTGGCGAAGCCATCGCCGCAACCGCCCGAAAAGGCGGCCAGCAGGCACGCGACAACGCATCCATGCAGGGCCGGCGTACGCGCAGCACGGATGGGTGATCTAGCCGCATCGACAGCGCCGCTCTGCTTCTTCGTTGTTCTTAGTCGAATCAATGTGGTTTCCTCGCTCTATCGGCCCCGGGGGCCAAGTGACGGTTGGCCGCCTTACCGGCGGAGCGCCATGGCCGCCGCGTTTCCCAGGGATACGAGTACCCTTGTTTCCAGCATCCTGCAACTATGATCGCAGAACAGGGATCGCATGGCGGGCAGTCAACGGCGCGCAACCTAATACGCGAGGCCGCGCAGGCTGAAGCCCGCGGTTCGGGGGCAGGCGGTCCTTGGAATTATCATCGGCGAAGGTGTGGTTACGATTCAAAATGCCTGAAGCGCCTTGACGATGTTGTTTTTTGCCGCTCTTTTGGCTGGAAGCAATCCGGCAGTCAGGCAAACCACCAACGTCAGCAGAATGCCCAGGCCAAGTTTGGCATACGGAATGGACAGGTCTGCATCAACGCCCATCAAAGAGGCGGTAACGCGGTTGTCGGTGGCGGCAAGATGGACACCTAACGCGACGCCGCACAGGCTTCCGACGATGCCCATCGATACGGCCTCCACGAGTATCAATCGAATGATCTGGGATTTGAGCGCGCCGATCGCCCGAAGCATCGCGATCTGCCGGGCACGCATCTGCACGCTGACCATCATCAGGTTGCCGATCCCCATGGCCGCCACGACCAGGATGATCGACGGAAGCCAGCTCAGGGCCGAGGTCGCTTTTCGGATTGTCTTGTCGCCAAGTTCCTTGAGTCGGTTGAGGGAACCGGTCCTCGCGTCGGGGCGCCCCATCCGCTCGGCCAAGGTACTCAGCAGGAACCGTTCGCGAAAAACGTACCAACGCTGTTCGGGCGTCTTTTGCTCCCATTGCCAGGTGGCGCGGCGCAGGGCGGCTCTTGCTCGCTTGAAGAAGCGCGCCGGCGGCGAGGATAACGAATCATTCGGCGGCCCATCGGCGTGCCAGATCGCGGATTCGGCGCGGACTGCCGAGAATTCCTCTTGATGGTAGGGCAACCTTGCGATCCACTTCTCGATCTTGGCGCCGAGTTGGACGAAGTCGACAGGGCGCACGGCGCGAAACGCCTCGGGGGGTTGCGTAGGCGGAAAGGTCAGATCGAACATGGCCATGCTGACGACATGGAGATCGAAGCGATCTTTCAGGTCTTCTTGGGTGCCGATGAGCACGTTGGCGGCAGCGAATTGAAGGTAGCTTGAGGCCTGCATCGCGGTGACGGTGAGGTCCAGGATCGGGGCCTGCACCACGCCGGCGATTTCGAACGCCACCTCACGGTCGTTGATGGCGACGAGCACCGAATCGCCTACGTGCAGATCGTGGTTGGTGGCGGTTTGAGCGGGCAATAGCACGTATCCGCCGCGATCGAGCTTGGCCATCGCATCTTCAAACGTGCCTTCATCAAAACTGATTTCGACCATGGCGGCCAAACGCCGGGCATCGCAGGCGACGAAAACGGGCCTGGTCAGCGCGGCCAGAAACGAATCAATCAGTGAGCCGCCGCGGGGTGGGCGTCCTGCTTGGGGGATGCTGATTCTGCAATCGACGTCCACGGCATATGTGGGGTTAACGATCGCCGGATGGCTGAGCACGTCCTCGACCTTATCGGACGAGACGTATTGATCGGTCCAGATGAATCCTTCGGGAAGTCGGTCGGCGAAGTTCCATATCTTCAGCATGGTTTCGCCTGCGATCGAAAGATAAACGATCAACGACAAACCCACGACCAACATCCAACAAACGCCGGTGTTGCGCCACGGTGATTTGCGGAATTGGTCCACCGCCAACCGCGAGCGAATGGCCAGCAGCGGCGCCACCAAATGAGAAATGATCGGCCCGCACAGCACGACCAGAAACGGCGTCAGAAAAATATAGCCCATAAAGAGCGAACCGGTCGCGGCACCGGCGAACGGCATCGTAAGCCATTGCGTTTGATCGGGGAGCGACATCATCCACTCGTGGATCAAGATCAGGCTGATGCCCAGCAGGCCGGACAGGTAGAGTGGGCCAGTCTTCGGTGGGGTGGCGTGCGGTCGAATCGCCGCCAGGGGCACGACACGCGTGATTTTCACAATCAGCAGCAGCGTGGTCAAGAGAGTGGTTCCGACACCGCCGGCGCATGCCAACAGCATGCCGTGGGGGAAAATCATTAAATCAGCGCCAACGTCACGCAAGAGCCAGCCGATCATTCGGGTCAGCCCCACGCCTGCGGCCACTCCGAGCGCCGTCCCGAAGACACCCAAAGGGAGCAACTCCACAAGCAGCATCGTCGCCATCTGGCCGCGCGTCGCTCCGATGCAGCGCATCACGCCGAGCGAGGTCGTGCGTTCGAACAGGCTGATGGTCATCGTCGTCAAAATGATGAAAAATGAAGTGAGCATGGCCACGAACGTAACCAGCATGAGCGACAGATCGGTCAGCCGTCTCGCTTCGCCCAGAAGCATTTCACGAAAACTGGACGTGACGATCCTGCAGCGGGCGCCAAGCTGGGCCTCGTCGATGATGGATTGGAGTTGAGCCTCCGCGGCGTCCATCGCCGCGCGGGCCTCGGGCTTGAGCAGAAGATCGATCGAGGAAACCGCGCCGGGTTCGCTGGCGATGAACTGCAAGTCTGCCAGCGCGAGATAGACATAGGGGCTCTGAAACTCGCCGATGCGGTTGCCGTCGAACAGGCCGACGATTTCGAGATCGCGTTGGCGACCGGCCTTGCGGTCGGCCAGCGTGAAGGCTTCCCCGATGCCCACGCCCATCGAAGCGGCTAGGGCGCGCTCGACGACGGCTTTGCCGGATTCATCGGGAAGGAGCGTGCGCCCTTCGAGATTGTCGAAGGATACGAACGCCGCGGCCGTCTTGGGGTCGATCCCAATGGCATCGACGCGTAGCAGGGCTTCTGTTGAATCGCGCTGTAGCGGTCCCTGGCCATGAATTTTTCGCTTTAGCCGAACGGAAACCTGCTGGACGGAAGCGATCTCAGCGATGGAATCGCCCAGCGACTGCGGCAGGCTCCCCCAATGGGCCCCAATAGGATGGACGGAAAGATCGGCAGCCCCAAGCCAATGGATGGCAACCTCGTGCTCTATCGCCGACCGAACGGTGGCGTAGACGTTGCCAATGACGACCACCGTCACCACGCCCAACGCCACGGACAGCAGCGCCGCTAGCGTTCGTCCGGGGCTAGCCCACCAGTTCCGTATAGCGAGCCGCCACAAGCGACGCATGACCT
>CAZYXP010000048.1:0-20125 GCA_964651325.1 uncultured Phycisphaeraceae bacterium
TCGAATCCGACCCGATAGCTTTGGATGAGAAACAGGTGAAACCGGGGACAGTCACCTATTGATTTGCCGCGCCGAGGATCGCGGGGTGGTGGTTCACGCCGCGATTTGCAAGCATCGCTTTTCCGCGCGCAGCCTAGCACGTTGCGCGGCGCCGCAACCACCGCCAAGACTGATTCCTCGCTGACGACGATCGACGGCCTACCCCCGAACCAGGACCAGCATCACGTTGTAGGCCGCATGGCAGCCGGCGGCGGGGCCGTAGCCGCGAAACCAGAAAATGACCGCCAGGTAAACACCGGCCATGGTGCGAAACGCGAATCTCGCCAGCTCGAAGGGTTCGACGCCGATGGGTCGATGATGGTGCCCCGCGAAGGCCAACGCCGAAAGTAGGATGGCCGCGATCGCCACCGTCCTACGATTCAGCCGCAAGATGTCCACGCCGATGACCACCACCACAGAAAGGAATGCCAGCCGGAAAACCAGCTCCTCGTACACGCCGGCCCCGACGCACAGCGCGAGTCGGCCCAACAACGAATCCGCGCTGCCCGCGGCAAGGGGAATCAGATAGTTCATAAGCAGCAGCGGTAACGACAGAAACGCCGCTTCGACGTACATACCCGCCACCCGTTGCCACCGGACCCGCCACCGGTCGCCGGATGCGACGTGCGTCGCCACGAGGATCATCACGACGGCCAACCCCGGCGCGAGCGAGCCCACGTGGCCGAACAGCTCGATAAACCACCGCAACAGATCAAACGCGATGACCCGATCCGGATACCGCACCGAGACGATCTCGTAGAACGCCATGAGCGGCAGCAGGAAGACCAGCGCTTCAAGCGGCCTGGCGAGGATGCCGCGACGGGTCGTGGCGATGGGTTGTTCTTGTGGCTTGGACATCGCCCCCCTATCGTGCGGACGGTGGACCGATTGCACAAGAGAGTAGGTTCGAAAAAGTTTCAAGCCCAATCGCGACCACCGGCCGCGGCAACGCCTGCGCTGTGATCCCACAATGAAGCACGCTACGATCATGGAGACCATCTACGATCGGCTCATGCGGGCCTACGGGCCGCAGCATTGGTGGCCGGCGGACACGGCCACGGAGGTCGTTGTTGGCGCTATCTTGACGCAAAACACAGCCTGGACCAACGTCGAACGAGCCATTATGAGCCTGCGGGCCGCCGATGCCCTGTCGTGGAAAACGCTCGACGCAATGCCGGTAGTGGCGTTGGCTGAACTGATCCGCCCTTCCGGCACGTATCGCGTGAAGGCCGAGCGGATCAAGGCGTTCGTGACGGTGCTGATGGATCGGTTCGACGGATCCTTGGCGGCGATGTGCGGTGGCGATCTGGCCATTGCCCGGGCGGGGCTCCTCGAAATCAAGGGCATCGGCCCGGAAACCGCCGACGCGATTTTGCTCTACGCGGGGAATCGACCGACGTTCGTCGTGGACGCATATACGCGACGGATGCTGCGCCGCCACGGGCTCATCGACGAGGCCGCGACCTACAGCGAGATTCAAGCGATGTTTCAGTCGGCGCTGCCGGCCGAGGCGCCGCTCTTCAATGAGTACCACGCCTTGCTCGTAGACCTGGGGAAGAAACACTGCAAGGCAAACGCGATTTGCGCCAACTGCCCGCTGGCCGATCTACCTCACGACGAATCGCGGTAAAGTCAGAGCCGCTGGCGCAAGCCTGCGGACCCTCTTCCGACGACAGATGGCGGATGCCACCGCGCTGGCGCCGCGGTGCTCTGACCTGGGCACCCTCATTTCCTGGGGCGTGCGAACGTCTCATTGAACGCCTGCAAGGAGCCGTCTTCCTTCGATAGCTTCCAGTTCGGCTCGCCCTCGCGTCGCTTGTCCAGATTGAACCAAACCGCCGCTTTGACCTGCGGTTGGGTTTGAAGATAGGCGTGGGCCTCGCGAATCCACTGGGCACGCTGGCCCGGTTTGCCCGGCGCGCTGCCGAACTCCGGAATGATCACCGGCTTGCCCGGATAGCGCTTCTTGAAATCCGCGAGCCGATCCCGATAGATGACCTCGAAGGACTCCCACTTGTGCCATTTGTCGTGATGATCACCGAAGTTGTAGCCGTCCGTGCCAATCACATCGACGTACTTGTCGCCGGGGTAGTACAAATGCATGTCGTTTTCCGGCGTGTCGGGACAACTGACGATGTTCGGCACCCATAGCCATTCGACGTTGTCGGCTCCCTCCTCCTTGAAAATGTCATGGGCGCGGCGCCAGGCGGCGACAAACGCTTTGGGATCGTGGGACCAGGTAAACCAATACCCGTTGAACTCGAATCCGAATCGCATCAGAATCCGTTTCCCGTACGCCTTGGCCTCCTTGGCCCAGGGCCGAAATAGAGATTCGTCGAACTTCCCTGCGTTGAGATCCGGCAGCCAGGATTCCTTCCGGCGGTCGTGCCAAACCCACAGCTCCAAACTCATCACGCTCGTCGCGCCACGATTGCGGATCGCTTCGATCCAATACTTCGGAAAGCGGCTCGTCAGGTTCAGGTAAAACGTCATATATTGCGGCTTGCTGGCGAACTGCGCAAGCGTCCGATCCAGATGTTCGTCATTGCCCGGCCGCCAGCGCAGCCGCATCAAGCCCCAATCCAGCGGCGTGGATCGTTTCGTCGCCTGCTCCTCCGCCGAGGCGACCAGGATCGGTCCAAGCATGAAAGCCGCGAGAACGCCGGCCTGCAGTTTTTGAGTTTTCCCCACGAAAGAAATCCTTTCGCTCTCCACCTGATTGCCCAATCCTCTCCCCGAAGGGTAACCGTCACATGCCCGCGCGGTCAAAGGACTCATGTCGAAAGTAGTCGGTCGGGCCCGCTCGCAAGCCGGTGGCGACGACAGCCGTTCGCGTCCCGTTTTTCGACCGTCCGGTAACGCGTATCCTCGACCCCGGCCGGGGCATTTACCGTCGGAAACGAACTGCCCCCATCGGGTTGTCGGCGGCGTGCCGGCAAGACCGCCCTGGCATACGGTCCGCTAATCCCTTGCCTTGGGCAACGCCATGAACTGCGGGGCGGCACTGCCCTCGTTGGCAGGCTTGAACGCTTGGTCTGAATGTAACATCCGTGCAAATGGTAACTCCACGGACCCATGGCTATTTGCCGAAACACACGAGATGGTTACCATACGCAGGTGGAGGGTGGTACTGATTGCGTAATGGCGTCGATTCAGGCGCATCCCCTCTTCAACCTGGGCCGTTTGTCGGTCAGAGCGCGAGGCGCTTCGGCCAAGATCAAGAAGGAGAGCTTTCGATGACTCGTAGGACATTTATGACTTTGGCTCGAACCGCCGCGGTCGGCGTAGCGATGATCGGACTTGCCATGCTCACAACCGGCTGCGCGACCAGCAACGCCGGCGCGAAATGCCAGATGGGCAAGACCGGCAGCAAGTGCTGCGGCAAGTGCGTGAAAAAGGCTTCGGGCAAGTGCAGTGGCGATTGCAAGAAAGCCTGCTGCAAGAAGGCGTCCGCCAAGACCGGGTCGAAATGCAACAAACCGTGCTGCAAGAAGGCATCCGCCAAGGCGGGGTCGAAGTGCAAGAAGCCGTGCGGCAAGAAACCATGCGGCAAGAAGGGCGCGGCCAAGGCCGCCGGATCGAACGCCAAGAGCCCCTGCAGCGCCAAGAAGGCAGGATAGCGGCGACCCATCAGCCACAATGTAAGCATTGAGTAGGCATGTTCGCGATCCTCCAGATCGCGAACATGCCTTTTTTTGAGCGTCAGACAATATCGGAGGATCAATGTCCAAACCGATCACGCTCCCCGAGGTAACGCTACTCGATGTTGCCGAATAATGCGGTAGCTGCGGCTTGAAGGCGGTCCTACGAAAGAAGGGCACGTGATGAACACACGCCTAGTGCTTGCCTATCCGGACCATGGCGATCCGAGTCGGCGGCGTTGGCTGGTCCGCTGTTCGCCCTACGGCAGGTCGGACGCGGCGGCTTCGTGATCGCCGAAGGCTTCGGGGATGTATTCGAGCAGGTCGATGGCGGTCATGGAGAAGCGGCCCAGCTCTTCAGAGGCGAAATCGCCCGCCAGCCCGTGCAGGTAGGTCGCCAGCACGGCCGCTTCAAACGGGGGCATGTCTTGCCCGATCAGGGCGGCGACCAATCCGGTTAGCACGTCGCCCGTGCCCCCCGTGGCCATGCCCGAGTTGCCGGTTTCGTTGACGTAGAGGCGCTGGCCATTGGTGACGATGGTGTGGTGACCTTTGAGGACGACCGTGCAGCCATACAGATCAAACAGGGCGATCGCGGCGTCTCGACGGGTCGCCAACGTCTGATCGGGCGAGACGGAGCGGCCGCGGGCGATGAGCAGCCGCTCAAGCTCGCCGTAGTGCGGCGTGAGGACGACACGCTCGGGACGGTCGATGACGGCACTGTCAGCGGCGGCCAGCAAATTCAGGCCATCGGCGTCGAGCACGACGGCCCCTGCGAAGCCGTTTATCAGGGCGACGACTTCTTTGGGCGCGATCGATTCGCCAAGGCCGGGGCCGATGGCCAGCACATCGGCCCGGAATATGTTCGCGTGGCTCAGGGCATCTTCGGCGGTCGCGGGAAGCACCGTCAGCGTAGCGCACGGCGCCAGCACGGCCACCGGCGTGCGGAGACTATCGGGCACCATCATTCGCACCAGCCCCGCGCCACCGCGATAAGCGGCGTTGGCCGCCAGTGCGACGGCGCCGATCATGGTCGTGGGGCCGTCAGATCCGCCGACGACCAGAATGCGGCCGACGTTGCCCTTGTGGGCTTCGGGCGAGCGCGTGGGGACGGGCGGAATCTCGCGGGTGATGATTAGATCGTGGGCCATGGGGGTCTAATCCTTACCGAGGCGGTGCATGCGGCGCAGCATCAATGCCGCGGCAAACCCGGCTCCGAATCCGTTGTCGATGTTGACGACCGTAACGCCGGAAGCGCAACTGTTGAGCATGCCCAGCAGTGCCGCCACGCCGCCGAACGCCGCGCCATAGCCGATGCTGGTGGGGACGGCGATGACCGGAACATCCACTAGCCCGCCGACGACGCTGGGCAACGCGCCTTCCATGCCGGCGATGACGACGAGCACGTCCATGCGCTGCAATACGGCGGTGTGGGCGAGGAGGCGGTGCAGCCCGGCCACGCCGACGTCGTACATGGTCTCGACGTTTTGATCGGTGATTTCAAGTGTGACGCGGGCTTCTTCCGCCACGGCGATGTCACTGGTTCCCGCCGTGATCAGCCCGACCGTGCCCGTGCCCGGCGCTTTGGGCCGGCGGCGCAGGGCGATGGTTCGGGCGGGCCGGTTGTATTGGGCAACGGGAAACTCCGCGGCCACGGCGTCAAAGACGCCAGGGTCGGCTCGCGTGATCAGGATGTTGGCTTCGTGGCCGGTCTTGGCAAGAATGGAAACGATCTGTTCGGTCGATTTACCCTCAGCGTAAATGACTTCCGGAAAGCCGCATCTCACGCCGCGATGGTGGTCGATCTTGGCAAAACCGACATCCTCAAAGGGCAGCGAGCGAAGCCGCGTGACGGCCTCGTCGATGGAGTGCGAGCCGTCCTTGACGGTTTGCAGCAATTGGCGAATGGCGTGCTCGTCCATAGGTGCGCAGTTTACGCGCATTGATCGCCGCCGGCAAACCAATGGAGCGACCCATCGTATTGTCACGCATGCCTCGAGAAGTTCACCGCCCCCGTGTAGCCCAGCCGCCCCCGGCTGGAAGGTGGCCCACAATCAACGGGACCCAAAACACAATGGAGGGCCGCTGTGCTACATGGGCCACGCGATCAAATCGGCAAAGACGGGTCGCTATCGCGTTCTTCCCGTGGCCGTGGCGTCGATGGATAGGTCGGCAATCTGCCCGGCCTGAAGAAGATGATCGCCCAGCGCAGCAATCATGACACCATTGTCTGTACAGTACGCCTTTTCCGCCGCGACAAATCGAACCGATCGTTGCGCACAGGCCTGCGCCAGCGATTCCCGCAGCAGCGTATTGGCCGCGACCCCGCCGCCGAGGACGACCGATTGCAAGCCCGTTAGATCGACGGCTCGAAGCGTTTTCTTGACGAGCACATCGACGACAGCCTGTTGAAAGCTCGCGGCGATATCGCCGACGCGCCCGCTGGAGATCAATTCAAGGCCGCCGGAGGTTTGGCCAGGACCGTTCACGCAATAAAGCACGGCCGTCTTGATGCCGGAAAACGAGAAATCCAAGGAATCGGAATCGAGCATGGTCCTAGGGAATGCCACCGCGCGGGGGTCTCCGCCTTCAGCCGCATGCTCAACCCGTGGCCCACCGGGATATCCCAAACCGAGCATCGTGCTCACCTTGTCGAAGGCCTCCCCGGCCGCGTCGTCGATAGTCGCACCGAGTTCGCTGATGTCCAGCGGGCCGTTGACGCGGAACAGGCTCGTATGGCCTCCAGAGACCACCAGCGCCACCGCGGGCCATGGGAGTTCGGCAACCGCGATGGCCGGGCTGAAGGCGTGGGCGCGGATGTGATCGACCACCAGCAACGGCTTCCCCCAAGCCCAGCTCAGCACTTTGGCACCTGTCAGGCCGATCAACAGGGCGCCCAGCAACCCCGGCCTGTTGGTCACCGCGATGCCGTCAAGATCCTGACGGGTACAGTCCGCCTGCGTCATGGCCTCCTCAACGACCAAATCCAGCTTCTGGAGGTGGGCTCGCGACGCGACTTCGGGCACCACGCCGCCGAACTTTCGATGCAGATCAAACTGAGTGGCGACAACCTGACTGCGCACGTCGGTCGCGTCCACCACGATCGCGGCGGCCGTTTCGTCGCAGGATGTTTCGATGCCCAGAATCGTGCTCATATCAGTATCGCGCCCGCCGTGGCCGTTCACTCTCGGCACAGTAATTCAGGGTGTCACCCCCTGCCCTTTGGTATGATAGTGGCGGATTTCCGAAGCGAAACAGTGAATCGACGGGGTTCACGGCGTGTGGCGGCGGAAAAAAGACGAATGCACTTGAATCCCAAGGTCAGTCTGGTAGGATAGATGGACCTTCCTGGAAAACGTGCCACCGGCACAATTGTCCAGAGGGCCGGCGGGACGACTTGGGGGTGACCTACTTGCGATGCACCGGGCGTGAGCCCGGACAATGTCCGCCCAGGTGGTTCTGATAGATCGTACTATGCACTTCACAACGACTAGGGAGGATGATGCGCGATGAAAATCACACAGCATAGATTGAAAGCATCCATGGTGGCCTGCGCGGTGGCGCTGCTGGCCGCCGATGTGCAAGCCGGATCGCACCTGTGGCGGTTCAATGAAATCTTCAGCAATGCGGACGGGACGATTCAGTTCATCGAGTTGAAAGAATGCTGCGGATCCAGCATGGAGGTCGGTCTCGCAGGCAAGTGGGTCCTCAGCGACGCCACGGGCAACCAGTTCTTCTTTCCGTCCAACCTGATCCCGCCGACGGCCAACAAGCACTTGCTTCTGGCGACTGCGGGGTTTGCCGCGTTGCCCGGTGCCCCGACGCCCGACCACATCATCGTCGATGGGTTCCTGACGCTTGGGGCGGACACGCTTCGCTACTGGTCCTACTCGGCGGCGACCATGCCGTACGCGGACGGCGACCTTCCAAGTGACGGAATCATGTCGCTCGCGCTGGACGGGTCGGTCGCGGTGAACTCACCGACCAACTACGCGGGGCAAACGGGATCGGTCAATGCGGGCCCTCTTCCGATTCCAACCGTATCCCAATGGGGTCTTGTGGCGCTGGCATTGGCCGTACTCACCGCGGGAACCATCGTGTTTGTGCGGCAATCGCGCGTGACTGTCTAACGAAACAAACGCAACCGGGGCTGCTCATTTCTTGTGGGCAGCCCCAGTATCGCGCATGGGCCAAACCTTACGGAGGCGACTTCCTCGGTTGATCGTGCTCTGGTTGGTCGCGTTCGTAGAGGATGTTGCATTTGGGGCATTTCCCGCCGGTGAAGCGCGCAACGGCGCACATCTCACACCGATCGATCATTTTGATGACGGACATCAGAAAGTCGATTTGCCGGGCGGCCTGCTCAAAGTCGTTGCGATTGCCGAAGGCCACATTGCCGGCCATGCCGCGATGGCACGCCTCGCACCAACCGTGCTTCCTGGCGAATTGGCGACATTTCTTGCACGTGAGTTTGGACACATTCGTGGGCGTGCCCTTGGCCAAGTGGTAGGTGAGCCGGGAAACGTAGGCGAGGTTGTGGATGAAGCCCATGTTGTCCCGGTCACAGAATCCTTGGGTCTTTATGGCTTCCTGACACGCCTTACACTTGATTGAGGCCGGATCAAAGTCGTGGCCGTGCGCGTCGAGTGCTTCGAGTAGCATGGCCGATGGGACGAGGATGCCCGCGACATATCCTTTCTTGCAAGCTTCGCACCAACCGTTATGCAGCTTGTTGAATTCGCACTTGCACGATGATTCTGGCGCCGTAGGCATGTGGGCGTCTGCCGTCGAAGGCGGATGACCGAGGGCGACGGGGCATCCCATGGTCGCCATCGCTATCAGGAGCGTTGCCAACGCCGTGCGGCAAGCCAGAATAATCCTACTGGGTGGCCGCCTCCCGAAGTCTGCGAATCGATCCTCCATGATTGATGGTGCCATGATGCGTTCTCTCCTTTCAGTCCGCGGCGGTAAAGGTCGCATTGGCTCCGGCTAAGCGCCCCAATCTGCCCGCGGGAATCAGTCGGTACACGCCCCAGTACACCCTCTGTGCTCCAGATGAGCAAGGGAAGACCGACAAGGCCTACGATGCGGGGCAGGGCAACCGCATTCTAAGAATTCTCATGCGGCGTCGGCTCCTGCGGTTCGCCCGATCCGCGTTTTCAGCCACGCGAAGCAGATGCTGAAAATCCTGACTTGGTCTCCAACCACCCAAAAGGTTAGAATGCGGTTGCCCTGACGATGCGGGGTCCATGACACTTGCTGCGGCTTCGATGCCAGTCATTCCTCCAGCCTGTAAGGCTGAACTATAGTAGCCGTGGGTCCGCCTCAAGCGGACCCACGGTTACGGGAGCCCCACCCCCATCGACCCTGGAGGGGTCGGCTAGGCGCCACATTGTGCTTGCCCCCCGCGGAGGAGACGCCCCCTCCAGGGTCGGGTGGTTTGATGGCGGCGTCATCCGGGGGCGGCGCTTCGCTTGCCCCCGGCTACTGCAGATCAGGCCTTCAGCCTGCAATCACTGCCGCCGATTCTGTCACGGACCCTACGATGCAGCCAGCGGTACCAGCGGCATGGGTGTGGGCTGTACCGCCTTCCCCGTAAGGCCTTCGAGCAAACACCGTACGCCATCTTCGGTCGGCACGCTCGGCGCGTATCCAAAATCCTTCCTAGCCGCTTCAATGGAAAAATAATGCGACCGCCCCAGTTGCGCTGCAAGGAAGCGCGTCATCGGAGGTTCGCGCTGAATCCGACCCTTGCGGTAGGCGAATTCCAAGACCGCCCCGATTCGATCGGCCACTGCCAGCGAGATGGCTCGCTTCACCGGCGGAGCGCCCGCGCCTTTTAGAATTTCTCCCAGCCAAGGCCACAGGGCAACCGGCTCGCCTTGACTGATAAAATAGGCCTTGCCGGCGCAAGGTGCACCGGGTCCCAGAGCGTCGGCGGCCATGACATGCGCTTCGGCCGCGTTGTCGATGTAGGTTATGTCCACGAGATTACGCCCATTGCCCACCCGAACGAGCCTTCCACGGCGTGCCCTGTCGAGGACTCTTGGAATAAGGTGCGGATCGCCCGGGCCCCAGATCAGATGCGGACGCAGGGCGACGGTCGCCAGCGTCGCCCGGTTGGCCTTGAGCACCATACGCTCTGCGACGGCCTTCGTTTTGGGGTAATCGGCAAGGTGTTTCTTGGCGTAGGGGTGTGATTCGTCCACGCCGCACAGATCGTCGCGACCGAACACGACGCTCGGTGAACTCGTGTAGATCAGTTTTTCGATGCCATTAGCCCGGCATGCGCCAAGAACATGGGCCGTCCCGCCCGCGTTGATGTCCCAGAACAATTCGGGGGAACCCCAAATACCCGCCACCGCCGCAACGTGGAAAACGGCGTCGAAGCCTACCACCGCGCGCCGCACGGCGTCCGCATCACGCAAATCCACCGCCACGGTGGCAACACCCAACCGATCGAGGTGGGGGTAACGGTTGCGGCCCAATGCGGTCACGTCATCGCCGCGGGCGCTGAGCATCTCTACGATGCGCGTACCCAGAAATCCACCACCACCGGTCACCAGCGCTTTCAATGCAACCGCTCCTTGGCCCAGACCGCTAACGCCTCCCGGTTGATCTTCGCATTGTGACGCACATCCACCGGAAACCCCCGATGGAACAATACCCGCGAAATCGTCCGGGTCAAATCAGCGGCGCGCCCCAGCTTCAACAACTCGCGCGTGGCCGCATCCCGGCTACGTCCGATAGGGTTGCGCCGCGCTGCCATCTGAACGATGATCACCGGCTCCTGCCGCCCGGGCGGCCCCACGCCGACCAAGGCGGAACGCAACACGTCGGGATGCTCGTTGAAAATCGCCTCACAGGGAATAGAAAACAGGGTTCCCTCGGGCGTACGCACGCGATGATTCTTGCGGCCGCAAAACCAGATGCGACCGCGAGCGTCGCGGTATCCAACGTCACCCATGCGATGCCAGACGTCGTCGCCGTCGTGGATTTTGGCCATGGCCGTTGCTCGTGGCTGATTCGCGTAAGCCTTGGTCACCACCGGGCCTTGTACCGCTATCTCGCCGATCTGCCCATCCGGGACGATCAAGTCGTCCGACCATGTCCCGATGGCTTCGTCGGTGATTCGGATGATACGCAACTTGATTCCCGGAAAAACGCTCCCGACGCAAATGCCCGCGCCACGCCGCGATAGCGCAGCCGTTTGGGAGACCACCGTTCGCCCCGCCATGGCCGCCACCGGAAGCGCCTCGGTGGCGCCGTACGGCGTATGCACGTCCGCGTCGTCATTGAGGACCTCATGAAGCATCTCGATCACGCGATAGGACACCGGGGCGCCCGCGATCAAAATGCGCTTGAGCGAAGGCAGTTTGATCCGACGGCGAACGCAATAATCGGCAACGCGCGACCACACCGCCGGAGATCCAAACGTGTTGGTTACCTGTTGGTCCCGAATCGCGTCAACGAGATGGGCGGGGTTTGCCTTGACGGGCCTGGCCGCGTTCATGTCTGGGATGACGCTCGTCATGCCCAGCGCCGGGTTGAACAGCGCGAAGAGCGGAAACGCGGGCATGTCGATTTCGCCGGGTTGAATCTTAAAGAAATCGCGCAACATCCGCACCTGGGCGTCAAACATGGCGTGTTCATAGACCACGCCCTTGGCCGGTCCTGTAGCGCCGCTGGTGAAGAGAATCGCTGCGGTTTCATCGCCACAAGTTCTTGCCGGCTCGAATTCCGGGGAAGCCTCTTGCGTCAGCGTATCCAACGACGGCCCTCCGCAAAGCCACCGCTTGCCAACCGTCACCGAGCAAACAACCGATTCAAACGCCTTCGGACGTAGGGAGCGCAGCACGTGTGCTTGCCCTATTGCCACGAGCGCTTGCGGTGTGACGCCACGAATGCACTCCAGCATGCGCCCAAGCCCCATGCCCGGATCGATCAGGATGACGACCGCGCCGATCTTGAACAGCGCAAAGGTCAGCCCGATGAACTCTACACCCGGCTTGACCATCATCAATGTTGGCATACCGCGCCGGACGCCGATTTTGACAAGCCCATGGGCATAGCGATTGGTCAGCCGTTCGAATTCGAGAAAGGACTTGGTCTCGTACACCGGGCGCCCACGCAGCGTGCGCGTCTTGGTGACGATCAGCGCGTTGTGTTCGGGCACGCGCCGGGCCATGCGCGCCAGATGCGCCGCTACATTGCAATACTCCGAATCGGTCTCGGCCGAAGCGTCAGACCGTACCTCGCGTGCCGGGTTCTTGCGTTGATGGACGGGCATGGTCGGTCGATCATCTGGATGGGTGTGAAATCTCGATCGCTGGAGTTAACCATAGGGCGCATTCACAAAGCCTTCCCCGAAACGCAACACCGGTAGGATACCCACAACCCTGCTTTTGGGAAAGTGTGGCCCATCCGCGCTCGGATGGTTCGCCCGACGACTCCGAAAAGGTTGCCCATGTCCAATGGGACCTGGGGCTGGCGACGAAATGGCGTTCGTCAGGACCGCATTGCCAACCGACACGGACGACCGACCGACCAATGAGGACCGGATCCGTAAGAAACACAGGCGTCCATCAGTCGCGATCGTCGTCTCCCCCACCTCCAAGGATATGGAACAACCGATTGGGTCGTGCGAGACCGCGCGCCCCGCTCGCACAAACAGGCGCTTGATTGAGCCAGCCTCCTTCCTATCATGGCGAACAACCATGAGTATTCGAAAGCAAGAATGGCGCGTCCGCTCCCCAAGGGTCCGAAACCTGTGCCTATGGCTCGGTCTTGCCCTAGCGGTGATGCCTCAGCCCGCGCGAGCCAGGCCGGAGCGACCCATTGGTGAGGCGCTATCCTCGATCACGAAATCCCTGCCGCACCGAAAGGCCAAGGCGAGCATCTTTGTCGTGGATCTGGCCACCATGCGTACGGTTTTTGCCCTCAACGCCGACCATGCACTGGTGCCCGCATCTACAATGAAGGTATTTACGATGGCAGCGGCCACCATCGAGCTGGGCGATTCGTTCGCGTTTCGAACCGTGCTGGCGCACGACGGAACGGATCTGATCGTCGTCGCCGACGGCGACCCGGCCTTCGGAGACGTCAAGACGGACCGCGCCCTTCGGCGCGATGTCGATTATCCCTTCGCCCCCTGGATTGAGGCCATCAAATCTGCTGGGATCACGAGCATCGAGGGCGACATGGTCTTGGACGAATCCGTGTACGACGATGTCGCGATTCATCCGTCGTGGGAAGCCGGCGACCTGGGCAAGTGGTACGCCGCGCCAGTTGGTGCTTTGAACATCAACGGCAACTGCCTGGACATCACGCTGACGCCCACCACCGTGGGGAAGGCGCCAAGGGTTGCGATTCGCCCCGATACCCGACTAGCCAGCATCAAGAACAAATGCAAGACTGGCCAAGGTCGAAAACCCCTGCTGCACCATCCCCCCAACACCATGGACTACATCATAAGCGGGCGATGCGCGAAAACGTGGGCCTTCGGCGCCGTTGCGTTCCCGGACCCCGGCCTCCTCTTCGGGGATGCATTCAAAACCGCGTTGTCTGCCGCCGGCATCACCGTGCACGGCGAAGTGGTGTTTCGGCGGGTTCGAAGGCCCGATGGCTCCCTGCCGCCGTCTGCGAAGATTCTAGCGGTCTACGAAACCCCCCTATCGGCCGTCCTCGCCCGCGTGGGCAAAAACAGCCAAAACCTGTTCGCCGAGGCATTGTTCAAGAGAGCCGGTTTTGCCTGGGCGCGTCGCAATGGCAGAGAGAATCCCACCGGCTCCTGGGAAAGCGGCGCCCGCGCTGTGGAAGCCTTCGCTAATCGAGCTGGGTTGGACGCGGACGGGCTGGTCGTTTCAGACGGATCGGGCCTAAGCCGAGTGAACCGATGCACGGCCAGGCAACTGGGCAGCGTGTTCTCGTGGATTGACGGCCGACCTGAAGCCAAAGTGCATCTGCAAAACCTCGCCGTTTCAGGCATCGAAGGCTCGCTTCGCAAGCGGCTTAGAGATATCCCAGGAAGCGTAGTCGGAAAAACGGGCACGATGCGAGGCGTCTGCTCGCTGGCGGGCTGGGTCCTGGATCGAACGGGCAAGCGTCGCTACGCCTTCGCGATCCTCTTCAACAACTACCCCGGCCCAAGCACGCCCTACCGCGATCTACAGGACCACATCTGCCGCGTGCTCGTCCGCGCCGCCAATCAGAACCGCGACCGTCAGGGAGCGGCCGGCCCGTGATCACGCACGTAGAACGGCAACGGCTTGGGATTTGTTGACCGGCTAGGTCGAGGGAGTATCATGACGCTGCGGGTTTGCGAGGTGCGGCCCATCGGCGGAAGCTCTTGACGAGGGGCCGGCGGTATCGTACGTCCGTCCGGCTGAATGGGCGGATCCCTGCAAACACGTCGCGGCTACGCACGGTACGGGTCGCCCCCCGCATCGGTGCGACTAGGTCGTCGAATAAGCAATGAATCACCGGGAGCGGTGTCCGAGTGGCTGAAGGGGCCGCACTGGAAATGCGGTGTACGGTTTTTCCGTACCGAGGGTTCGAATCCCTCCCGCTCCGATCGTTTTACCCCCACCGTGACGCAGGGCTTCCACCCGGCCTTGCGTCGGCAGGTTTTCGTCGGAACCCGAACCCGCCCGTGCTGACGGCTACCGAATGAGGCTGAACGCGATCTGATTGGTCGCCACGCTGGCCAGCGCCGTCTGCAACTCCGGAGCGTAGATCCAGGCCGGCGTCCCGGCATCTATTAGGACGCTCGTTCCGCCGCCGGTCGCGGCCATCTGGTCAAGCAAACCAGCGTCAAGGTCGGTGCCCACGCCGATGATGTGAACCGTCATGCCGGCATCTCTGGCCATCTGGATCTGATTCAATGCGTCAGTCGGATCGGATTCTCCGTTGGTCACCATCACGATTATCTTGCTGGCAGCCGCACGGGCATTTTGCCCAATGAGCTCAAGTCTCGCCGCCTCCAAACCAAGGCTCAACGCGCCGCCCGTTCCCAAGGGCGCGCCGCGAAGCTTCGCGCGCACGCGATCGAAGTCAGTCGAAAGCGGCTCAAACCAGTTGACGACCGATGAAGCGGCGACCGCGCCGATCTGGTCATTGAAGGCCCCTTCGGCAATGGCGTCCACAGCCACGACCACCGCATCTTTGGCGGACTTGAGCGGCTGAATCCTGATGCTCGGCGGAAGGAATGGTTCGCCGATGTCGTAGACTCCGGAAAACTCCGGATCGCTACCGTCATACAGGAGGTACCGAGCATCATTCAAAACGCCGCCGAGCAAGGTCGGCGCCAGCACGGATACGACACCCATTGCTGCCAATCCCAAGGCATACTTGGCACACCGATGTCTGCGAAATATCGATCGCATCTTCTGGCCTTTCCTATCTGGTTCCCCTAGTCCGAGTCGCTACCGCCCCCACCACCGTGCCCACTGTCACCATGACCACCGTGCCCGCTACCGCCCCCACCACCGTGCCCACTGTCGCCAGGACCACTACCGCCGCCGCCGCCGTCGCTATCATCCGTGAAGTCATCGCAATCAGGATCCTCATTGACGCATGCGCCAACTATGTCGCCGTGGGCCAGGTGCGCGTTCAAGACCGCGGGTTGCGCGATGTTGATGGTAACCGCGTTAGCCGGATCGCCAGGCGGTACGTGGCAAATCGTAGTCCCGCCACCACTGCCGTCGTCGATCGGTATGCCGAGCGCGGCAAGATCATTTGTCAGCTCGACCGCGTCGGAGAGACCGCCCATCGAACAGGAGGTGTCCAGAACGAACATCACGTCCCTCGCCCCGATGGCCGAAGTGCTGCGGGCGCTGACCCGCTTGGCAGACATCCCGAACAGGCGTGCGAAGTAATACTGCAAGTCGTAATGCACCGTTACGTCGACCGCGTTGGCGGGAAACACGTTCGGCACGAACCCGACGCCGCCGGTCACGGGGTCCAATTCCGCGCGTCCGAACACGATTTGGTAGTCCGAAACCGGCTGCTGGTTCCAAACCGGATTGAGCCCGATAAACTGCACGGCCGTGTCTTCGGCGGTATCCCGCGCAATGAATGGATCGAGACTACCCAAGTCCTGGGAGGCCGCCAACGCCGCTGCATCGGCCGTGTTTTGCAATTCCACCTTGGTATTAGTCAGCCGCCCGACATCAATGGTCAGCGCGGCCATGCCAAGCAAGAGCGGAATCGAGACCACGACCAGGACCGCGGTAATGCCTCGCCGCCGCGGGTTTCTCTTCCATGCAGATGTAATCATTTCCAATGTCTTTCCGTGAAGCTTGAATCATTCCAATCCATGCAGCGTGATGCCACTGGCGGCATCGCCTCACGCCCTTCATGAGCCGCAATACGGTAATGCGGGGAGGATGTCCGCGGCGCATTTGCCGGACCGTCTGCCTGCGTCTTGCTCCTTGGCAACCTCTCCACGCGAACGCTCGCTCTACTGCCCCGGGGCGCTGTGCCGACCTGGCCGATGAGCCTAGACGCCCTGAATGTTGGCACCATCCCCTACATCTCAGCCGGATGGCCAGCCTTGGAAGGCGTCTTGGAAAGGCTACAATTCAAAATCCCCGAGAGGCGGATGCCGCCGACATCGCGTGGCAAGCGGAGTGCCTGCACGCAACAGCCAATCGTTCCGCCGCGCCGCCGCCGCCGCCGCCGCCGACAATGACGCCTCAGACCTCACGGCCTGATCATGCCCCATAGAGATAACGCGCGTGCCCATGTCGATCCATGGAAGTACCCCGCCGGTGTCCATGCCCCGGAGCAGACACGGATGCTATTTGCGGACGTGCCTGCGTTCGGCGAATCGACACAGAATCCAGCCCGGGCGAGACGCCGGTTCGGTGGACCGTAACGTATGCTCTAGTCAAGCGAATTGAACGCCCAAGATTTAGAACTCGGTAACGACGTACCGGAGATTTCCCAGATGGCTGATGACACGATCCCCCACACGCAGCTTAGCCGCAAGCGCAAGCGCCGCAACTACCTGATCAATCCCATGTTCCAACTGCGTTTCGCGCTCATGCTCGCGCTGGTTGGCTTTCTGGTCACCTCGTGCATGGGCATGCTGATGTTTGGTTTTCTCCATCAACAGGCGCGAGCGCGGGTGATTGATCCTTCCGCCGCCACGCTGTGGGCGAGCGGCAGCCTGGTCATATTCTTTGCGCTGGCATTTTCCGCAGTCATAGCCGTCGCACTTGTCGTCTGGGGCATCTTCGTATCGCATCGGGTTTCCGGACCGCTGTTCCTATTGGGCAAGAACCTGCGTCTCCTCGGTACCGGCCATTTTCCCACACGCCGCGCGCTGCGCAAGAAGGACGAATTCAAAGACCTCTTCGACCTGTTCTTCAACACGTGCGATGATCTCAAGTCGTTTAAGGAATCTGAGTTGGCAAGCGTCGAGAAGCTACTTGCCGACGTAGGAACTCTTCGCGCGGACAACCCCAAGACCATCGAGGGCAAACTGACGGGAATCGTCGCCGACCTGCAGTCGCTTCGAGACGAGCTGGCTGGCTCGCTTGGGCGCGAAGTTAAAACGCCCTTGGCCCAATCGGTGGCCCCTACCGACGCGAACGCCCAGGACTCGCGCGCGTGCCTGACAGGCGATTAGCCGGCGGGGGATCGTCGGGTCCGTGGCACTTTCGGCGGAATGGGTCCACCAATTCAGAGCCGCAGGCGCTAGCCTGCGGACCAGCCGCGGTCGTGGGATGTCACGGGGCTTCCGCCCCGGTGCTCTGAACAGATGGCTGAAGAGGCGCTGCGGGGGTTCCTATAGCGGGCGCATCTTGCGTGCACCGGTTGTTGGACCAACCCCCACGGCCGCGCGGGCTGAAGCCCGCGGCTCAGGGAAGTTTCTGGACCTAAGGGCTTTCAGCCCCGGCACACAAAAAGTGAGGCTGCTCTAGTCCTTCAGCGGCGAGATGGTCACCGCGAAGACGTGCTCGTTGCCCATGCGAATCTTCGTCAGAACCTCTTCAGGTAGCGGGCCGTCCAGCAAGATTCGCGCGCAGGCCGCCTGCGCCCCGGCGCAAATGATGTTTTCCATTTCCTGAACGTTGATGCCCCCGTGGCTGATCGCGTCGAGCGTGTGGGCGAGCACGCCCGGGCGATTGCGGTGACGCACGACCAGCACGTACCGCGCCGGCGACTCCCCTTGAACATTGACGCAATGGGGGACGTGCCCGGTCGTCTTGTACTCTTTGATGATGCGAATCGTTTCCCGCGCGATCGCTTCCTGGGCCTGTTCGGTCGATGCCCCGATGTGGTGCGTGCCGTATACGACGCCTTCGACGTTCACAATGGGATCGGAAAACGCCGACGCCCCCCCGCCCGGCTCGCTGGGAAACACGTCCAGCCCCGCGCGGATTCCTCGATCTCGAATCGCGAGGGCCAGCGCCTCGTAGTCCAGCACGCCCGCGCGAGAGGTATTGATCAAGTAACTGCCCGCCTTGAGCTTCTCGATGACCGCGGCGCTGATGATCCCGCGGGTATCATCGTTGGCGGCCAGATGCACCGTCAGCACATCGCTGCGGCTCGCTAGCTCCCCGATCGTGTCGCACCGCTCGATGCCAAGCCGAGTAGCGGCCTTGTTTGTCAACGACCGACTCCACCCAAGAACGTTCATCTCAAACGCCAGCGCACGCGAAGCCACGGCCTTGCCGATTTCCCCGAGGCCCACGATGCCCAGCGTGCGTCGCTTCAGCCCCCGCGCTTTGGCGTAGTCGCCCTTGTTCCAGACGCCGTTACGCAGATCGCTGACGTTGTCGGCCAAACGCCGATCGAGCGCCAGGATGAGCCCAAGTGTCAACTCGGCCACCGCCACCGCATTCTTGCCGGGGCAGTTGGCAACCAAAACGCTCCGCATCGAGGCCGCGGCGACGTCGATCGTGTTGTATCCCGCACCCGCCCGAACCACGACCGCAAGCTCCGAGGATGCCTCAAGCATGTCCGCGGTCACCTTGGTGCCCCGGACCACGAGCACGCGGCAGCCGGTTGCCGCGATTTTCTCACGCAGCGCGTCGCCGGAGAGCCCCGGGTCGCACGTCACGTCACATCCGGCGGCCACCAATTCGTCAACACCGCTAGGGGCAAACTTGTCCGCGATCAACACGTTGATTCGGCTCATTGGAACGGATCCCATCTAGAGGAAATTCGACCATCGATGGCCTCCATTGTCCCCCGGGGTATCGCTTCAAGCAAGGGCGCGTCGAATCCGTCGTGCGCGCGTACGGCGCGCAAGACGCAGACCCGTAGGCGTAGTCCTGGTGGTTGGCATAAAGGCGCACCCGAGGGCGGGTGTGCCCCATGGCCTCATACCCCCTACCGACGGGGCAATTTGCTACCGTATCGCGGTCCGGTTAGGCTTTCTGCCATGATCCTGATTATCGATAACTACGATTCCTTCACCTACAACCTCGTGCAGCGGATCGGCGAGCTAGAGCTCGACCGTGACATTCAAGTCTTCCGCAACGATCAGATAACCCTCGATCAGATCGCCGAGCGCAGCCCCGCGCACATCATCATCTCGCCGGGACCGCGGACGCCGGTTGACGCCGGCATCAGCGTCGATCTCGTCCAACGATTCGCGGGAAAGGTGCCGCTGCTGGGGGTGTGTCTGGGGCATCAATGCATCGGACATGCGTTCGGGGCGAGGGTCGTCCGCGCGCCGCGGTTGATGCACGGCAAGACCAGCCCGATTCATCATGGAGGGCAGGGAATCTACTACGGGCTGACCAACCCGTTTACCGCCACGCGATACCATTCGCTCACGGTGGATCGAGCGACGCTCCCCGCCGAATTCGAGATCACCGCCTGGACCGACCGGGACGAGCTAATGGGCTTTCGCCACAAATCGCTGGGCGTGGAAGGCGTGCAGTTTCACCCGGAAAGCTTTTTGACCATGGAAGGGCACAAGCTGCTGTCGAACTTCCTGCGCTCGTAACGACCGGTCCCGAGGCTGGCATGCTTGTCCCTTGTAGACCAGCCACCCTCGGCTGGCAGTTACCCCACACAGCGGAGGGCCGCTGTGCTACACGCGCGCACCATCAAACCAACGTGTCGAAACAGCGCCCGCGCGCCGCATCCTACGCCGGCATGCGTTCGAGGATCTCGTCACCCAAACCGTATTCGATCGTTTCCTTCGCGCTAAGCCATTTGTTCCGATCGCAATCCTTTTCGACCTGCTTGGCCGAGGTGTTGGAACGTGACGAAATGATCTCGTACAGGTCTTTACGCAGACGGATGATTTCCTCCGCTTCGATGGAAAGATCCGTAGCAGACCCCTCCATGACGCCGCCGAGCAGCGGCTGATGCAACAGGGCACGCGAATGGGGCAGCGCGAAGCGTTTCCCCTTCGTTCCACCGCAGAAGATCACGGCCCCCATGCTCGCGGCCATGCCCACGTTGTAGGTCGCCACGTCGCA
>CAZYXP010000049.1:0-19962 GCA_964651325.1 uncultured Phycisphaeraceae bacterium
ACTGCAGATCAGGCCTTCAGCCTGCAATCACTGCCGCCGATTCTGTCACGGACCCGACCCGGGTGGTGAGTGGTGCAGGGCAGGAGGTTGTTTCGTTGGAAAGCCTGCCTCGGCGGATCCGCGACCCCGTGTTCACGTGCCGCCTGCGCCCGGCTGGCGTGCTATGGGCACGCGTGAGCTTCCCCTCAATCACAATGCGGGGGGGCGGACACAGCGGAGGGGCGCTGTGCTACATGGGCCGCCGGGCGTTTGATCCATGACAGGGCACTAGCCAACTTCTCTGCGTTGGAAGGCCGCGATGGCCACGCTTACGATGGCCGTGGTCCATAGTGCGGCGTAGGCTGTGGCGTAGCCTACATAGTTGAGGGGCACGGCTGTTTTTGTGGATTCCGCGTAAAGCCCGTCGATAACCCAGAACGGGCCTACGTTAGGAATAATGCCATAAAAAACAGCCGCAAGCGAGGACGACTGGGCAAATTGCCCAAGGCAGTAGTCGGCGATGAGCCCCACAAGCAGGAACACCACGCAGATCATCAGCGTCACCATCTGGCCGAACCGTGTAGACGCCGCCAACGCAACCGCCGCCGTCAGCACGACCACCAGGAACACCAGGAAAACCGCGATGAGAATCTGCCCACCGACGAAGTCGCTGGCAAACGGGATTGGATCCCAATGCTCATCGAGAAAGCAAACCACCAGCACGGCCAGGGTGAGCAGGGGGGTTTGGACCGCTATCGCAGTCGTAGCGAAGTGTTTTCCGTAAAGGTAGTTGCAAAACGCGGCCGCCAGAACGGAAACAGCCAAGCTCCCGAATCCCAAAGCCAAGACGGGGGCGTCCCATGGATCGGAGCTGTTTTCCAAGACGCCGTGGCGTTGGGCGAGAAGGAACACCAAAGCGGAGAGATAGTAGGCCAAAGCCAGGGCCGCGATGAGCCCCGCAAACTTGCCGAGCATGAACAGAGGCCTGGTTACGGGCTTGGAAATGACGGAAAGGACGGTTTTGTTGTCGATCTCCCGGCTGAGTACGCCGGTGGCGCTGAATGCGGCTAAGAACAAACCGCTGAGCAGGAGCGTAGAAAGGCCAAGATCGAGCAGGAGCTTGTTGTCGTCATCCAAGGTGAAGGCCGCCAGCGAGACGTTGAGTATGAGCAGGGCGGCCGTCAGCATCAATATGACGCCAAAAACGGGTTGGCGTAGCGTTTCGATGAACGTGTTGGCGGCGATAGTGTAAAAGCGGGTTCCCATGGTGGATCATTCGGTGAGTGAATCAGTGGGTCGAGCAGTTACATTGGGTCATGTTGCGAGTCATGTTGGCACACGGCATCGATTATTGTAAGCTCCCCGCCGGTATCGACAAGCGATGGGTCATCGGTCCAATCGTCCGCTCCTGTTGATGGGTACGTCAGCGAAGTAGGAACGGTTCGACAGGCTTTCAAGACCTGCACTGGAACAATAGATAATGAGTGAAGCGAATACGCCCAGTGATCGTCGAGCTCAGCAGGTTTCGCTGTTGGGTTTGGTGCTTCAGTTCTTGCTGTGCGGCGGCGTTTGGGCGCTGGCTGTGCTCTCGCGGTCGGACGCCATCGCGGTGCTGGCGCGGTTGATGATCGTCGGCATTCCGATCTGGCTCGTCTTGTATCTGATCTTCAAGCAGATGCGCCGGGTCGCGGCCGAAGGACTCGAAACGGCCGAGTTGAGACGGGCGCACGAAGCCGGCGCGGGGGATGCCCTATTCGAATTCGAGGATGAAGCGCTTCTGCTGGAGCAAAACCGGCTGCGCTGGATGATCAAGTGGTTCTTGCCTGGCGTGACGGTCGTGGCGGCCACCATCTTGGTCGGGGGGAGCTTCCTCGGCTGGTCTTGGTCGTTGGATACGGTTTTTGAGTCGGACGGGCTGCACCGTACGCAAAACCCCACGATGATGATGTGGTTTGTGGTCGGCGCCGGGTTCCTTTCATTCTTGTATGCTCGCTACGCAATCGCGTTGGCGAAGATCGCCCACTGGCGGGTGATTCGCGCCGGGGCGACGATGATGGCGGGCAACGCGGTGGCATGCCTGGCGCTGGCGATCGCGCTGATGGCGACCTCGACGGTGCCTTGGGCCGAAGCGCTTGTCGCCTACGTGCTGCGCTCGCTTCTGTTCTTGCTGGGGATGGAGTTCTCGCTGAACTTCGTGATGGACCTCTACCGCCCCCGAGCCCCAGGAGAAATTCCCAGGCCGTCGTTTGACAGCCGGCTTCTCGGGTTGATCACCGAGCCGGGTGGTATCGCCAAATCGCTTGCCGAAGCCGTGAACTATCAGTTCGGCTTTGAGGTGAGCAAGACCTGGTTCTACGAGCTGCTTCAGCGGTGGATGCTTCCGATGACGGTCCTCACGGGCGTTGTCGTGTTTATGCTGACGAGCGTGGTCATCGTCGATGCCGATGAGCGGGTGGTGGTCGAACGGATGGGCCGCCGGGTGTATGGCGATCAAGAATCGCTTGCACCGGGCGTTCACCTGAAGTTGCCGTATCCTATCGATATCGTATACCGCGCGCCGGTAAAGCGAATAGGCGAGTTGGTCATTGGTGAGGCTTCCAATGACGAAGACGAGCATCACAAAGCGATCATCTGGACTGAGCAACACGAATTTGTTCCGGAATTGATGCTCTTGGTGGCGGCCGAGCGAGAGCAAGGCAATACGTCCAAACGCCAGGAAGAGGCGAGCGACGAAAAGGAAAGCGTTCCGGTGAGCCTCTTGATGGTTTCGGTCCCCGTTGAATACCGGATCAAGAACATACACGACTACCTCTATCGCTACACCGATCCTGAGAAATTGCTCGAGGCCGTGGCGTACCAGTATCTTTCGGAGTATGCCGCAAGCGTCGATATTGCGGATTTGATGGGGCCGGGTCGGTCGGCGTTCAACGTCGAATTCCGCCGGCTGATCCAATCCAGGGTCGACGAACTGGAGATGGGGATCGAGCTTGTTTTTGCCGGCGTGCGTGGCGCGCATCCTCCGGCGAAAGCCAACGTGGCCGTCGCGTTTCAGAGCGTGATTCAAGCGGAGGCTCAGAAGGCGGCCAACATTTTCAAGGCTGAGGGCGCCGCGACCCGAATTCTTGCCGACGTGGCGGGCACGGTTCAGCGGGCGGAGGCCATGGACGAGGCGATTTCTCGGCGGAACGAGCTCAAGAAAGATGCGAACGTGGATGCAGCTGTCCTGGCGGCCGCGAACCAGCGTGTCGATGAGCTGATGCTTGGTGACCCCGCCAAGCAGATCGCGCCACCGGGCGGCAGAGCTGCGGCCATCATCTTCAACGCCCGGGCTCGATCGAGTCGCCATATCAGCGAGGCGGTCAACAAAGTCCGGGCGTTCGCGGCGGAAGTGGCCGCTTTCGAAGCTGCCCCCGAGCTCTACCGGCAACGCAAGCAATTGAGCGTCTATGAGGATTTGGGATTCGTCCGGCGTTTTCTGATCGCCGGGGATCCCTCGAACGTCATTGTCGAATACACGACGAACAAGGAAGCAGCCCTCGACAAGATACTGGCCGAGGACGATGGAGGCTAGCGCGGTGCAGCGCGGCGGCCGAACCCGCGAGGAGTTGACCACACGATGAGAAATGTAGGAACCATAATGGCCGCGGCAATCGTGGTGTCCGTGCTCCTGCTCTATATGTGCACGTTTCAGGTACGATTCACCGAAGCGGCGATCGTCAAGACCTTTGGCGAACCCGCCAAGGATGCGATCACCGACCCTGGTCTGCAATTCAAATGGCCCCCGCCGATCCAGACGCTTGTCAAGTACGACAAGCGTATCCGCATCCTGGAGGATCGGACGGAAGAAACGCGAACCATCGACGGGAAGAATCTGATTCTTACGACGTTTACGCTGTGGCGGCTGGGCAATGCTCCGGGCGATGTGATCAAGTTTCACACCAATTTCCCCGGTGGCGTGGCCGATGGCGAGAAGAAACTGCGCACCACCGTGGTCACGCACAAACATGCCGTGATCGGCCAACGCGAATTTGCGGAATTCGTTTCGATCGATCCCAAACGACGAAATCTTGCTGCGATTGAAGATGAGATTCGCACGTCTGTCGCGGCGGACGCCCGGGCGCAGTATGGCATTGAGATCGTTGACTTCGGAATCAAGAAATTGGGCCTGCCCCAGGCGGTGACCCAGACCATTTTTGGCAGTATGAAAGCCAACGAGGAAGTCAAGGCCGGGCGCTATGAGGCAGAGGGGCGGGCGCGGGCGCAGGCTATTTTGGCCGATGCCAACGCGACCGAGCAGCGGATTACGGCCGCGGCAAGAGAAAAGGTGGCCGCTATTGAGAACGAAGCCGACCGGGTGGTGAGCAATTACTACCAGGAGTTTGCAAAACATCCGGAGTTGCGCATCTTCCTGGACAGTCTTCGTGCCATCAAACAGGCTCTGTCCGTAAGAACCACGCTGATATTGGATCAAAACGATTGGCCTTGGAGCTTGTTCAGCAAAAAGGCCAGGTCCAAAATCCACCCCGGCGCGGAAGTGGCGGCGCCCCCGGAAGGGTCTCACTAGGGAGCTAGGCACACGATGCATCACCACCATCATCACCACGAAGACGGTGACGGTCCGCACGTCGACGAGGCGCCGCTTGATGCCGCAAGCCAATCGCTCGCAGACGCATTGCGATCGAGCTTCGGTATTCTTAAGGGGATCATGCTGATCCTCGTTGTCTTGTATTTGGTCTCAAACATTCGCAGCATCGGCGGGCATGAGGAAGCGCTGGTGTTGCGTATGGGCAAGCTGCTGCCCGACGTGCGCGAGGCGGGATTGGTGATGGCGTTTCCGTTTCCCATTGATGAAATCGTTCGGCTGCCTACGAGGAAAAGCAACGATCTGGACATCACCAGCCACACGTTCTTCCGAAGGCCGAACGAAGTGGGGAAACAGTTGTCGTTTATCAGCCGCGGCGAAGCGGGCCTCAACCCGACGCTCGACGGTGCGCTGCTGACGTCCGATGCCGGGCTCGTTCACGTGCAGTGGAAGGTGACGTACAAGATTGACGACGTTCAGGCATACGTCACCCACATGGCCGGTCGGCAGATCGAAGCGGCTGAATCGCTGATTCAGACCATGGTGGAAACAACCGGTATTGCGGTTGCCAGCGAACTGACCGCCGAGGAAATCATACGAACCCGCGTCGATCATGCTCAGTTGGAGATGAAACGGCGGGTCAATCGGCGCCTGGCTGGCCTGGAGACGGGCATCACGGTGGAGACGGTCGAGATGTTTGAGCCGACGCCACCGCTTGCTGTGCGCAAGGCGTTTGAGCGGACGCAGCGAGCGGAAAACGCCAAGGAACAGCGCATCCGGCAAGCACGCCGCGATCGCACCCGCAAGCTCAACGAGACGGCCGGATCAGTGTATCCTGGCTTGATTGGGGCTATGGATCAGTTGGCCGCAGATGATTCCGCAGAGCACCGCGCGGAGGTGGATCGCTGGTTAGAGCAGGCCGAGGGGCAGGCCGGGCAGTTGATCAAAGATGCCCAGTCCTACTTTTCCGTTGTCGTAGGGCGTATGAAAAGCGACGTAGCGCAGTACCGCACGCTGGTTCCAGAGTATGAGCGGAGTGCGGACATGCTCGTAGAACGATTGTGGGAGGCCACGCGTGTGGCAATTTTCGAGAATCCGGAAGTCGTCAAACTGTACCGGCCGCCGGGATTGGCGGAATTTCGTCTGCAGATTCCCTTGGACCCCGAACAAACGCGGGCGGAAGAAGTGTTGAAGCTCAGAAACAAGACCTTCGACATGGAGGCACTAAGTCCGAAGAAATTCCACGCAATCGGACCGGAACACGACTGATGTCGCGTCGCGCGCACGTGCGTCGGTCCCGGCGACGGTGCGGGCGCAGGGAGGGCCGTATTACTTCTGGCAACGAAACTCTGGCGATGAGGAAAACAGGTAGGGTCGATGGCGCAACGTAAGCCGCCGGTGGTGCATGCGGCCGGACTTTGTAAGACGTTTAAGGATTTCTGGCGTCGTCCGCGCGCCGAGGCTGTCAAGGACCTCAATCTCGAGATTCAGCCGGGCGAGGTGTTTGGCCTGCTGGGCCCAAATGGGTCTGGGAAGACGACGACGATCAAGATGCTCCTGGGCCTGCTCTATCCCACCAGCGGGCGCATTTCCGTGTTTGGCAACGCGCCCACCGACGTGGCCGTGAAAGCAAGAATCGGTTTTTTGCCCGAGGAATCCTACCTTTACCGATTTCTAGTTGCCAGCGAAACGTTGGATTACTTCGGTCGTTTGTTTCAACTGCCCGCACGCATCCGGGCGGAGCGAACAGAGCGTTTGCTGGACATGGTCGGATTGCGCCACGAAGCCAAGCGCCCCATCGGCGAGTACAGCAAGGGTATGGCACGACGGATCGGTTTGGCTCAGGCGCTGATGAACGACCCCGAATTGTTGATTCTCGACGAGCCGACCTCCGGGCTCGATCCGATCGGCGCCCGTCAGATCAAGGACGTGATTCGCGAGCTGGGGCGCAAGGGGAAGACGATTCTTCTTTCGAGCCACATGCTCGCTGACGTGGAAGACGTTTGCGATCGCGTGGTGATCCTCTACGGCGGCCAGGAAATGGCGTGTGGTGACATCGGTGAGTTGCTGAGCGAGCAGAATCGCACGCAGCTGACGCTTCCGGCTCTTTCCGAAAGCGCGATGGACAAAATTCAAGCCATCGCGGCGGAGGAATGTCCCCAAGCCGTGTTCGAAGTCACCCGTCCGCGCCAGAAATTGGAGCAATTCTTCCTGCAGATCGTCGAGCAAGCACAAAAGAAGAACATTCGAACATCGGGAGCACGGGCGGCCGGTGCGCTGCCCGAATTTCTCAAGAAACCGACCGAGGAGGTTTCGGGAGAACTTGTGGATTCTTTGATCCACGCGGCCTCCGTGCCCGCCGCGACGATGCCCGAGCCGTCAACGCCGTTGCCGACGGCAGCGACCGCCGATGTTCAGGCTTCCAAACAGGTTCTGGCGGATTTGTTGGGCGCGGATACTTCCAAGCCTTCCGATGATTCGGACGAGCGCGATACGGACGGTCGGCCCCTTGGCGCCGAGCCGCCGGCCGGGGGCGGATCCGGCCCTAGCCCGTCGAAAGCGCCGCCGGAAGCTGATTCCGCGGTGATCGACGCCCTGATCCAAGATGCTCCTGATCCGACCGGAGACCCACAAGAGGATCAGCCGTGAGCAGGGTTTGGGCGGTAGCGCGACATATGATCGCCGAGGGCATTCGCATGAAGCTTGCCCTCGTGTTTGTCCTGTTGATTGGTGTGGTCGTATTGGGGCTGCCGTTTTCGATTCGCGGCGACAGCTCGCTGACGGGGGCGGTTCAAGCCTTCATGTCGTATGCGTTCAGCGCGACCGGCGTGCTGTTGGGCATGTTGACAATCTTCATGTCGCGTTCGGTTTCCGATGAGTTGGTCGACCACCAGATTCTATTGGTCATGACCAAACCGGTTCCGCGGTGGCAGTACATTTTGGGCAAGTGGCTTGGAATCACCACACTGAATTTCTCGTTTCTCATGTTTTCGGCGCTGAGCATCTACGGGATGGTCTATTACATCAAAGCCACCCACCCCGTGATCGACGCCCGATTCGACATGGCGGAATTGGTCAACGAGGTGCTCGTCGCGCGTCAGGGAACGATGCCGCGCGTTCGGGATTTTACGGCGGCGGCGGAACAGGAATTTCAACAAAACCTGGAGCAAGGCCTGTACGATTCCGTGCCGAACTTCAACGCCGCTCGCGAGAAGGTTTCGCTTGCAAAGAAGCACGAAGCGCGATGGCGCATCGTGGAGCCGTTTGGCATTCGCGTTTTTGAGTATGATCGCGTCCTGTGCGATCGGTCGAAAGACAAAGACGTTCAGCTACGCTATCGAACCAACGTAAGCTATTATCCTCCCGATGAAATCTTTAGGGCGTGGTGGTCGTTCGGTAATGCCATCAAGGGGGCATCCGTCTACGATATTCCCACGCGCCATGTGATCGATCGAAATCACGTCATCCGCTTTCCGGCGGACGCGGTTGCGTCGGATCAGACGCTGACGGCCACCTTTTACAATCAAAACACAGACCCCAATGAGCCGGTCTTTCGCAACATCATTGAGTTTCGCAAGCCCGACGGTCCGGAGTTGCTATTCGTGGTCGGTTCCTTCGGCGCGAACATGATGCGGCTGATTACGCTGATGATGTGCAAGCTGATGTTCCTGGCGGCTGTGGCGATCTTGATGACCACCGCTTTTTCCTTTCCCGTGGCCTGCTTGACCTCGTTTACCATCTACATTTTGGCTGCGGCGCGTTCTTTCATCGCCGAGTCTTTGGAGTTTGCGGGCAACACCGACGCCGGCATCCTCGATTCCGGGAAAGAATTCTTCCTGCACACGTTCGCGTTCGTGTTTGGCGGCCTGAAATGGGCGATACCCGATTTTGCCCGGTACGACGCGGTGGAAACCTTCGTGGCGGGCCGGAACGTGAGCCTGGTCTGGGTGTTGCAGGCGGTGGGCGATCTGGCTTTGCTCAAGACCGCGCTGGTTTTGGGGTTGGCCATGCTGTTGTTCTATCGACGGGAAGTGGCGGAAATATCGGTGTGAGCGCGCCTCGTCGGCGCCGCTGAAGAGAATCCCTCGTGAGCCAACTAACCCCATCGACGCTGCCCAAACATTTGCAGGATCGCCTCAAGGCAAAGCGGCGCGAGTGGACGGTGCAGGCGGTCTGCGGCGCGATCGTCGCGGTCTGTCTGGTCGGGTCGGGGTTTCTGGTCGGCCCGATGAACGTCATCCGCAAGGAGAAGCAGCTGGTCGTCGATTCATCGACGATTGCAGGCCTGCCGCCGGATATCGCGTTGCTCGGCAAGTTCGGCACGTTTCGCGCGCTGGCAATCGACTGGGCCTCCATCCGCGCCGAGCGACTGAAAGAGCAGGGCAAAACCTACGAGGCGCTCGAGCTCCACAAAATCGTCTGCAAGCTGGCGCCACGGTTTGCCAAGGTGTGGGCCAACGCCGCGTGGAACATGGCCTACAACATCTCCGTGATGCAATACACGCCCGAAGCCCGCTGGCAATGGGTGCAGAACGGCATCAAGATTTTACGTGACGAGGGCATCCCCTACAATCCAAGGTCGGCCACGCTGTACAAGGAGCTAACCTGGCTCTACTGGAACAAGGTCGGCGGCTACCTTGACGACAACCACCTTGACTACAAGAAAGCCCTCGCGGTTCAGATGGAGCGTATCTTGGGCCCGCAGCCGGTCGTGCTGACCGATAGTGAATACTTCGATTGGTTCCGAAAGATCGTCGATGCCCCCCGCGATTTGGACGCCTTTATCGAAAGCGATGAGCGCATCGCGATGGTCGTTTCCCGGCTTGAGGGGCTGTCGCTGGGCATTCGTGATGACACGCTGCTGGATTTCGTGGCAAGAAACACACGCCCCGAGCTTCGTGTCGAGGCGCTTCTGGCCGGAGAGGCCAAGGAAGATGCGCGGCACAGCGCCCGCATGGCCCTGATTACCGATCCGGAATTGTCCGAGCCCCTGGCCCGATTGCTGGCGGCCGTGCGCTCGGATGTGCTTCGCCGGCGCATGCGGCTGGATCTGGATTGGATGCTGGATCTCATGGTGAATCAGTACGGCCCGCTGGATTGGCGAAACGGGTTCGCGCACAGTTTATACTGGTCGAGCATGGGGGAACGCATGACCGAGGGGCACGAAGGCTCCAACCGCAGCGATGTGATGAACAACGCGCGGCTGGTGTTCTTCGCCCTGCAAAGCATGGTCACGCGGGGGACGATGGTGTTGCGGCCCAATTTCGACGATCCCTTCGCATCGTACCTCGGGCAGACGCCCGACACTCGATTCATTCCGTACTTGATCGAAACGTACATGCGGCTGGGCAAGAAGCACTTCGGCGACGATCCCAGATTCATCGAGGGCACCCCGGGCCCCAACTACATGAACGGATTCGTCACGAACATGCACGCGTGGATCGAGCTGCTCTATCTTGAGGGTGGCGAGAAAAACTTGAAGCAGGCGGAGAGCATGTTCGTCTGGCTGCGAGAAAACAACCCCCACCCCAACGGACAGATGCAGGAGCGATACATGGTCACGCTCGACTCCTTCATGGCAGCGGGCATCAAGGATCGCTTGCTGACCTATACGGCCATCAACGGGATCGTGCGGAATTTCATCGATCGGGCGCTGAAGCATTACAGCGTCGGCGAACAGGCGGAAGCCGTCCGCGCGCTCAAACGGGGACGCCTCGCCTACAATCAATGGATGAAGGACACCAAGGTCGACATCAACGATCGGCGCAAGCTGCAGCCGTATAGAATCCTGTTCGACGATCAGATCGAATCGTTCATTCGATCGGCGCGCATCGCCCCGCTCTACAAGGCGTCGCTCTGGCGGTCGCTTCCGCTGGAACAACGTCAGGAAGTCTACGACTACCTGCGCCCCAATTTCGAGAAGCTCGCCGAGAGCCAAGACCCGCCCTGGTCGCTTGCCAAGGCATTCCCCGTGCCCGCCGGCATGGACCAGGCGCGCCGGGGAGGCCGGCTCTTCCGGGGCTTGCGGCGCTCCGACGTCGAGCAGGGCGAGAAGGTTATTGAACGCTAGCGCCGGCCGCGCCGCCACGATGGTGCGTTTGCGCCGCGCGGTCCGGGGCGGCGCATCGCTTGCCCCCCGGTTACGATAGAGCAGCCCTTTTGCCTGCAATCACCGCCGCCGATGGGATCACGCGCCCGCGCGAGGTCGCGCCGCATTGGTGATGCAAGCCATTAGGAATCTTGCGGTGTGCGTTTGAGGATGCGGCCGTTGGGCTTATCGTACTTGGAAATGTCGGCCAGCGCTCTCCATGCGGCTTCCGCTCGGTCGATGAGGCCCATGTTTTGGAGGGCGAGCGCGAGGTTGGCCACATAGTCTATCTTGAGTGGATCCTGTCGCGCGGTGTAGTCGAAATGTTCCAGTGCCTTGCTGAACTGGCCCCGGTCCGCAAAAACCAACCCCAGCTCGTAATGGAGTTCCAGCGACTCTGGATCGACGGCGAGTCCTCGTTGAAGCGCCCCAACAGCGGCCTCGCTTTGTCCGGCCTCACGCAGCGCCAGACCGAGCTTGGTCAGCGCTTTGGCATAGCTGCCGTTGATCTGAACGGCTCGTTGGAACGAAGCGATAGCGCCCGGAAGATCGCCCGTGTGGCGGAGCAGCAGACCTAGTCGATAGTGCAGGTCTGCGTGGCCTTCGTGCTCGACGAGCGCCCGGCGCAGGTTGGCAACTTGCGTGTCGATCATGTCGGCGATGTCACCATCGGGAGGCCCGGCGGGGTGGGACGCGACGGAGCCGGCACCGAGATAGCGATCTCGCTGCTGGGCGGCGGACACTTTGAGTTGCAGGCAAGCCGTTTCGCTGAACAAGATCGTACTGTTCGGCTCTATTCCGGCCGCCATGGCAAAGCTCGACTTGGCTTCGTCGTTCTTGCCCATTGCCTGCTGAGCCACGCCCATGCCCACGTAGGCGCTCATGAGGCGATCGTTGAGTTCCACGGCCTTGCCGAAGGATTCCGCGGCCTTGACAAACGCGCCCAGCCTCAGCCTCGCGGTTCCCAGTTGGATCGCGGCCTCTAGGGATTCGGGGTGAATGACCATCGCTCGCTCATACGCCTCTGCCGATTCCTCGAGGCGGCCCATGCGCCAATAGACGTCGCCGAGGCGAATGTGCAGGCCGGCACATTCAGGATCGCATCGAATCAGATGGTCGAGGCGCTGGGCCGCCTGTTCGAACGCGCCTTTCTCCACATGAAGGCTGACCAACTCGTCATGCGCTTCCCAATTGTCCGGATCGATCGTCAATGCAAATTCATACCGCTGCATCGCCTCCCCAAACCGCTCCGCTCGCACCAACAGGTTGGCCAGCGCGAGTGACGCGCCAATATCGTCCGGATCGCAATGGCACATGTGTTCGTAGTGTGCGATCGCGGTCTCCGTATCGTCTCGCTTCAGGTGGATGGCGGCGAGTCGTTCGTGGGCATTGCGCAGTTGAGGTGTCACCACCAAGGCTTGCTGGTATGCGTCGATCGCATCGTCCAGCTCGCCGAGTTTCTCGCAACAAAAACCCAGCGCAAACCAGCTTCCAGAATCGGCGGGAGCGTGCTCGGTCAGCGTGCGCAACTCCTCGGCGGCCTTGCACGCCAGACCCAACTCATCTAACACACACGCCAGCCCGACCCGGGCTATCCGATCGTTCGGATCGATCGTCAGCGCGCGAGCAAAAGACGTTCGCGCCGCGCCAAGGTGTCGTTGTGTCAATCTCCGGACACCCAAGCCGCGGTGCTCAACGGAACTCGCGTCGATGCGCGACGCGCGCGACACCAGGACATCGGTCGCCAAGTCGGGATCGTCCACAAGCTCCGAGCGAAAGGCCGAGGCCAATTCGTTCAACAGACCGCGCCCGAGGATTTCCAGCAATGAGGTCATCAATGACTCGATTCGAGTTAGCAGAGAAGCTCGGCCAGCGCTTTTTGGGCCGGTGCAAAACCATGATTGATGCTCAACGCGCGTCGATAGGCACGCCGAGCGAGTCCGAGCCTCCCTTGATCTCGATACAGATTACCCAGGAGATAATGAACGTCGACGTGGTCGGCGCCGCACGCGACGGCTTGCTCAAGCCGGATCGTCGCGTCGTCGCGTCGATCCGTTTGGCAATACAGCTTCGCGAGATCGATCAGCGCTCGCGTGTATTTCGGATTGAGTTCGACGGCCGCCTCGCTTGCGGAGATGGCGTCGTCGGCGCGACCGAGCCTCGCCAACACACGGCCGCAGTGATAATGCAATTCTGCCTGTTCCGGCTGTCGCTCCAATGCCTGTTCCAACGTACTCAGCAACACCGCAAATACCTGCCGATCCACCTCGCCGGTCGGAATGGCGATAAACGCATCGACAAAATCAGGCTCCCCCTCGATCACGCGGGAAAGCTCCTCGATACCCTCGCGGTCGGCCAGCCAATCCTCTTGCGGGATCGTCGCCCGCACATTCACGACCCGGCCGGACTGCCGCGCTGCCCCGGTCGCCTGCGCCAGCAACATAGCGATGCGCGCATCGAGCGGACGACGGCTAAGCGCGACTTGGAGGTGACCCACCGCTTCGCCCGGCGCATGGCGCGCCCCGCAACACAACGCGAGGTTGACCCTGGCTTCGCTGTGGTTTCGGTCGATGGAAACCGTCTGTGTGAACCGAAGCTCGGCCTCTTCCATTTCGCCCAGGGATGCGAGCAGCATGCCGAGCTGAAAGTGCAGTTCACCGTCTTCCGGCGTATTTCGAATGGCCTCGCGTAACGCGGATTTCGCTTCGTTGGGGTGCCCGCTCTCAAACAGCGTGAGCGCCAGGCGGATGCTGGCCGAAGTCCGCGCCGAGGGCGAAGGATCGGTCACGTCAACGGCTTTTTGAGCCTGCTTCACAGCCGAGTCGGTGCCACCCATGGCGCGCAGGCAGGCCGACATCAACGCGGGCAGCGATCGCCCATCGCCGCCGACCTCAAGCGCCGATTCAAACAATCGGATGGCTTGCTCGGGTTGGCCCGCGTTGAGCAAGCAGATGCCGCGCCGCGTAGCATTGGCCGAAGTCGTGTGCCGTCGCAGTATGTCTTGCACATTGTCGGGCGGTCGCCGGTCAGACGCCCGATCACGGCGTGGGTGTGCCGCCATGGCGAAGCCCTCGCGAGTACATGTGTTGGTTCCAAAAACGCTGCCGATCTATCGGCAAATCAGGCCTAACGGGCAAGGAAGAACCGGCTTGACACGACATGCACGCTGCATCGAGGCGCATCGGGGAGGGTGGCAGTCCCGAGCTGGTCCGACGCCCACCCGCCCAAACGGAAGATCGCGCCTCACGGCGGGGATGCCGGCTGTGGCGTCGCGGTAGACAAATGGCGACCGGCCATCTACGCTCCCCACGAATCCCTTCGAGGCAAACTCGAAGACCACAGCCTTGGTGAGCTTGTGATTATCGGAACCATGCTTGTAGAAACGCTGCTACGAACTCAATCTCAGTGGCCCAGCAAACTCGCTGTGGACGACGGAATCCGCTCGCTGACGTACCGGCGGCTTGCGTTGCTGGCGCGGGTGTTGCGCGATGTCATTCGCCGGGAAACCCAACGCGATCGGGTTGGTATCATGGTTCCGGCGTCGGGCGTCTTCCCCGGCCTGCTCTTCGGAGCATTCTGGGCCAACAAGACGGCCGTCCCGCTGAACTTCCTGCTCAACCCCGAGGAGCTGGCCCCGATCATCGAGGACGCCGATCTTGATCTGATCATCACGATCAAGCATTTTTCAGATATCGCGGCAAGGCTCCCCGCGCGCAGCCTGTTCCTCGAAGACCTCGGCCTGCGCCGCAAGATGATTGGTCGAATGCTCTCCCGCCAGGCGGATCCGCCGACTGTGGACGGCAATGACACCGCCGTCTTGCTTTACACGTCCGGAACCACCGGGGCGCCCAAGGGCGTGCAACTGACCTACGACAACCTGTCCAGCAATTGCGAAGACACCAAGTATTCCCTGGATTTGGGGCATGACCAGGTTTTCCTGAACATCCTACCGCCGTTTCACGTTTTTGGGGTCACCGCGATGGTGCTGCTACCGGTCGTGCTCGGCGCGACGGTCTATGCGATCCCGCGTTTCAGCCCGGTAGCGCTGGTCAAAGCTGTGCGGACCTACGGCATCACGATTCTCGTGGCGATTCCCAGCATGTACGCGGCCCTGCTCAAGACCAAGTCGACGCCGGCGGACGCCTTCGAGAATGTTTACATCGCGATCAGTGGCGGCGAGCCGCTGCCGGACAACGTGAGAAT
This sequence comes from uncultured Phycisphaeraceae bacterium, assembly GCA_964651325.1. Classification (GTDB taxonomy): domain Bacteria; phylum Planctomycetota; class Phycisphaerae; order UBA1845; family UBA1845; genus JADFOB01. The sequence continues at coordinate 14,853 of CAZYXP010000049.1, forward strand.
CGGATGCGCTGAGCGATTTGGTTTGACGTTGCACGAAGGGTACGGGCTCACGGAAACGTCGCCGGTGATTTCCGCCAACACTCGGGCGATCCACAAGGACGGAACCGTGGGCAAGCCGGTGCGCAACGTGCGCGTGCGGATCGTTGGTGAAGGAGGGGAAGCGTGCGAGCCACAGCAGCACGGCGAGATTCTAGTGCGCGGCCCCGGCGTCATGAAGGGCTACCTCAACAAGCCGGACGAAACGAGCAAGGTGATGACGGCCGACGGCTGGTTTCGCACCGGGGACATCGGGCTCATCGATGAAGATGGATTCCTACGAATCACCGGCCGGAAGAAGGAAATGCTGATCATCGGCGGCGAAAACGTGTTTCCGCGCGAGATCGAGGCCGTCCTCGAGAACCACACCGCCGTGCTGCAAGCCGCTGTTATAGGCATCTCCGATGATCTGCGCGGCGAAGCGCCGGTTGCGTTTGTGAGCCCGGTATCCGGCAAGGACGTGTCCGAGCAGGAGCTTCGATCCTTCGCCAAGCAATCCCTTGCGGGGTTCAAGGTTCCCAAACGCGTCGTCATTCGCGAGGATCTTCCCACCGGCCCGACCGGGAAAATCCTCAAACGGCGCCTGCATGACATGCTGTGACTTCTCCAGAACAGATTCGACCGACATCCCATCGCTGAGTTCGGATATCACAGGCGCGAGCATGTCATCGTAGCAAAGGCCCGGCTCAACGCATCAGAAGAGAGCTTCGCGCCCTCGACCGCATCGGCGTTTTTGGGTACCATAGAGTGCCCCGATTCAGGACAATTACTGTCAACTTTCGTCATTCAGAAAGGCGGGTGAGACGCTTGGCCTACAACTCGCGGAATCCGTTGATCGTGCAAGGTGATCACACCATTCTCGTCGAAGTAGACAGCCCACGCTACGAGGCCGCGCGCGACGAGTTGGCTCGCTTTGCCGAGTTGGTGAAATCCCCGGAGCATGTGCATACCTATCGGATCACGCCGCTGTCCATCTGGAACGCGTCGGCCGCAGGCATCGGGGCCGACGAAATCGCCTCGGCCCTTGAAGAATACGCCAAGTACGACGTTCCCGCGCACGTCCTGACCGAGATTCACGACTACGCCGGGCGCTATGGCCGGCTTAAACTCCATAGAGACGACGACGCGTTACGGCTCGAAGTTTCGGATGCGCCGCTGGCTGAGGAAATCTGGCGCAACGAGGAATCTCGTAAGCATCTGGCGTCGCGCGACAGCGCGCTGAGTTTTCGCATCCTGCCGCTGAACCGGGGCCGCCTCAAGCAGGCGTTGGTCAAGATCGGCTGGCCGGTTGAAGACCTGGCAGGCTACGTCGAGGGCGAGGCGCTTCAGATCGACCTTCGTGATGTGTCCGGCGCTGGACTTCCGTTCGCGCTTCGGCCTTATCAAGTTGAGGCGGTGGGCGTGTTTCATGCCGGTGGAAAGGCCACGGGCGGCTCCGGGGTCATTACGCTCCCATGCGGGGCGGGCAAGACGGTCATCGGGCTCGGCGCGATGGCGGAAATCTCCGCCTCGACCTTGATCCTCGTCACCAACACGGCCGCCGTGCGTCAGTGGATTCGTGAAATCCTCGACAAGACGCATCTAGACCCCGATCAGGTCGGCGAATACACCGGCCATACGAAAAACATCCGCCCGGTCACGGTGAGCACCTATCAGATTCTTACGTACCGAAGACGCCGAGAAGACGCGTTTGTTCACATGGGCCTGTTCAACGAACGAGATTGGGGCCTGATCATCTACGACGAGGTGCATCTGCTGCCGGCGCCCGTTTTTCAGCTTACGGCCGACATCCAGGCGCGCCGCCGCCTCGGTCTTACCGCGACACTCGTTCGTGAGGACGGTCTGGAAGAGGACGTATTCGCGCTAATCGGCCCGAAGAAATACGACGTGCCGTGGAAGGTTATGGAAGGCCAAGGTTGGATCGCAACGGCCGCCTGTACCGAGGTGCGCGTGCGTCTTCCCGAGCCCATGCGGATGGAGTACGCCATCACGGAGCAGCGCCAGAAATTCCGTTTCGCCTCCGAAAACCCCGCCAAGCTGCCCCTGTTGCGTGGCATCCTCGACCGCCACCGCGAGGAGCAAACCTTGATCATCGGCACCTACGTCGAACATCTGCGCGGTATCGCCAAAGAGCTCGACGTGCCCGTGCTCACCGGGCAAACCTCCAACGCCAAGCGCGAGAAACTCTACGAAGCCTTCCGCGCCGGGCGGTTACGCACGCTGGCCGTTTCTAAGGTCGCCAACTTTGCCATTGACCTGCCGGACGCGGCCGTGGCGATCCAGGTTTCGGGCACGTTCGGCTCTCGGCAGGAGGAGGCTCAGCGTCTTGGCCGGCTCTTGCGGCCCAAGGTGGGTGGCAATCAGGCCCATTTCTATACGATTGTATCGCGCGAGACGATTGAGCAGGAGTTCGCGCTGAAGCGACAGCTTTTCCTGACCGAGCAAGGCTACGCGTATGAGATTCTCGATGAAAGCGACATGAATCATGCCAACATGGCCGACGCGGAAAGAGCAGCCGGCGGAATGATCGCCTCCGGGAGCACATCATGAAACAGTATGACATCGACTGGCAAGATTTCCTGAAACGCCTGCCGGTTTGGGACCAGCTCACTTTGAAGACGCGCCGGATCCTGTCCGAGCTCAAGAGCAATCAGGACGTCCAAATCAAAGTGTTTGGCGATGATCTACCACGGCTGGTCAAGGCTGAATTCCTGAGCCCAAGTGCTGGCAGGCAACGCGTCCGGCTGAACAAGAAGGCCGGTGGCTTCGGGCGCGGTATCCGGGCCATGGGGCGCTACAATATCCTGGAGGACCCGAGCAAACCGGCGCTGCGGGAATACATTCTCGAAGTCCTGACCCGTAACGAGCAGGATGCGCTGGCGCCCCATTCGAGCTACTACTATGAAAGCAGTACCGATCTGGTCCGATCCTGCCGGAGCGTCGATTGGCTGCTCGACTTCGTTGCGATCGGCGGGATCAAGGAGGCGAAGAAATGGGAAACGTCTCGCCGTGCGCCTTCCTATGCTTATGGAAAAACTTCATTAACGGGCCCCCTCCTCGGCAGCGCGCCTCAGATGAAGGCAGCTCAGTTGATGGTCCGGGAATTGATGACCCTGACCGAACCGGTGCCGATTGGAAATCTTGCCAAACGCTTGAAGATTCGCGATCCGGCGCTGCTTGCCACCGCCATAGCCGTGGGGATTCGCTATCTCTTGCTCTTTCCAGCCATGCGGCTTGAGGACATGACGCCCGTGCTGACGGTCTGGCCGGCCATTTCCGAACGGCTGAATCGCCCGCCGGCCAAACGCCCCAAGAGCGTCGCCACCGACAAGACGTTTGGTTGTGCGCTACTCATGGAGGACATGACCACGGTGCTGGTCGGCGCCGCGGGCGAGGCGCCGCGGATCCGTCAAAGCGACTATGGCCTGTTCGCCAAAGCCCGGACCCTGTTTGAATCGAAACTAATGTCGGTGCCAAAATGGTGTCTCGAAGTCCACGAATGCACGCTCAGCAAGCGCCTCGACGCCGCGGTGGACCACCTCAAAACGCTCGGCTTCCTTCTGGCCACGGGAACAGTCGGCAGGGACTATCGGCTAGAGCCGATGCCAGCGGGCACCGCATGGCTGGGGATGTCGGCCAAGGAGCGACTCAAGTTCATCCTGGACGAGATCAAGCGCAACATGCCCGGCACGTCGAAACAAGACAAGGCATCCGATGGGGCAGCATCGGGCGTGGCCCGCGACAAGGTTGTATCGACCATGGAACGCGCGTTGCGGATCGCAATCGACTCGAACGACGGGTATGACGATGACTACGATGACGATGACGATGGCGAATTCTACTTTGACGACTACGATGGCTCGTCCTCCCGCTCATGCGGTGAACAAGGCGGACTGACCTTGCTTGCCCGCACGCCGGATTGGGTGGATTGCGTTGACCTTGACGCGGACCTATTGCCGGGAGCCATCGCCGCCTTCGCCTCGCTGGCTCGGCAACGGTTCGTGCCGCTCGCACGATTCCTTGAATACCAAATGAGACACGCCAATCCCCTGGCACAGCCGCGCGCCGACGGCCGACCGATAAGGCTTCGCATCGATTGGTCCTTGCGAGAACCCTCCGCTGAAGAGGCGGAAGAATGCTGGATTGCGCTGCTGGTTGACTTGCTCTACAGCCGCCTCCTGCCTTTGGGGTGTGTGGAGGTCGGCATCCAGAAGAAAAGCAACATCCGCTGCATCGCGCTGACCGATGTCGGGCGGTACTTGCTGGGTTCGGCCAAGGATTTTGAGTACGGCACCAAACAGGACGCCGAGGGCCACATATTCGTTCAACCCAATTTCGATGTCGTGTTTCTGGCACCATCGCCACTCAACGAAGCGGCCCTGGCTCGCTTCGCCGAGCGAACGGGCTCGGGTACGGGGACGCTGTTCAAGATCACAAGAAAATCCATCTTTGCCGCCGCCGGCAGCGGCATGACAGCCAAGGCAACATTGGAAACGCTCGCCGCCATCTCCGCCAAGCCCGTGCCCGACAACGTGGCCCGAGAAATCCAGGGCTGGTTTGACCAGTGCCGGCGCATTTCGATCCAACCGGCGGTGTTGATCCACTGTCCGGACGCCGCAACGGCCACGAAAGTCCTCGCCGTCGGCGGCGCCAAGCTAACGGCGATTTCCGATACCGTGGTCGAACTGACAGACTCCACCGGTAAGTCAACCCTGGTTCGAAAACTAAGACAAGCCGGTGTGTTCACCGACCAATCGGCCGATCCGACCTCCGGATACCGCCCGCCACGCCGCAAGCACCGGAGATGGGGGCGGTAGGGGGGAGGAGATTGGAAGATTCAAATGTTCAAGATTGAAGATTTCTGGGCCGCGGTGCGTGAGAGAATTGGCGAGCGTGATTGCAGGGGACATGATCGCATGGTTGCGATTGCAGGATCGCGATTGATACATCGAGACCGCAAGCTTGGGATTGAAGTATCGCGAAGGCAGGCTTGTGGTTGCGGATCCCGACTGCAGACTTGTGATGGCAGGCTGAAGGCCTGCGCTAAAGTAGCCGGGGGCAAGCGTAGCGCCGC
>CAZYXP010000050.1:0-19712 GCA_964651325.1 uncultured Phycisphaeraceae bacterium
TGAAGTTTAATGTCGACGAGATTTCATCGGTCATTACCGAGGAAATCCAAAAATATCAGAGTGAGGTCGATGTCGCCGAAGTCGGAAAAGTCCTCGAAATCGGGGATGGCATCGCTCGCGTCTATGGCCTGACCAATGCCATGGCCGGTGAACGCATCGAGTTCGCCAACGGCGCTCAGGGCCAGGTCTTCAACCTTGAAGAGAATTCCGTCGGTACCGTCATCCTCGGCGACTACCTCGGTGTCAAGGAAGGCGACGAAGTCCGCCGAACCGGCGAGCTGCTCAGCGTGCCATGCGGCGACGCCGTGGTCGGTCGCGTGGTCGATCCGCTCGGCCGTCCGCTCGACGGCAAGGGCGTGGTGCAGACGTCCGAGCGCCGGCCGCTGGAAATCAAAGCCCCCGGCATCGCCGAGCGCCAGCCCGTGACCGAGCCGCTTCAAACCGGCATCAAAGCCATCGACAGCATGATTCCCGTCGGTCGCGGCCAGCGTGAGCTCATCATCGGCGACCGCAAAACCGGCAAAACCGCCATCGCCATCGACGCGATCATCAATCAGAAAGGCGGCGACGTCATCTGCGTGTACGTCGCGATCGGTCAAAAAGAATCGACCGTCGTCGGCATTGTCGACAAGCTGCGCGAGGCCGGCGCGATGGATTACACCGTCGTGGTCTCGGCGGGCTGTGCCGACCCCGCCCCCCTGCAATACATCGCCCCCTACGCCGGCGCCGCCATCGCCGAATACTTCATGTACAACCACGGTCGCGCGACGCTCTGCGTCTACGACGACCTGAGCAAGCAGGCGCAGTCCTACCGACAGCTTTCCCTCTTGCTTCGCCGCCCGCCGGGCCGCGAGGCGTATCCCGGCGACGTCTTTTACCTTCACTCGCGATTGTTGGAACGCGCGGTCAAGCTGCGAGATGAGTACGGCATCGTCCCGAAAGATACGCCCGCCGATTCCTGCGATCGATCCAAAGCCAGGAAGCATCCGGACGGATTCAAGGCCGAAGAGGCCCACCGCCCCAGCGACGTCGATGGCTTGTACCACAGGCCCGAAGGCAAGAAAAACGCGGAAGCGTGGCTGAGCACGCTGCCGGACAAAGACAAATTCAAGGTCCACAAGTTCTACGACAGCGGCGGGTCCATGACGGCCCTGCCGGTCATTGAGACGCTCGAAGGCGAAGTCTCCGCGTACATCCCGACCAACGTGATTTCCATCACCGACGGTCAGATTTACTTGGAGCCCGATCTGTTCTTCGCCGGTGTGCGACCGGCGGTCAACGTGGGCATCAGCGTGTCGCGCGTCGGCGGAAACGCTCAGCGAAAAGCCATGAAGAAAATCGCCGGCTCGCTGCGGCTCGACTTGGCCTCGTTCCGCGAGTTGGAGGCATTCTCCCAACTCGGCACGGACCTCGACGCCGCCACCCAGCAACAGCTCGATCGCGGCAAGCGCATGGTGGAATTGCTCAAGCAAGGCCAGTACAAACCGTTCCACGTCAACGATCAGATCATCAGCATTTACGCGGGCGCCAAGGGCGTCCTCGACGATCTGCCGCTGAATCAGGTCGGCGAATTCGAGGCGGGGCTGTTGCAGTTTATCCACGACCAATTCCCCGAATTCATCAAGGAGTTGGACGAAACCGGCACGATGAGTGCCCAGCTCGCAGAGAACCTGCTCAATCAGATTCGCGAGTTCAAAACCCAGTTTACCAAGAGCGAGTAGTCCCCCGCGCGGTCGCGACAAGAAATCGCACCACGCGGTAAGAACAGGCGAAGTTCAATACGATGGCCAATCGAAGGTTACTTCTGAAGCGGCAAAAAGCCGTCCGCAACATTCGCAAGATCACGCGGACGATGCAGCTTATCGCCACCGCGCGGTTCCAAGCCGCCTTCGCACGGGCGACGGCCAGCAAGCCCTACAGCGAGAAACTCGCAGAGCTCGTCGGCAATCTTTCGGACGTCGCCGCAAACATCAAGCATCCCCTGCTCGACCAACCCGCGGAGGACAGCGTCTCCCGCAACGTGATCATCAGCAGCGACCGAGGACTGTGCGGCGGCTACAACATCAATGTGCTGCGTACCGCCATCAGCCATCTGGACGCCCAGGCCGACAAAGGCACCAAGACGGAAGTCCACATGGTCGGCAAGAAGGGGAACAACTATTTCAAGTTCCTCGGCCGGGAGATCAACGAATCCACGCTGACCATCGGCGACGCGCCGAAGTTTGAAGACGTGGCCACCATCGCGGACGATCTGATGGATCGCTTCACTCGAGGCGAGATCACCTCAGTCAATGTCGGCTACATGCGGTTTCACTCGGCCGGCCGGCAGCGACCGGAGATCATGCGGCTGTTGCCGCTGACTCAGGATGAAACCCCGGGCGATAGCGCCCCTTCGGGCACGCGCCGGGACTACGAGTTTTCGCCTGAACCCAAAGCGTTGTTGGACGAATTGCTACCCGCCACCGTGCGCGTGCGACTCTACCAATGTTTTCTCGACGCCTGCGTCTCCGAGCAGGTTGCACGAATGGTGGCCATGAAGGCCGCCACCGACGCCGCGGGCGACATGATTACGGCCCTAACGAGGCAGTACAACCGCGCGAGGCAGACGCACATTACGATGGAGCTGCTGGATATCGTAGGAGGAGCCAACGCTCTGGCGTAACAGAGCCGCAAGCGCAAGCCAGCGGACCCGAATTCAGAGCCGCTGGCGCAAGCCTGCGGACCCCGAGCCGCGGGCTTCAGCCCGCACGGCCGCGCGGGCACAGGAGCCCCGTAAACGACTTGAAGCCGAGGATCAATCGCGATCCCGGCCGGTTTTAGACAACCAAGGAAGCATTGATATGGCTGGTGGAAATTACGGCGTGGTATCGCAGGTGATCGGGTCGACGCTCGATGCGCAGTTCTCTGAAGACGAACTGCCCAGCATCTACAACGCGCTCAAGGTGGACATTCAACGAACCACCGGGGGCAAGGCCCACACAGAATCACTCTGGTGCGAAGTCGCGCAGCACTTGGGAGGCGGACGCATCCGGGCGATCTCCCTCGGCTCCACCGACGGACTGCAACGCGGCGTCAAGATTCTCGACACCGGTGAGCCCGTAACCGTCCCCGTGGGAGACGAAACGCTCGGACGCGTTTTCAATCTCGTCGGCGACCCCATCGACGGGCGAGGCCCCGTCCAGACCAAGAAACGCCGATCGATCCACCAGGAGCCGCCGGAGTTTTCCGACCTCTCCAGCAAGACAGAGCTGTTTGAAACGGGCATCAAGGTCATCGACCTGCTCTGCCCGCTGGTCCGCGGCGGCAAGGCCGGCCTGTTCGGCGGGGCCGGCGTGGGCAAGACGGTCATCATCCAGGAGTTGATCGCGCGGCTGGCTCGTTTCCACAGCGGCTATTCCTGCTTCGCCGGCGTGGGCGAGCGCACCCGCGAAGGCAACGACCTGTGGCTGGAAATGCAAGACGCCAAGATCGGCGATACCGGAAAAAGCGTGATCGACCAGACGGTCATGGTCTTCGGCCAGATGAACGAACCACCGGGGGCCCGGCTTCGTGTGGCCCTTTCCGCGCTAACCATGGCCGAGCATTTTAGAGATGAAACCGGCGCAGACACCCTGCTCTTCGTCGATAACATCTTCCGTTTTTCGCAGGCGGGTTCGGAAGTCTCCGCGCTGCTGGGCAGAATGCCCTCGGCCGTGGGCTATCAGCCGACGTTGGGGACGGAAATGGGCGAGCTGCAAGAGCGCGTCACATCGACGTCGCGTGGTGCCGTCACCAGCATTCAGGCCATCTACGTCCCGGCCGACGACTACACCGATCCGGCTCCGGCCACCGCATTTGCTCACCTCGATAGCACGGTCAACCTCGAGCGCAGCATCGCCGAAAAGGGCATTTATCCGGCCGTCGATCCTCTGGCGTCCAGCAGCCGCATCGTTTCGCCCGAATTCATCGGCGAGCGTCATTACGCCGTCGCCCGCCGCGTTCAGCAGATTTTGCAGCGTTACAAAGACCTTCAGGACATCATCGCGATTCTCGGCGTTGACGAACTGAGCGAAGACGACAAGCTGCTGGTCGCCCGCGCCCGTAAGATCGAGCGGTTCCTCTCGCAGCCCTTCTACGTCGCGGAACAGTTCACCGGATTCCCCGGCAACCATACTACCCGAGACGAGACGATTCGGTCGTTCGAAGAGCTCTGCGACGGCAAGTGGGATGACCTCCCCGAGCCGGCCTTCATGTATGTTGGCAGCATTGAAGAAGCGGCCGCCAAGGCGGAAAAATTGGCCAAGGACGCGGAATAGTCCGCCGGTAAAGACACGATGGCAAACGACAAGACCTTCCAATGCAGCGTGGTAACCCCCGAGGAGATCGCATTGCAGTGCGACGCTCATTCGGTCACCTTCCCCGCCCACGACGGCCAAGTTGGGATTCTGCGGGACCGCGCCCCGCTGATCTGCAAAATGGGCATCGGTGTGCTCAAGATAAGCGGGCCATCGGATAGCCACACGCTCTTCGTGGATGGCGGTTTTGCTCAGGTCTCCGACAACCAGCTCACGCTCCTAACGCAGCAAGCCCTCGCGCCCGACAAGCTCCAAGCGGAATCGGCTCAGCAGGCCCTTATCGAGGCGCGCGCTTTGAAGGTCACCGACGAGCAGTCCTGCGACAACCGATCCAACGCCATCAGCCGGGCCCAGGTTCAATTGAAGCTCATTGCCGCCCACAAGTAGCGACCCACATAGCCGCTGACGCAAGCCTGCGGACCCCGGGACAGCCAAACGCCCGAGCCGCCAGCGTCAAAGCCCGCGCGGTTCCTCGCCATTGTAGCGCAGCCGCCCCCGGCGGTGTCCCACCCCGCGAGCCACGGGGGTCAGCCCGCGCTGCGGTGTGGCCAATTCCTGCCCGCGATGTCAATCTTCCGTAATCCCTTTCTGGGGAAACACTTACGACCATCAAGCCGGCGTAGTACCTCAAGCGTCCGGTTTCGAACATCGCAAATTCACTGCCAACGATCCGGGAATCCACCATAATTCCTGGTTGATGCCCCGTTGTCGTCCGATTCGCACGACTTCCGCGTGCGGGCTGCTTAAACTGACCACCCGATCGGAGCCGATAATCACAGCGTGCTCGGCTCGAGAATCTTTGTTTGCATGGCGCGTATGGCAATCCCGGAGGCGTGCTCGGATTGATGGCTCATCTTGGCTACTTCATCGCCCGCGTGGGCTTGCCCCTTGGCATGCTCCTATTGCTTCCGGGGTGTTATTCCATCCAAAACGGGTGGCTTGATCCCACCACGCTGGGCGCGTTTCAACGAGGCGCCGTGACGGAAATCCGAACCTCCCTCACCCTCGACGACACACCGTATGGAATAGCGGGCGCGACCTACCCGACCGGCGATGATCTCATATTCAAGGCGATCAATCATCCAATCCAGGGTGGAGACGTGCTAAACGTCACCGTCGATGAACTTCGGGATCGATTCGTCCCATTCCAAGAACAGGTCACGGTTTCTCCGACCGGATTCGTAAACCTGCCCGTTGTCGGCCGCGTTGAGGCGGTCGGATTGACCGTGCCCGAATTCGAAGAAGCGCTGAGCCAAGCCCTGATCGACAACGAAATCCTCATGAAACCCGAGGTAACGGTCAATCCGCAGTTTCTGCAGAAGGCCACGTATTCGATTTTCGGCATCGGCGTCAGCGCCTCGAACAACGCGCCGCTTCGTGCCGGGACATTCCCCATTCGCCGCCCCGATCTGCGGCTTCTCGAAGCGATCAACCAGGTTGGTGGGCTCAACGAATTCGTCACGGACATCTTCATCTTCCGGAAAGATGAAATCGAGACCCCGAAACCCGACCACGCAGCGCCTCCCGCTGACCGGTCGCAACCAGATGAGGAGCCTGCCCGTGACGCGGGTGCGAACCCTGATCCCGCAACGTCACCGGTTGATGACTTGCTCGACGCCGTTGACCTCGGCGAAGCCTCTCCGGACGAAGCCGCCGATCCTGCGACCGAGCCTCCGCCCGCCCTATTGGAGGGTGATCCGACCAGCGCGTGGGTCTACGTCAACGGCGAATTCGTGCAAAACCGGGACGCCGCCGCGCGCCCACTAGAGGACGCCTCGCGGCAAGCGTTGGTGCTGGATTCCACGGCATCCACCGTAAACTGGGCGCAGGTCGCCGGGACCGCCAACTTCCACATTCTCCGCGTCCCGGCCGAAGAGCTCCGAATCGGCAACCCCAGTGCGGACATTTATGTCCGCGCCGGAGACGTGATTCGCGTAGTCAGCGGCGAAATCGGGGTCTATTATGTCATGGGCCAGGTGAACCGAGCCGGGCCGTTCGCCTTCAACTCCGAGCCGATCACATTGAAGGCGGCCATAGCGATTGCCGGTGGGCTCGCGCCGCTCGCCTGGCCAGACCGCTGCACGGTCTACCGCAAGCTTGGCCAGCGAGAGCAAATGATCCAGGTCAACCTCGACCGCATGTTCGCCGGCAAGGATCCCGACTTCTTCGTGCGACGAGGCGACATCATCAACGTGGGCACCCATCCGTTCGCACCATTCCTGCAGCGCATCCGGGCCATGACGCTGCCGAACATCGTCAACTCGCTGGGTTTCGGCTTCAGCTACACGCGTAACTTCGCGGATATCGATTCCTTCGGATCCAAGGCCAACCCCGCCAACCAACCCGATTTGTTGCCGCAGCTTTTCCAGTAGGAGCGATCCGTGAGCCCCCCCATCCTCGCCAACAGCTCCGGACCCACCCCAGCGCCATCCATGCACGCGCCAATCGGAAGCGTCGCCGGCAATTCCACCGTTCGATGGATCCAAGGCGCCGTGCTCGCCGCCCTGATCCTCGTAGCCTATTGGGATACCATTCGCGGCGGATTGATCGGCAGGTGGATCAACGACGGAAACTGGTCTCATAGCTGGCTCATCCCGCTCTTCTCGCTGTACCTGCTCTACGGTCGTTACAACGACCTGCGTGCCGCACGGTTCGCGCCTAGCTGGCTCGGGGTGGCGGTGCTATTGGCTTCGTTGGCCCTCTTCTTTGTGGGCGGCTGGGTTGTCAGAATCGCCTATTTTCAGAGGGTCTCGATCGTGGGTGTGGTCCTGGGATCGACCCTGCTGTTGACCGGCTGGGCGGTGCTCCGCATCGCCCTGGTGCCGATTGGATTGCTGCTCTTGGCGATTCCACTCCCCGGGCAACTCTACGTTGACCTCACCACGCCCCTACGCGAGCTGGCCACCACGATCGCCGCCACTGTACTTCCGATCTTTTCCCCGGGCTTGATGGTCGAATCTCAGGCCGTGGTCATCGATTTCTTCCTTCCCGGCTCGCCGCCTGGGCAATTGAACGTCGAGGAAGCGTGCAGCGGAATGCGCCTCATGATGGCCTTCGTCACGCTCGGTGTGGTCATGGCGTATCTGAAAGACCGCCCCGGGTGGCATCGCCTGGTACTGGTGGCCAGCTGCTTGCCGATCGTCGTGCTGTGCAACTCCGTGCGCGTGACGATCACGGGCCTGCTGCACATCCACGGCTACCTGGATTGGGCCCGCGGCATGCCGCATCAGATGCTTGGAATATCTATGCTCTTCCTCGCGTTGGGCCTTTTTGCGGCGGTAGGCTTCGTGCTCGACCATCTGTTCGTCGATACACCCGAGGACGATACAATCGAAGACGATGCGTCCCCGCCCCTGGCGGTTTCCCCTGGAGTTCACAGCGGCCGGTAGACCATCGGCCGTAAGAAGCGTTGCCTATGTCACCATTGACCACCACCGTCCAGGAGCGAATCGCCTTGCCGCGTGCCACGCCCGGCTCGCAACCCATCGATTCCGGCTACACCGCAGGAGAAATCCTGGCGATGCTCCGCCGCCGCATGGTGCTGATCATGGTGCTGTCGATCTTGTTCGGCGGTAGCGCGGTTGGCGGATTTGCGTTCTGGTGGACTTCGTTCCCCGGATACCAAAGCGAATGCCTGATCGAGTGCATCACCAACATCCCCGCCACCGAGCTGTCGTTTGACCAAGAGCGTCTGCGCCGTGAGGAACATGAGGCTTTTGTCCGCTCCCAAGCCATGCTTTTCAAGAGTCCCAACATCCTGGGCGATGCACTCGGGCTGACCGCGGTGCGCAATACCTCCTGGTTTAAGTCCCGCCCGGCTGACCGACAATTGCTCAACCTGACCGACGAGCTCAAAGCGGCGCCTGTGCGCGGCACCAATCTGCTACGAGTCTCCATGGAATGCCGCAACAAAGAGGACGCCCGAATCATCGTCAACGCCGTCGTTGGCCAGTGGTACGACACGGTGCATCAGGCTTCCACCCAAGCATTCACCGCCAGCTCGCTTACCGCCTCCAGAGAAGAAAAGCAGTCGCTCGAAGAGCGTATCCGGGAAGATCGAGATCGAATGCGCCGCATTCAAGGCCAGCTTGCGCCGGGCACGTTGGAAGATCCCATCCACAACCTGACGATCGAAAAGGCCAGGGAAAACGCCCTCCAAGTCGAACAGCTCAAACTGGAACTCTCGATGATCGAAGAGTATCAGGCTATTTACAACGATCCCAGCGGCGTCGCCATTACCGCAGAAGACAGGGCTCTGGTGGAGCAGGATCCTCAGATTCTCCAAGCCCAACAGCAACTCTTCATGATGGAACAGAGCAAGGCGGCCGATACCGAGAAATTCGGCCAGAATCACCCAGTCGTCATGCAAATGGACGCCCAGATCACCGCGGTCAACGACACCTTGGCCAACCTGCGTACCCAGAAGGTGCGCGAGGTGCGCGGGATGCGCATCGAGCAAACCAACACCGCCGTGGACGCATCGAGGCAAGCCCTGTTTCTGCGTTTGGAAAGCCTCGCCCAGGCCGAAGAAGAACTCCAAGATCAGGGGCGCAAACTGCTCGAATACCGAATCATCGAGCAGGACGTCGAACGGGATCTAACGGCGCTCGTGGAACTCGAAGACCATATCAACAGCTTGGCCCGAGTCGCTCGATCTCAATCCGCCATCACCGTCAACATCGCCCAACCCCCCACCGAACCGCTCGAACGAAGCAGCCCGAGCATCGTACTGCTGCCCGTCGGTCTGGTGTTCGCATTGATCGGCGCCTTTGGGATCGGGCTCACGCTCGAGCTGATGGACAAGTCAGTGCGAACAACCCAAGACATCGTACGGCATCTCGACATCGCCATGCTCGGCGCCGTGCCCGACACGGACGACGAAGAAGTCCGCATCGACGCCGTAGAGACGGCCGTTCACGATCATCCCCGCTCGATGATCGCCGAAGCCTTCCGCCGCATTCGCACGAACTTGCAGTTCAGCGCCCCAGCCGATCAGCAGCGCACGATTCTTGTCACCGGCCCTCGTCCGGAGGATGGAAAAACAACCATCGCCTGCAACCTCGCGATGGCCTTGGCCCAAGGCGGACGCCGCGTGCTCTTGGTGGACGCCAATTTCCGGCGCCCCGCGCTTTCTAGATTGCTCGGCAAGACCAAGGGCCCGGGGCTCAGCAACTTGCTTATCGGAGAGGGTTCACTCGAATCCTTCGTCGTCAAGACCGACCTACACTCGTTGGACTTGCTCTGCAGCGGCCCGGTTCCGCCGAATCCGGCCGAGCTGATCGCCAGCGAAAAGGCCGTCGCTTTCCTTGATCAAACCAAGGAGAAATACGACCAGGTGATCCTGGATTCCGCGCCGGTGCTGCTCGCCAGCGACGTGTTGAATCTATCCACGCTGGTCGATGGCGTGATCCTCGTCGTGCGGGCCAATCAAAACTCACGCGGGGTGGCCCGCCGAGCGTGCCGCCTTTTTTCCGACGTCGGCGCCCACATGTTCGGAGCCGTGCTCAATGCCGCACGGGTCACCGGTGGCGGGTATTTCCGCGAGCAGCTGCGCTCCTACTACGAATACCAAACGGAGATCGACGACGATACGGCCCCGAAACAGCTCGCGCCGCCCGACCCCAAAGCGTAGCCCCCCAACCACACGGGTGCCCCACCTCCTTTCTTCGGAGGTGGGCAAGCCGAGGATCGCCACCGATGGCATTCACAATTCCCGCAACCGACCCAATGCGCCAAACACCTGCACCACAGCGAATGGGCTATCCGCCCGCGCGCGGATTCTCGGCTCCCTCACGTCCGATAGCACATGGGCCAACCCGCTAAGGACATGCCGCCCACCTTGACGTTTGTCGCATTAACCCGATCATATCAATCGGGCTACAGAATCAGGCTCACGGGCGACATTGGCCCTATTTCGGTCTTCGCGAGAGGCTTACGAGAGGAATTCGATGCAAAGCATCAACATGCTTGATCTTGCCGGCGAGTACAAACTCTTTGCCGATGAGGTGCGCGCGACCGTAAATGCGGTCCTCGACAGCCAGCATTTCGTCGGCGGTCCGGCCATCGGCCAACTGGAAGAAGCCATGGCGGCCAAAGTCCACGCGCGCCACGCCATCGCCGTCAGCAACGGCACCGACGCCTTGCTCTGTGCGCTCATGGCGTTGGAAGTCGGCCCCGGCGATGAAGTTATCCTGCCCGCGTTTACCTTCTTCGCCACCGCCGGGTCGGTTGCGCGAGTCGGCGCGACGCCTGTATTCGTCGATGTCGATTCCGACACGTTCAACATCGACCCCACCGCGATCGAGGCAGCGATCACCGGGAAGACCAAGGCCATCATCGCCGTTCACTTGTTCGGCCAATGCGCGGACATGGACGCCATCAACCGCGTCGCCGCCACCCGCAAAATCGCGGTCATCGAAGACGCCGCTCAGGCCATCGGCGCGACCTACTTCGATCGACCGGCCTGCAGCCTCGGTACCATCGCGTGCGTTTCCTTCTATCCCACCAAGAATCTCGGCGGCTTCGGCGAAGGCGGCATGGTGTTCACCAGTGACGACGATCTAGCACTTAGCGCCAAGCAACTTCGCAACCACGGTGAAACCTCGCGGTATATCCACACGAAGATCGGCGGCAATTTCCGCCTCGACACGCTCAAGGCGGCGATCCTGCTGATTAAGTTGCGCTACCTCGACCAGTTCAACGATCGCCGGCGCGCCAATGCCGCCGCGTACGACGAATGGCTCGCAAACGCCGACGTGCAAACGCCTGCCGTAGCAAAGGGTTGTCGCCACGTATACCATCAATATACGATTTCATGCCAGCGACGAGACGAATTGCAATCATTCCTCGCGGATCGCGGCATCGGTTCCGGCGTCTATTATCCGATTCCCCTGCATCTGCAGGAGTGCTTCCAATCGCTAGGGGGCAAGCCGGGCGATCTCCCGGTAACAGAATCGCTCTGCGGCAAGGTGCTTTCACTGCCTTGCCACCCCATGCTGTCCGAGGCCGATCGACAAGAAATCGCGACCGGCGTCCAAGAGTTTCTCGCATCGCCCAACCGGGCCAAGGTGACTTCAAACGCCGCCGCGGGGTAGCCGATTCAGCGTGCCACCGGCGCATTCGTGCGTAGCAGGAGTAAGCATCCCATGCGAACAGTCGTTACCGGCGGAGCGGGTTTTCTCGGCAGCCACCTTTGCGATCGGCTTTTGGCTGATGGTCATGAGGTCATCGCGCTCGATAATCTCTTTACCGGTTCCAAGAGGAACATCGCCCACCTGCTGGACCGACCGAATTTTGAATTCATCCGCCATGATGTGGTGAACCCGATCCTCCTCGAGGTCGATTGGATTTTCAACCTCGCGTGCCCCGCCTCGCCGATTCACTATCAGTACAACCCGGTCAAAACGGTCAAAACGTCCGTCATGGGCGCGCTGAACATGCTCGGGCTCGCCAAGCGCGTCGAAGCCCGCATTCTCCAGGCCTCGACCAGCGAGATTTACGGCGACCCGGAGGTACACCCCCAACCGGAACACTACTGGGGCAACGTCAACACGATTGGCCCGCGAAGCTGTTACGACGAGGGCAAGCGCGTGGCCGAGACGTTGATGATGGATTACCACCGCCAAAGCGGGGTCGACATTCGCATCGTGCGCATTTTCAACACCTTCGGCCCGAGGATGGCCATCGGCGACGGGCGCGTGATTTCCAATTTTGTCGTTCAGGCATTGCGCAACGAGCCACTCACGCTTTACGGAGATGGGTCTCAGACGCGTTGCTTCTGCTTCGTGGACGATCTCATCGACGGCATAGTCAAGCTGATGAATTATGACCACGACGATGCGTACGAACCGGTCAATGTCGGCGGAACCGACGAGCGGACCATGAATGATCTGGTAGCGTGCCTCGGCGACGTGCTCGGTAGGAAACTCGACGTCGAATTCCGCCCGCTTCCCCTGAACGATCCGGTGCGCCGCAAGCCTGACTGTACGCGGGCGCGCCAGCGGCTTGGCTGGGAAGCGAAGGTAGCCTTAAGAGACGGATTGGAAAAGACCGTTAAATACTTCCGGGAAGTGCTGGCGCTAAGTCGGGACTGACCCGAGGCGCTAGCGCGTGTGGCCAGCCGTGTAGCACAGCGGCCCTCCGCTGTGTCCGGGCAAGATTCAGCCGAGAGCGGCTGGGGCACAATTGATACAGAACCCAGCCGGGGGCGGCTGGGCTACAGTGACTTTGCGAACAGGATCGGTTTCATGGCTCGACCCACTTTGGTTGAACTCTCACGGCAGCGGGTTGTCGTCTGCGACGGCGCCATGGGCACAGGCATCCACGCCTGCAACTTGCCGCTTTCAGATTTCAACGATTGCGAGAACTGCTCCGAAGTCCTAGTGCTCACCCGGCCAGATGTCGTCACGGCAATCCACGAATCCTTCCTGGCGGTCGGCTGCGACGCCGTGATGACCAACACCTTCGGCGCAAGCAAACTCCTGCTAGCCGAGTTTGATCTTCAAGGTCAAACGCACGAAATCAACCTCAAGGCAGCCGAAATCGCGCGGAAGGCTTGCCAATCCTTCGAGCGGCCCAATCGCCCGCGTTTTGTCATTGGGTCGATCGGACCCGGAACGCGCCTCCCCTCGCTTGGGCAGGTATCGTGGGATGTATTGCATGACAGCTACCTCGAACAGGCCCGCGGCCTGCTCTCCGGCGGCGTCGATGCGATCCTCATCGAAACCTGTCAAGATATACTGCAAGCCAAGTGCGCTATCGTGGCCGCTACCGACGCGATGAAGAAGCTCGATCACGCCGTGCCCATTTTCTGTACCGTAACGATTGAGACCACAGGAACGATGTTGGTCGGCACGGATATTGCGGCCGCGTGGACCGCGCTGGAGCCGTACCGTCAGGTGGTCGGCGTCGGGCTGAACTGCGCGACCGGGCCGCAGGAAATGAGCGAGCATGTGCGATTCCTCAGCCGCAGCGCTGATCGGTTGCTCATCGTGCAACCCAACGCCGGCCTGCCGCAGATCGTCAACGGCCAGCCGCATTACCCGCTCACTCCGGACGAACTGGCGAAATGGCTGAGCGAATTCGTAGCGGTCGATGGCGTGAACATCGTCGGCGGCTGCTGCGGCACGACGCCGGAACACCTCTCGGCCGTGGTGGACGCCGTCGCGGAAAAGAAGCCGGCTCAACGCACGGTCCATTGGGAGCCTTCGGTCGCCAGCCTCTACCAATCCGTAACGATCGACCAAGAAAACGCGTACCTCGCCATCGGCGAGCGTACCAACGCGAACGGCTCCAAGCGATTTCGGGAGTTGCTGGCCGCCGACGACATCGATGGCATGGTTCAAGTCGCCCGCGAACAGGTCAAACAAGGCAGTCATCTGTTGGACATCTGCACGGCCTACGTCGGGCGGGATGAGGTTGCGGACATGACCCGGCTCGTGGCCCGGCTGGTCACGGATGTCACCGCACCGCTTGTGATTGACAGCACGGAGGTGCCCGTGCTCGAGGCCGCGCTCAAGCTGACCGGCGGAAAATGCATCATCAACTCCATCAACCTGGAGGACGGGGAAGAACGCCTCCACGCGGTGTGCCGGCTGGCCAAGCGTTTCTCGGCCGCGCTGATCGCGCTGACCATCGATGAAGACGGCATGGCCAAGACGGCTGATCGCAAAGTCGCCGTCGCCAAACGCATTTACGCGCTGGTCACCGAGACACACGGCATCCATCCCAGCGATCTGATGTTCGATCCACTCACCTTCACCATTTGCACCGGCAACGAGGAAGATCGAAGGCTGGGCGTTGAGACGCTCGACGCCCTATCCGAAATCAAGCGGACGTGCCCGGACGCGCGGACGCTGCTGGGCATCAGCAACATCAGCTTCGGCGTCAAACCCCCCGTGCGGCGCGTGCTGAACAGTGTTTTTCTCCACCGCGCGCGCGAAGCGGGGCTCGACGCCGCCATCGCTCATACCACCGGCATCGTGCCGCTGTTCAAGATCGATGATCACCACCGCAAGATGGCCGAGGATCTCATTTTCGATCGGCGTCACGATGGATACGACCCCCTCATCACGCTGCTCGAAACGTTGACGGATGCTCAAACGACCGACGCCGCGACCCAGGAAACGCCCAAGACGGTGGAAGAGCGTTTGAAGCGGCGGATCATCGACGGCAACCGAACCGGGCTGGACGAAGACCTCGACGAGGCCATGCTGAGGAGCCCTCCCCTAACGATCGTCAATGATATTCTGCTAGATGGCATGAAAACCGTCGGCGATCTGTTTGGCGCGGGGCAGATGCAACTGCCCTTCGTGCTGCAATCCGCCGAGACGATGAAGGCTGCCGTCGGCTACCTCGAACCATACATGGAGAAGACGGACGTCGGCGCCAAGGGGACGATCGTCTTGGCCACGGTCAAGGGCGACGTACACGACATCGGGAAAAACCTGGTCGATATCATATTGACCAACAACGGCTACACCGTGCTGAATCTGGGCATCAAGCAGCCCATCAGCAACATTATCGACGCGTTCCAGAAGCACGATGCGGATGCCTTAGGCATGTCAGGCTTGCTGGTAAAATCCACCGTGGTGATGCGTGAGAATTTGGCCGTCTTGAATGAACGCGGCCTCAACCCTCCCGTCCTGCTCGGCGGCGCAGCGCTTACTCGAAAATACGTTGAACAGGACCTCGGACGCGTGTACCAGGGAGACGTCTACTACGCCAAAGACGCCTTCGCCGGACTCGACCGGATGAACCACATCGTCGCCCAACGCGGGGTCGCCGAGCGCGGCGCCGCCGCGCCGCTGAAAGAGGCCAAGCCCGTGGGCGCCGTGGCTGCGCCAACGCCGGCTTCCGAATCCATGCCGCCTGTGGCATCGCCGCAGCCGCGTATGGTTCCGGATCACGAAGCAGAGCGGCGGTACGGCTATGTGCCCCCGCAATCAGACATCGCGCGCGATGAGCCCGTGCCCGAGCCACCGTTTTGGGGTTCGCGAGTCATCGAGCGGATCGAACCGAAAGCCGCGCTAGCCTACCTAAACGAGAACATGCTGTTTCACGTGCAGTGGCAATACCGCAAAGGTCAGCGCACCCGGGAGGAATTCAAGGCCTACATCGACGCCGAGGTTCGGCCGGTGCTGCGCGATATGCTCAAGACGTGCGCCGAGGACGATATTCTCCTACTGCGGGCGGTCTACGGATTCTGGCCGGTTCAATCCGACGGCGATCAGTTGATCGTCTACGATCCGGACGATCGCGAGACCAAGATCGCCCGGTTCGATTTTCCACGCCAAGGCAAACCGCCCTATTGGTGCCTGAGCGATTTCTTCAGACCGGTAGGCGGCGGCGTCCATGATGTGGCCGCGTTCAGCGTGGTGACCGCCGGTCGGAAAATCAGCCAAGTCGCCCTCCAATGGTTTGAGCAGGATCGCTACAAGGACTATTTGCACCTGCACGGGCTCGGCGTGGAGATCGCTGAATCCCTCGCGGAGTACATCCACAAGCAGATTCGCATGGAATGGGGCATCGCCGGTGGCGACGCCCGTGATCGGCAGGAGATTTTCAAGCAGCGTTACCAGGGTTCGCGATACAGCTTTGGCTACCCGGCCTGTCCGCGCTTGGAGGATCAGCTCAAGCTGTGGCCGATCCTCAAACCCGGACGCATCGGCGTAGCGCTTTCGGATGAATTTCAACTCGAGCCGGAGCAGACTACCACGGCCCTCATCTGCCACCACAAGCAGGCCAAGTATTTCAACGTGCGGTAGGGCCTGCCTCGAAAGGGGCAGAGGCAGAGGAACTGCGGTACACCCGCGCTCGGATGTGGCTTCGCGGCGTCGATCCGAACCGCGCCCGTCAGGAAGTGTACGGCAGATGTCGCGCGTCATTCGATTGACTCACCGACGGGCGTAGGCGTCTTCCGGTCGCCATCATCGGCTCCCCCACGTCCAATAGGACGTGGGCCACCCGCCAACCTTCCATCCTTCAAACTTCAATCTTCATCCTTCAATCTTCCATCTTCCACCTTACAATCCGCCTCCCTCTCTTGCCTCTTTGCCCCCTGTCGGTGCATAATCACCCGACCATGACCAGCAAGCCCGAAAAGCAAATGGACGCACTGCGCGACGCCATCCGCCGCCACGATCATGCGTATTACGTGCTTGGCGCGCCGAGCATCAGCGACAGGGCGTATGACAAGCTGTTCGCCGAACTTACCCATCTCGAAGAAGCGCATCCGGGCCTGGTCACCGCGGATTCTCCGACGCAGCGGGTGGGCGGCGCACCGATCGACGGGTTTGGGCACGTGGCCCATACCATACCGATGCAATCCGTCGACAACACCTACGACGAAGCTCAGTTACGCAAGTTCGACGAGCGGGTCGCCAAGGGACTTGGCACCGAACCCTATCGGTACATCGTCGAGCCCAAGATCGACGGCGTGGCCGTATCGCTTCGATACGAACGTGGTCTCCTCGTACTCGCGGCAACCCGGGGCAATGGCGAGGTCGGCGACGACATCACGGAAAACGTCCGGACAATTCCCTCCGTTCCGCTTCGTCTTCTAGGCGACAACGTGCCCGCTACACTCGAAGTGCGCGGTGAGATCGTCTGGCCCACGAAGGCGTTTGAGCAACACAACAAACAGCGAGAAGCGGACGGCGAGCCGACCTTCGCCAACCCTCGCAATGCCACAACTGGGTCACTCAAGCAGCTCGATCCACGCAACATCGCAGGGCGGGGGCTGCAGTTCGTCGCCCATGGCTATGGCGCGATTGATCCGCTTTCGGCGGAATCCGACACCGATCTGTTCGGCATGTTTGGCGGGTTCGGCATACCGATAAGCCCCCATCGCGACATCTGCGACAACATCGAAGCCGTCGTGGGGAAGCTCACACAGTGGGACGCCCGGCGCCATGCGATCCCCTACGAAACGGACGGCTTGGTCATCAAACTGGATTCGCTAGAGCAACGCCACGTCCTCGGCACTACGGCCCGCTATCCGCGATGGTGCATCGCGTTCAAGTTCGCGGCTGAGCAGGCGGAAAGCATCCTGCTTCGCGTAGACTATCAAGTCGGCAAGCTCGGCACGATCACGCCTCGGGCCGTCATGGAGCCGGTGTTGCTTGCGGGCACGACCGTGCAACATGCATCCCTGCACAACTTTGATCAGGTCGATCGGCTCGGTTTGCACCTCGGCGATACCGTGGTCGTGGAGAAAGCGGGTGAGATCATCCCCCAGGTTGTCCGCGTGGTGATTGAAAAGAGAGCCAACGGAACGCAGCCGATGACCCGGCCTACGACATGCCCGGTGTGCGGCGGCAAGGTGGAACAAGATGAGGGTGGTGTTTATCTCCGCTGCGTCAACCCGGCTTGTCCCGCACAGCTTAAGGAGCGATTGATTTACTTCTGTGGCCGCAATCAGATGGACATCGAAGGCGCCGGGCAAGTGCTCATCGAAACGCTTGTCGATGAAGGCATGCTCACCGACTACGCCGACCTCTATTCGCTGCATGACAAGCGCGACGCGCTCATCGAATTGGAGCGGCTTGGCGACAAGAGTGTCGATAATCTGCTGGCGGGCATCAAGGCCAGCAAAGGCCGCCCGCTCGCGCGCCTTCTGGCGGCCATCAACATTCGACACATCGGCGCGACCACCGCAGAGCTGCTGGCCGACCATTTTGGGAGCATGGAAAAACTCATCGCCGCGTCGCAAGAGGAACTGACGGAGATCGACGGCATCGGTGGAGAGCTGGCCGCGAGCGTGGTCGGGTTCTTTGCAAGCGAGGAAGGCACGGCCGCGGTGCAACGGTTGATCGACGCCGGTGTCCGAACCACTCAGCCGCGACCCAACACCGTGGCGGACGCACCACTGACTGGCAAGATCGTGGTGATTACCGGAACGCTAGAAACGATGGGTAGAAAAGAGGCTCAGGCGCTGGTCAAGAAGCTAGGCGGCAAGATATCGAGCAGTGTCAGCGCGAAGACCGACTATGTGGTCGCCGGAGAGGCTCCCGGTTCCAAGGCGAAGAAAGCGAGCGAATTGGGCGTTGAAATCGTGGATGAGCAGCAGTTCCTCAGGCTTGTTGGCCAAGAACCCGCTCGGTAGCGTAGTTTCGCGGCAGCGGGTACCGACACCGAACGCACTTCAATTCAACGGTCCACCGGGTTCGTGCGGCTCGCTCGAACGTGACGCCGCGCAAGCTGAAGCATGCGGCTCAGTACAACCCGAGCCGCGGGCTTCAGCCCGCGCGGCCATGGGGCTCTGCGGCGAGCGCGCGGTCCAACGATTGAAGCGCCGCGAAGAGATTGATTTGCGCCAGCTTGACCTCGGCTAGATCACGCAGCGCTTTGGCGATCCCTTGGGGGTTGCTGAATAGTTGGCGCGAGGTCATCGGATCCGATAGTCCCATAAGATGATGGCCCACCATCGTGCAGGCCGCGTTCACGGACTCCAGTGGCCCCTCAAACGGTTCGCCGATGCCTCCTTTCGCTCTCGCGAGGAATTGCAGCGCGGATTTGATCGATCGCAGAATGGAAGAGGCCAACTGCTGATGACCGGTCGCCTGCATGGGCGGTATCGGACCCGCCCCTCTTTTTTTCAACTCTCCCAACCAAAACTCAACGGCATTGGAACCCGTCAGCACGCCAAACCGCCCGCACACCTCGGGGCCCAACATGGCAAGCGCGCTGCTTACCGCACACGGCAACAGATCGCTTGCTTCCAGGCCGTTTCGAGCCTCGACCGATTCCACGATGTACACCTGAACGGGCGGGCGCTCGAGCACGATCGGCCCGCGGGTTTGCCATTGACCCGGCTGGGATTCGGTCCAAATAACGCCCTGTAGCCCCACGCCGCTGGTTGCCTCGCTCGTGATTAAGCCCCACGAAAGCAAGTCTTCGCCGGGCCAACCCTGCCATGCGAGCACGGGCTGCCGGTTTTGCAGCGCATTGAGGATCAGCGGTCGGTAGCTGGCTTGAAAATGCTGCGAAAACTCGGTCGCTCCGGTGAGCCCGACCGCCGCCTCGGGCGGATGCAACTCACGGAGGCTGGCGCCCACGGCCCCAGCGGCTTCTACAAGGCGAGCATCGCGGCCATATGCGGACCATTGGGCCGGATAAGGACAGGCCGGATGAACACACAGGGCCATCGAAAGACCCAACGCGGCATGGACATCGTCTAGGTCGGGGCCCTTTCCCTCGGCGGCCACGGCCGATTGGAATGCCTTGGACAAGCTGAACGAGTGGTCAAGCATGGTACGACTCCGTAGCGGCAGAAGCGTCAGTCCGCCGAGACAGCTCGCCGGATCGCGGGACGCCGGCATTGTCTCGGAAGGGTCCGTTATTGCAAAGACAGGCATCTGACTTGCGTCCAGAGCTCTA
>CAZYXP010000051.1:0-19686 GCA_964651325.1 uncultured Phycisphaeraceae bacterium
TTTGAGGGCTAGCGAGGCTCCGGGCGTGGCGGGCTCTTGAGGGTTGATGCTGCCTTACGATGGCCTCAGCGGTTGGCGAAGTCCGATGCGGCCCAGCCGAATGTAGCCCAGCCGCCCTCGGCTGGGGGTCGGTCCGGCGACAGCAGACGGCCGCTTGCCAAACGTGGTTGGCCTTGACGCAGCCGTGGTCCGATCGCACGTTTTCGGACTTGATGCCGTCCATTGGCGGGATTCGATGGCTGACCCGACTCGTGGAGGCGGTGGGCTGAGTCCCTATAGTCCATGGATTCGACGCCCTTGGCGGGCTTCCGCCTGAGGTTGGGGGCCCGCCGGCCCAATTCGCCGGCGCTAGTCGCTTGACTCGGGGCGGGTGATGCATTATCAATCGCGTGTGACTGTCGTCGGCCATTGGGTCAGCCCAAGCGGACAGCGAAACAGAGCAAAAAGCCCCTTCAGTGGCGTTCAGGCCCGGTTGCTAGACCGTCGGCCCGAGAAAAGCCGCAGGTCAGTGGCTATGCCATCGGCGCATGAGGTGTTCCGGTCGTATGGTATACTGCCGTTGAGGGGTGAATAAGGGACCGTAGCTCAATTGGTTAGAGTACCGGACTGTCGATCCGGTGGTTGCGGGTTCGACTCCCGTCGGTCTCGGTTTTCCAGCCGAATAGCGAAAGAGGGTGTGCCCGGGTCGCGCGGACATCTGTCCTAATGGGCGGTTGCCGCGATTTTTTTTGATCCGATCAACCATTGCGCCCAACGGTTCCCATCTTGGCAATCCAGACGTGAAACACCATGTCCGCCGCGAAGTGAAGCATCACGCTGACGCCAGCTGTTCCGTCTGAATTCCCGGACGAACGAAACGTCGCAACGCTCCGGATCGCCGGGCTCGTCGTCCTTGTCCCACTGCTCGCCAATGACGCGTGGCGCGCAAACGGCTCAGGCGGTCTTTTGCATCAGCACGACGAGTTGGTCGCCCGTGGTCGATGAAATCCTGCTGAGTCGCCGTTCCAGCGCGGAAAACGGCCAGGGTATTCGGGCCAGGCGTCCTGCGGTTACGACCTTTATCACCGCGCTGACCAGCATGAACGCGCGCATGGCCGGAAAGTAGACGCCGTGCCGCTCGATCGTCAGTCCGGCGGGGCAATGGCCGGCGATGTCGCGCAATCGGTAGTGTCGATGCCATGGCTTTCGGCCGCAGGAAACCGAAATGTCACCGATCAATCCAATTGCCTCGGTGCGTTCAAAACGGGTGGCAAAGTAAGTCGGGTCGCGCAGGATTCGAACGTGGAGGAATCGATGCAAGCGAGGCATGACGAACTTGAAGTTTCCGACGTCGAGAAACGTGAGCAGCCCGCGATGGGGCGTCGTCAGGAGCAGTCGTCCGCCCGGCTTGAGGATCCGGTGGAGTTCGGTGAGCGTTGCACGCTCATCGGGGACATGCTCGATGACTTCGACGATGGAAATGGTATCAAAGTATGCGTCGCAATAGGCGGTCAATCCGTCGAGCCCGACGACGGAAAATGAGGCCGAAGCGTTTCGCTTTGAAGCCGCGGCGATCTTGGCGTCATCCACATCTACCCCGTGAGCCTCGGTGGCCGAGGCGCTCACCGTCTCGATCAACTCGCCCCGACCGCAGCCGTAGTCCAGATAACGACCGAGCGGGAAGGCGAGCCACTGCGCCGCGCGATCCCGCCACCGCCATACATCATTGGTTTGGGCACCATCGGCACTGGCGTTGGAATCATGGGGGACCGTCACCGATGTCTCATCCGCAGTACCGTTTGGAGTCGTTGCCGATCGTTGCCGCGCCGTTTCCGCTTCCAGGCTTTCCGTTCTTGGTCTATCGGCAATCCGCCACCGCGGGAAGATGGGAACTCATCAGATCGGCGTGCCGCACTCCGGGCAGATGGGCTTGCTGAGGCCGCGCAGGATGTGGCCACACTTGCGGCAACGGGTGTGACCGTCCCCGCGCGAATCCTGCCATACAAGGAGCACCCACCCGAGGCAGCCCGCCACGCTGAGCGCCGTGGCGAACATCGCCGGATACACATGCAACGAATACCAGTGCATCGTCTGGATGCTCCACCCCTTGTAGCATGTGTAGCCCCAAGCGAGCAACGCCGACAGGGTCAAGCACACCGTGATGACGCAGTTGATCTTTCGCATACGCCATCGATCGTAGACACGCAACCTCGCCCGTGCAAGCGCCCTCTCGGCACGCGGAATTGCGTGGGTGCATGACAGAATCGGCGACTATGATGGCAGGCTGAAAGCCTGCGCTAAAGTAGCCGGGGGCAAGCGCAGCGTCGCCCCCGGATGGCGCCGCCGCCCTACCGCCCGACCCTGTAAGGGTCGTCTGTTCTGCGAGATGTGTCAGACAAAGGGCTTAGCCGACTCCTGCAGGGTCGAATAGAACGGGTTGTGCGGTGCGTGGGTCCGCCGGGAACGGACCCACGGCTACTGTGGCGCAGCCCTTCATGCTGCAGGAAAGAACGATGCCCAAACCGCCGAATGGGTCATACGCGCCGGATGGCGGCCGGCGATAGCGTCCGGGTGCTGCTGAGGCCCGCCCCGGCGTTGGTTGAAGCTCCGCCCCAAAGCGGCGCGGGTTCCACAGGTTTCGTCGCAAGCTTCCGATAAGTAGGATACTTAATCAACTTCGGCTGCAAGCTCCGGCGGGCGGGTCGGTCCGCGGGTTTGCAGCCTGGCCAAGAAATAAGGAGCGATGCGGATGGTCACCATCGGAATGAATTACAAGGTGCTCGAGGGCAAGAACGACACGTTTGAGAAGGCTTTCAACAAGGTCGTTACGGCCATGGGCGGAATCGATGGGCATAGCGAAACGTTCATGTACAGCCAAATCAACGATCCGCAGGAATACTTGATCGTTTCGCAATGGAGCGACAAGGGGGCGTTTGATGGGTTTATTGCCTCCGACACGTTCAAGAACGTTGCCAATTGGGGCAAGGAAGAGATTCTGGCCGGTCGCCCCAAGCATGAGGTGTTCGGCTCTGAGGCCAAGGGCGGCGGCTGCCCGGTGCATTGACTCGGTAGGTATCGGATGACTCTCAGAGCACAGGGCGCTAGCCCTGTGACATCCGTCCTGCGACTGGTCCGCAGACTCGCGCCAGCGGCTCTGAGCTGGTGCGTTCATCCCGCCGGAAGTGTCGCGGACTCATGCGCGGGCTGAAGCCCTCGGCTCGGGGGCAATCATGTGGCGCAACATAGCGCGCTGGCGGTCGCGGGCTCCAGGGTGGCCATGCATTGGGCGTCGGTTGCTAGGCCTCGGTGAACCCTTCGCGGATGGCGAAGCGAGTTAGCTCCACGCGATCGTGAATGTTTAGTTTCTGCATTAGGTGATCGCTGTGTTTTTCGACCGTCTTGGCGCTTACGTGCATGATGGCCGCGATTTCCTTCTTGGTATGGCCGGCCGCGATGTAGCGCAGGGTTTCGATCTCTCGTGGCGTAAGCGTGGAAATGCGCGACGGGGACGGCTTGGCCAGCCGAATTCCGTCATGATCGACGATCAGGCGATCCAAGACAGCGCTGGAAAAATGGCTGCCCCCTTGGGCAATCGTTCGAATCGCCTGCACCACCGAAAGGGCCGATTCACCCTTGGTCAGGTACCCTGTCGCGTGGGCGTCGAGGGCCTGCTCGATGTAACGATCGTGGGCATACGAACTGAGAAACAGAATTCGCGTTTCGGGGCAGAGGCGCCCGATTTCCTTGGCTGCTTCAAACGGCGACAGGCCGGGCATGTCGATATCCATAACGACCACGTGCGGGCGCGAATGTACACAGAGCGCGACCGCGGCTGCGGCATCCCCCACCATTCCTATGACCGACATTTCCTCTTCCGCATTCAAGAGGCGGGCGATGGAATCGCGAAGCAAGGCATGATCGTCAACCAGCAAAATGGAGACCGCGATGGTCGGATTCGTTGGGGGCGTGTCCGCGCCGCGCATCGGCGATGCGCTTGGCGTTTCGCAGACAGGATCAGGTCGAGGGATGGCGTGATCGGGCATCGATCCGAACTCCTGAACAATAGGCTTCCTACTCCCAGTGCAGTCAAGCCTGCCTTGGGGGGGGGCGCAGCGTCACACGGTTTTCGCCCTCAAGTCAGCCTCGACGCAGTATCAGAATGCTGCAGAATCACAACGACTATCCGATTCTTGGTGCCTGAAGCGTATACGTGTTTAGCGTACGCGATGTCTTGAGCGATGTCGACGTCGCCGGCCGGCTGGATGGCGGGCACGCTCATACACCACTCCCATAATGTTGCTGGCCCAAAATGCCACGGACCAGCGTCGAGAAATCCGCAACGGCAAACGGCTTGATCACGATGGTTGTGTTCTCGTCGATTCCATCTTGGTCGCCGGCCACTTCGCTATCGGCGATCAGAACGACCGGCGTTCGATTGCCTTGGCTACGAAGCGCTTTCAGGAAATCAAGCGCGCTCTTGCGGGGTAGATCCACGTCGATGACGAAAAGGCGAATTCTGGATCCCTGCAAATCAGCACAATCATGCAGCGAGATGCCATCGCCGACCTGCACAACCTCGTACGCCAGTGATTGCAGTGCCGTGTCCATGATCCCGCGTACATGAGGGTTGCTATCAGCAAGCACGACGAGCTCCCCCGGTCCCGGGGGTTCGGTGGCATGGCTGACCGATTCGTCAGTCGCCAATTCGTCGGCGATCAGGGGAAACGCCACGACAAACGAACTTCCGCAGCCCGGCTCAGACCGCACGGTCACACGCCCGCCGTGATCCTTGACGATTCCGTGGATGATCGCCAACCCAAGGCCGGTACCCCGACCTTTTGGTTTTGTCGAGAAAAACGGTTCGAAGATGCGATCGCGAACTTCCTGCGTCATGCCGACGCCTGTGTCTCGAACCGTAAGTGTCGCCATGGGCACGCTCGAGTCCTGGCCCTTGCTGCCGGCGGGCTCGCGCGCAACCACCACGGAAACTGTGCCGCCTTTGGGCATGGCGTCGCGCGCGTTGATTGCCAGGTTCATGATGATTTGCTGAAGCTGTGATGCGTTCGCGTTTATCCAAACCGATGTGGCCGCCGACTCAAGCGAAACCGTGATGCCATCCGGCATGACCCGATCCAGCAGACGGACCACCTGTTTCGCATGCTCGCACAGATCGACATGCTTCTTGCGCGCGGGCGCGCCGCAGCTAAACGTCAACAATGACTGTGTGACGGCCTCCCCCTGATCCAAGGCACGTTGAATTCCGGAAAGAAGCTCGTACGCCTCGTGGTCCTCGCCCACGGCGGAGTTCGCGAGGGCCACATAGCCGTTGATTGTGGCCAGCAGGTTATTGAAGTCATGGGCGACCCCGCCGGCGAGTAATCCGATCGCCTCCATCTTCTGCGACTGGCGCAATTGTGATTCAAGCTCTAGTTCTCGCGTTAGATCTCGGCGAACCGAAACGAAGTTGATGATCGCGCCAGAATCGTCAAAGATGGGGGAAATCGTGCCAGCTTCCTGATAGAATGAGCCATCTTTCTTTCGGTTGGTCATCTGCCCGGTCCACACCTTGCCGCTACGGATTTGCTTCCACATTTCGTCATAAAAGCGTTCATCGTGCTTGCCGCTCTTTACGAGGTGCGGGGTCTGGCCGATGGCTTCGTCCCGCGCGTATCCGGTGACACGCTCGAATGCGGGGTTCACGTATTGAATCACGCCCTCGGGATCGACAACGAGGATCATTTCCGCCGCCTGCTCGACGGCCATAGCTAACCTCGCTCGCTCCCGCTCCGCGCGTCGGCGCTCGGATACGTCTCGTACGATGCCGGCCGCGTGCCAGCGTCCCCACAATTGGACGCGACTGATCGCTACTTCGGCCGGGAATTCGGGCCCCTCTTTGGGCATGACCATCATTTCATTGATCTTGCCGAGCACCGAACCTTGGCCGGTTTCGAGAAAAACGGGAAACGCCTTGGTGAACGCCGCGCGATATCGCTCCGGCACGATCAGTTCGTGGAGCGACGCCCCGAGGGCCTCATCGCTGGAATAGCCGAACATCTTCTCGGCCGCCAAATTCCAAAAAGAAATGTTGGCGCGTTCGTCCATCATGACAATGGCATCGGACGCGGCGGAGCTGATACCGCGGAATCTCTCCTCGCTATGGCGAAGCGCCTCTTCAGACCGCTTGCGCTCTGATATGTCCCGTACGTACGCCCATATATACTCCTCGGAGCGATTCCGAACGTAGTCCGTTGTGATCTCCATCGGAAAGAGCTTGCCCTCCTTAGTCCGATGGTGAGATTCGATCGTCATGGAGCCGGAGTTTTTCATCTTCTGCCAGTGGGTCGGCCACCGTTCCCACGTAAAGTCTGGGTCGATATCCGGAACGCGCAGCGACGTGAGTTCATCGTGGGTGTATCCCAGCGCCTTGCACGCCGCTTCGTTGGCGTAGGATATGCTGGCGTCCGGCATGACCCAATAGACAGGATCCGAAGCGTGGTCGATGGCGTATTGGGTCCGTTTAAGCGAGTGCTCAACCTTGAGGCGTTCGGCGACCTCCCTCTCGAGTGAAGCGGCCGAAGAGCGAACGGCCACCAGCGTGGCGGCTTGTCGTCGTTCAAAACGGTTGAAGGCCAACCCGGCTACAAACAACAACGCGGTTACGGCCATCATGAGCGCCGTCTGGGTGGATCCAAACGTCTTCAGGTCACGACCGACCTCCTCATAAGCACCGCGCTCGAATTGGCTTGCAAGTTTCTGCACGCTTTCAAAGGCCTCGTCAAAGCGCTGATCTGCCGGCGAGCCTACCCCGGATCCATTCGGGTCTTCAAAACGTGCCATCGCCATACGGCGAAGCTCGGCGATTTTCTCCCGGATTTCATTCAACACCTTCCGCTGATCGGGTTGTTCCGCGGCGCGAAACGTCCAGAGTCCAGCCGTGCCGCCGTCCAGCATCGATCGGGCACGGGCGTCGGCTCGATCCAAACGCATCCAGACCGTTTCGATTTCTTCGTGGCGATCGCCACTGAGGATTTCCTCGAGCCAGAGATGGGCCGTGGTCAGATCCAGCCTCAATTCCATGCACGCGTCCGCGCGAGGCAGGTGTGTTCCAGCCGTGCTCTCGAATTTGTAAGAACCGAAGGCGACCGCGCCGATCATGATCGATCCCACAGTTGCGAGAAGAAGATACATCCGCCATGGAATACGCGTCGCCGCTCTTCCGTAGGCAGCGCGCTCGTCGGGCGCACCGGAACCGCTTGCGGAAGCATCAGTGCGACTACTCACGACTCTTGCAACTCCCCTATTCTGTGGGGCGGATCGGCATCACGCGCCCGGCGATCGATGGTGTTAGATGTGGCCCAACTCAGATCGCACGATGCCCGGATAAGCTCAACGCCCTACGGCACTAAGAAAAACGTTTCGACGAATTCCCGTTGATGGCGACAGCGCTAAGGTGATAGGTCTACAACATGAATGCCATGGACTAGATGGTACCACATCGTGTCGTGCAAGTAAAGCAAAAATCCATTAATCCATCTACCATTGCATTCGAGCGAGAAAGATTGGTCGGGGCGCCTGGCGGAAACGCGACGACAGCCTACCGCAGATGGTCCGCAGGCTTGCGCCCGCGGCTGCTAGTCGCCATTCCGCACTCCGGGCAAACGCCCGACTCATTGCCGGTAAGATCATAGCCGCACGCGCCACAATACCCCGGCGCATACCGCCGATCGACGCACCAAAGCCACGCTGCAACGACCGATAACGCAAGCACGATCGGCCAAAGTGCGACTTGAACGGTTTGGCCGAACCAACGTCTACTTGAGGTGAAGATTGGCCACCATCGAATCGAATTCCCTACGGTATCTTGGTCAACTTCGAATTTCACCGGCACGTCGAGTAGAGGCTCCGGCAAATGCACCCAAAAGCCGTAAAAAAAGCAATCGGATAGCACGAAGAAAACGTCTCGATTGAATGGGCCGATCTTGATCGGCGCGTATACGCTGCCGGCCCACGCTGCCAGCATGAACCCGCCGCACACCGTCGCCGCCCATTTTCCCCAGCGCACGACTCGTCCGTGGCGCCGCATGGCCGGCTATCCTCCGTCGCCGCCGACGGGCTTGGGGCGATCGACGAAAATCTTGATCGCGATCTGATTCTTCTCGCGTCCCTTCTTTTCAACCCGCACTTCACCACGGACGCGCTCGCCCTCGCGAAGATCCTTAAGTTTGGCCACAGCGCCGTTGATGAGGATCTCGGTTTCTTCCGTCACCAGGCCCTCGCCGACCACCTCCTCTTTTCGTTTCTCACTGTAATACGAAACGGTGATTTTGCCCCGGCCGTCGCTGGTCAGGTCGATCTTTTCGATGCGCGCCTGATCGAGCGTGATGATGTCAAAATCGGGTTTGTCCTCGCTGCAACCCGGCGCCATCGTCCCCAAGAATATCACCAGGCCCAAGAGCCAAGAGGCGCGAATCGGACGCGTCGCCGGCCCGCGCCCGGATGGCTGATCGTCGCGCGCCACCACAGACAGGCATGTGAAACCGGATTCCCGGCGTGCGATGGACGCCGCATGGATTGCTTCCATTTCATTCATGGTGAGAGACCTTTCTCCTGGATGAACTCGCTGTGTGCCGTCGCTGTTGCACGGTGTCTCGCGCGGCACTGTAGCATGGCCGGCGGTCCGGCGCTGCAATGTTCTCGGCGGCCAGGCCCTTCGGCTACAAACCCTATTGAGCCGGCGGACGCCACGGCCCCATCGGATCGGACCCGTAGACACTTTACTCCCGACGACCGGGTTTGCAACGATGACGCGCGGCCGCTCCGCACATCGGGTTCGTGGCAGAAACGGCGGCCGCGACTTTTCAGAGCTCCTGGCGCAAGCCTGGTGACATCCTGGCGCGAAGGTCCGCAGGCTGGCGCCAGCGGCTCTGAGTCGGCGTACCCATGCCGCCTGAAGCGTCACGCTCGCCCCGAGCGAACGGAGGTCACTTCAATGCGACGACCGTTCCGTCAAAGCCGAGGGCCTCTAGTGTCTCCTTCAACAGCTCGTGCTTCGGATTGGCCGTGCGAACGCAGCGAACGCGGCCGCGCAGGGTGCGCAACCAGTCGCAGGCGCACGCGTCGTCGCCGATGTGGCTCAGATCGACGCACGCACCGATCGACCAGGAATTGGCCGAATCGATCAGCTCGCGCGCCTCCACCGGCGACCGAAGAAAGTCCCCCGACGCCACTTCCAAGGCCACAGCGACACCGGTCGCCTCGGCATCAAAACGAGCTTGGGCCAGCATGTGGAACGCGTGATTGAACGCAGATTGGTAGCGGTCAAACGGTGG
Source organism: uncultured Phycisphaeraceae bacterium (assembly GCA_964651325.1). Taxonomy (GTDB): domain Bacteria; phylum Planctomycetota; class Phycisphaerae; order UBA1845; family UBA1845; genus JADFOB01. The sequence continues at coordinate 9,309 of CAZYXP010000051.1, forward strand.
AGCGGGCGGCCGGCCGTACAGCGCGGGAAAACGCAGGTTCAAACAGCGTCCACCGCGACGTTGAACGATGCTCAACAGCTCGCCCAGGCACTGTGCCGCCTCTTCCCATTCGGCCTGCGCCAGGGTCGCCGATACCGCTTCAATGCTGATCGCCGACGAGTCGCAGTCTGTTAGTCTGGCTTCAAGGCGTGGCAGCCGCGTCGGCCAATATTCGCCCAGTGATTCGGTGAGCACCAGCTCGATCGGCGTGGGGCTTTCTGGCGCGGATTCAATCGAGATTCCTGCTGCCGTGGTGGCCTCAGCAAGCATGATCTGTTGGGCGATCTTAGGCTTCATGGCGTTGACGCTCTGCGGTGGGGTACAGGATTGGAGTCCGGCCGGCGCTCCAGCCGGCGCAATTCGCAAGCCGTCGCACGGCGACTACGACCCCCCTCGAAAAATGGATAGACAATTCATGATGAGGTCAAGCAGGTCGGCGTCGGAACCGCCGCTTTGATAGTCGCGCCCGAATCCCTCGTGCCGGGCGTCTTGCGCTCTTCGAGCTACACGCTTCTTACGATCTTCGACTTCGGCGAGGCGCACTTTGCTTTCCGCGTCGTGAATTTTCCCGCCGGCTTTGGTCCATTTGAGGATCTGTCCCAGTTCCCCGCCGTCGAGCCAAAGCCCGTGATTCCGGCATGAATCGATCACGACGCCGCTTCTGGCTCCGTAATTCCGGCGGTGCATTAGCTTGCCGCAGACCGGACACTCGACGTAGCGAACTTGCCGCGTCTCCTGCTGGTACTCCTCGTCAACGAGCACGTCGAGCCGCCTCAAGTCAACCTCGAACACCCCGGATACGGAATCCTTTAGGATCCGTTCTAATTCGCCTGGATCGAAGAAGATACCAAGGCACCTCTGGCAACGATCGATGTGAAACCCGCCATCGACGCCCAGATTCACCGAATGCAGGGGAACGTCGCATCGCGGACAATCTCGATCCGAATGAATATCGGTTCCGCTGGTGGCTCCAATAGCGCGCAGGTCAACGTCGTTGAGCGTTTCGCAATGCCGGCAGATCATTGACTTGGCCGGCAGCGGGGCGCCGCAGTTGACACAATCCATGGGCAATCATCCGTTCGCCGCTTCACGCAACATCATCCCCCGCCGAACACGATCCCCTGTAGCCATTCATCCATCCAAGTGTACCGGCGCAACCGGCCCGATTCCACTGAACTGAACCACCCGGAACGGCCAATCTCCAGAATGGCTACCCGAAACCACCCCCTCGCGCCTTCCCTCTTTTTCTTTTTCCCCTCTCCTCCCCCTTTGTGTCTTTGTGCCTTGGTGGTTCAGCCGTGTTCCCGGTGGCGCGTGGTCGATCACCGCGGACGGTCCGCAGGCTTGCGCCAGCGGCTCTGAGTCGAGAGGTCCGCAGGCTGGTGCCGGCGGCCCTGAGTCGAGAGGTCCGCAGGCTGGTGCCGGCGGCCCTGAGTCGAGAGGTCCGCAGGCTTGCGCCAGCGGCTCTGAATTGGCGTTGGCCGCGCCCGCCTCACGCACTATACTCCATGTTTGCTATTGCCGAGGGCGAAGGATTTTGCGTTTGAAAGAGGGGTTGATGAGCCAAACCACGCGTATTCGAGTTCTGCCGCCGCTTCTGGTCAACAAAATCGCCGCCGGGGAGGTTGTCGAGCGCCCGGCGAGCGTCGTCAAGGAGTTGCTCGACAACGCCATCGACGCCGGGGCCGATCGCATTGCCATCACCATTGAAGACGGCGGAAAGCAGCTCATCCGCGTTACCGATAACGGTTGCGGCATGTCGCCGGAGGATCTGGAGCTCTGCGTCACGCCCCACGCAACGAGCAAGGTCATCGAAGAGGACGACCTCTACGCTATCGCGTCCATGGGGTTTCGCGGCGAAGCCCTCGCCAGCATTTCGTCGGTATCCAAGCTGCGGGTCGTTTCGCGTCCCGGCGGGCAAGATGTCGGGCATGAAATCAACGTTTGCGGCGTGGATCAACGCGCGGCGCAGGCCACCGGTGGACCCGTGGGCACCACGGTCGAGGTCCGCGATTTGTTCTTTAACGTGCCAGCCCGGCGTAAGTTTCTTCGATCCAAGGGCACGGAAGTAGGCCACATCAACGAGCAGGTGTCGCGTGCGGCGCTTGCGTTTCCACATATCGCGTTTGAAGTGACCAACAACGGCCGAAAAACGCTGATTCTTCCCGCCTGCGATCGGCGTGTCGAGCGTATCGAGAAGTTCTACGGTCCGGAGCTGGCCGATTCGCTGCTGGTGGCCGAGCGGTGTGAACGCGGCGTAACGATGGAGGCCTATCTGGCTCCGCCGGCCCGCTCGCGTGCGACTGCGCAATGGCAGTATACCTTTGTTAACTCCCGCTACATTCGCGACAAGTTTGTGCAGCACGCCATCAAGGAGGCTTTTCGCGGGCTCATCGAGCATAGTCGCCACGCCATTGCCTTCCTCTTCGTCTCGCTTGACCCGAAAATGGTCGATGTCAACGTCCATCCGACCAAGATCGAAGTCCGCTGGGCCGAGCCCAACCTGATCCATTCTCAATCGCTGGCGCTGCTGCGCGAGACGTTGCAACAGGCGGACTTGGCCCCAGCTTTGAGAACCGATCGGGCCGCGCGGGAAACCCTGAGCCCCGAAACGCAATCGCGCATGCGCGAGGAACTGGCGACGATGCTCAAGGCGACGCCGCCTGTGCAAACCGGGCGTAGCGGCCTCGGTGCGCCGACCGGGCAAGGCATGTTTCAAAATCCGTCGTTGAACCCCGATCGATCCGCGTCCTCTTTGGATCCCATGGAAACATGGCGCGCGCTATATGGCGAGCCCGACCGATCGCGGGATGAAGCTGCGCCGCCGCCGCCTTTCGGGTCGCCAATTGGGTCGCAGCCGACGTCCGCTCCGTCGGATCGGTTCGCCGGTGATCGGCCATTTGTATCGCAACCCGCGCGCGTCGTGCAGATGCACAACCTTTACCTGGTGGCGGAAACGGAAGAGGGCATTGTGATCATCGATCAACATGCCCTGCACGAGCGGGTCATGTACGAGCAGCTCAAGGACAAGCTCACGCGCGGCCCCCTCGAATCCCAGCGGCTGCTCCTGCCAGAAACGGTCTCGGTTACCTCGCGCGAGATGGATCTGCTTACGCAGAAGAAGGCGTTGCTCGACCGGCTCGGCATCGAGGTGGCGCCGTTTTCGAAAGATTCGATGGCCGTCCACGCTTTTCCCGCGCTGCTCAAGGACGCCAACATCGGGGGGTTCCTGCGCGACTTGATCGACTACCTGGCCGAGTCACCGGACGCCACGGCGGAGGTGATGATCCACAGGGTGCTTGATATGATGGCGTGCAAGGCCGCGGTCAAGGCGGGCGACACGCTGACCCAGCAGGAGATCGAAGCGCTCATCAAGAAGCGGGAGCTCGTCGAAAAATCGAGCAACTGCCCCCACGGTCGCCCGACCACCCTCCGCCTGACCAAAGCCGATCTCAATCGCCAATTCAAGCGAACCTAGCGATCGGCCATCCCCGCCGTGCTCGTCGGGAAGCTGCAAAATCGCAGATTTACCCCCAATAGCCGCTTCGAGCCGGTCGGAGCGGCGTTCTCCACGCCTCCTTGGCTTATCTCCAGGCGCCCAGCCCCAGGACCGATAGATCATCGTAATCTTGGAAACCAGGGTGCAACGATGGACGGATTCACATTAGTCGCATGTGCGGCCTCGGCCGGTGGGGCCGCGCTGCTCTATCTGAGGGTCGTGTCCGGCGCCATCGAGGGCGTGGGCCACACAATGGATCATCTGGAGCATATAGAATGTACTGCACTCCGCCGGCGGACCACGGAGAAAGAACAAGCCAACCCCGTCACGGTCTCCGTGGCGGTCGCGCCGAGGACCAAGCCGGGTGTTCCTTGAGCGCTTGACGATTCCGCGGTAGAAAATACGATTACCTCATAGGAATCAAGGGAATCCGGCGTGCCGCCGCGCGGGTCGAGCCCGTTTTGGCTCGGACGCGCCCACTCGCATGGCGAATCCGGACCAATTCGCGGAAGTGAGTTCGCAATGCAAACACCGCCAATGAGATTTTCCCAACTACGATGGCTTCACAACGTAGCGTGTATTGCGGTTCTGATCGGCTCCTCGCTGCTGATTGTGCTCGGACTGGTGGGCTACGGCGATTCGATGAATCTCTGGATGGTCGCCGCGGGTGGGCTTAGTCTGTTCCTGGCGGTGGTTCAGGTCACGGTGATGCCACTGCTATTGAAGATGGAATCAACCGTGGCGCGTCAGCACGGGGAAGTTCGCGACCTGAATGAAACGCTCGCCAAGCAGTCGGAGCTTCTCGCTGAGATCGTGGAGAACACGCGTATCTCCGACGCCGCCAAGTCACTTGCCCATCGCGACCAGGAAATAGACGCCTTCCGCAGCGCCATTCGCGACGACATCCGGCTGCACAAATGGGAACCGGCGCTCCGGCTTGCCGAAGAAATGGAAGTCCGATTTGGTTACAAGGAGGAATCGGATTCCATCCGGGAGGAACTCGACGAGGCGCGAAACTCGGCCATTCAGTCGAAACTCTCGGAGGCGATTACCCTTATCGACAGCCATTTCAGGACTCGCGATTGGGCTCGAGCCCAGATGGAAATCGAGCGGCTGGTTCATGCTCTACCCGACGACACCAAAGTCGTCAGTCTTTTTGATCGAATGAAGTTGCTCAAAGAGCAGCACAAGAGCGAGCTCACCCAAGATTGGGACGAAGCCGTCCGCCGAAGTGATGTCGACCGCGCGATCGATACGCTCAAGGAGCTCGATCAGTATCTCTCGCCCTCAGAGGCGGAGGTGCTCCAAGCCACAGCCCGCGACGTATTCAAAGAGAAACTGCTGCAGCTTGGCGTACAGTTTCGATTTGCCGTCAAAGAAAAGCGGTGGAACGATGCGCTCAACTCGGGGCTCGAATTGGTTCGTGACTTCCCCAATGCACGCATGGCGACAGAGGTTCGCGAAGCGCTGGACACGCTCCGCGAGCGGGCCCGCGACGGCGAGCAACCCGCCCCTGCTTGAGGGGCAGCCAGCGATTCAAGCACGATGAATTGATGGGGGGCCGTGTGCCCCACAGCTGCACGCAGCCTTCGGCGCGCGGCGCCTCTCCGGTGCTGGTGCCCACACGCGGCATGTATGGTCCGAAAACAGCTCACCCAGCTCGCCATAGCAAGCATGGCACAGGCCTGGCCGCGTCGAGCACGACCTCATTTCACGGCCGATAACTCATCATTGAATCCTCCAGTTCGTCCCGATCGAGTCCGATACACCATAGGCGATTGACCCCTTGCTGAGTGTGGGATCGTACAAAAGGACACGGAAGGTTACCGGTGATGCCGCCCGAGCCAAACCCAGGCCACGACTCCACCGAAACCAGCGATCCACCCCTGCTATTCCGCGCGCTATCCAGCCTTCAGTTTAAGGCGACCATTCTGGTGGTCGCATTGACCCTGTGCGTTACGGCCGTCGTCTCCGGGTACCTGCTGCAAGCCAGTATTCGGCTCTCTAGGACGCACCGAGCCAACGAGTTGGTCAACACGGTAGGTCTGCTCGCGCGGGCCATCGCGCCGAGCGTTGCCAGCGGGAACCGCGACGCCATCAAGGCGATGCTCAATGATGTGGTTTGCGGCGAACCGCTTATCTTCGCGATCGTCTCAGATCCGCTGGGTCGAGAATTGGCCTTGGCTTCTAGGCCCGAACATTTCGCTACGCTCATGAGTGCGCGCGAAAAACGACCAAGTGATGCCGGCCCGCTGGGGGTCCCCGCCGTCGAGGTTTCGTCCTTGGGGATCGAGCACCATCTGGAGGTCGTTTTTCCAATCGCGCTTGGCCAAGTAGGGCGCCCCGACGCTACGCGTGCGAGTGAATCACCCGGCCTAGTCGGATATATTCGAGCGGGCATGGCCACCAACCGTTGGCACCAGGCGATGGCCAGCAAGCTCGATCTGGTCATCGGCGTCGGAACCATCGCCACCTGCATGGCCGTTTTTCTTGGTTTCTTGCTGATTCGCCGCATCGTATCTCCGCTCGATGGTCTGGCGACCATCATGCTCCAGTTCTCTTCTGGCAAGCTCGATGCGCGAAGCGACGTGCGGCGGAGCGACGAAATTGGGCAGCTATCGAGGGCGTTCAACCGCATGGCGGACGAACATCAACATACGCTGGAGCGTCTGGTTCGCTTGAACGCGGAGCTCGAGGATCGTGTCGTGCAGCGTACGAAACAGCTCGAAGAGCTCGCCTCGCGCGATCCGCTCACCGGCATTTACAACCGTCGCCATTTTACTGAAATGCTTGATCGGTATTTTGCCCAGGCCATTCGCTACAATCACGATCTGGCCTACCTGATGATCGATTTGGACGACTTCAAGCAAATCAACGATGAAATGGGTCATCATTCCGGCGATGACGTACTCAAGCTTGTGGCGTCCACGATCTCGCAGGAACTCCGCGACGCCGATGTGTGCGCGCGATACGGGGGCGATGAATTCGTGGTGCTATTGCCGCAAACAGACGTCTTGCGCGCTTCGGCTCTGGCCGAACGCATCCTCGGTTCGCTCAGCGACCGAATCGCGTCCGAACCCGATGGCGCGTGCCTCACCGCGAGCATTGGTGCGGCAAGTGTGAAGTCCAGCAATGCCGTCGATGCCGAAGATCTGATGCGGATCGCGGATCGCGCCATGTACATGGCCAAGCGGAACGGGAAGGGGCGGCTCGTGCATGGCGCACCGCCCGTTCCGGCGCCCCAAGATTGATCCTACCTGCACCCTATCCCAGAAAACCTGGGATATTTGCCGCCAAACTCCGAATTCAGAATAGGAGCGGGAATTGTAATCGCCACCCGGCCATCGGCGCGATAGAGTCTAGTGCCGTGATTCATAGGTAGCGCGACAAACCGAGCCGCGGGCACCAGCCCGCGCGGACCCGAGCCGCGGGACCGGTGGGGCGGCACGCGGGCGAGCACGTATCCCGGCGATTGGCGAACGATTCAGCGCCGCGGGCTGCTTGATTTGAAGATCGGTGAGGATCGCCATGTTTGCTACCCTGGGACAATATATAGGCGCCAAAGTGATCACGGCCATCCTGGTGGTGTCCGGCGCCGGCGCGTTGATTTACTTCTGGAATCATCCAGAATCGCTCGAGCACATCTGGAAGACCATCAAGTACGCCGTCGTCTGGATCGGATTCGTGCTCATGCTCCCCTGGGCAACGTTTTTCGTCACGCCGTGGATCGTCTCGAAGGAGTCGAACGTGGCCGCGGGGCTCATGCTTGGGGGCTATTTGCTCCTGGATGCCGGTTTCGCGGTCTATCTGATGGGCGGTTTCGCCGGGCACAACGGACTCGCCTGGGCGGTGGTCGTGCTTGGATTCCTGTCGGCGGCGGTTTATAATTTCAAGGCCTGTGAGTTTCAGGCGGAACAGGCGACGGGCGGACTCTAGAGGTCGCCATCGCCCTTTGGATTCTCGCCCATGGTTACGCTCCGTGAAGGGGACAGGATAAACAACTACCTGCTCGAAGCCCGGCTCGGGGTCGGTAGCTTCGGGGAGGTCTGGCGCGCGCGCCATCATGTGTTCGACGATCTGGTGGCCATCAAAATTCCCACCGACGACCAGTATGTGCGTAATTTGAGGCGCGAAGGCGTCGCGGTGCATGGGCTTCGCCACCAAAACATCGTTCGCGCGATTGACCTCGACCCCTATGGCGACCCGCCCTATTTCATCATGGAGCTGGTCGAGGGGCCTTCCCTGCGCGAAGCCATCGATCGTTACGGACGCGAATTCCCGATCGACGCGGCCGTCGAGATTCTTCGCGGCGTGCTCGCGGCCCTGTCCACCGCGCACGACGCCCGGTTGATCCATCGGGACATCAAACCCGGCAACATCCTGCTCGCACACCCGCTCGACGAGATGGCGACCATCTCGCGCAAGAGTGTCAAGGTTACCGATTTCGGCCTGGGTAAGATCGGCGGCGTTACCTCCGGCTCCTTGATTCAAAGCGGAAGCCTAAGTGCTTCCGAGGGTCGAGGGATTGCCGGAACTATTGCCTACATGTCGCCCGAGCAAAAGACCGGCGGCGACATCGACGGGCGAAGCGACTTGTACGCGTGCGGCATCGTGCTCTTCGAAATGCTTACCGGCGAACGACCGCAAGGCAACGACCGACCCGGCGCGCTTCGACCGGATATGCCGAAATACCTTGGCGACGTGTTCGCGCAGAGCTACACGCGTTTGGAGCGTCGGTTTGAGTCCGCCGAGCAAATGCGGGCCGCCCTGGTCCCCGCGGCCATGCTCCCCGCCGACGGGCCGGTTGCGGCGGCGAAACCGCGGGATTCCGTCTGGGTGCTGGCCGATGGGGGCACGCGCTGCCCCGGATGCTCGCTTCGAGTAAACAAAGACGATCAGTTTTGCATCAAGTGCGGCAGGCAGCTGGTCCCCACCGTGCCGCGTTGCCCCAACGCCGGCTGCCAAGCGTATGTCCACACGCGAGATCGCTTTTGCGTGATGTGCGGCGCCAGCCTGGAAACGCTGGATCCCTCGGCGGGGGGTCGCGCATGAACGTGGATGTCATCGGGTTCTTGCTGTTGGCGGTGCTGGGTGTTGCCTCCGCCCTGCTCGGGGCCGCTTATTTGGTGTTCCGCATCGTTGCCGGTATTGTCGGCTCCGCGAGCCGGATCGCCCGGCCCGGTAAGGCGATCATGCCCCTTGGCCGCCGAGGTTCACGGCAAAAGGCGCTCGTGTGCCCGCAACGCGCCTGTCGTTATGTGGAGCATCGAAAGGCATTGTTCTGCAGCCAATGTGGCGCAAGTTTGCGCGACATGAAGCCCGAAGAAATCCCGGTCGCCGGTTGAGGATTGCCATGAGTGCCGATGCCCGAGAAGCATTAAAGATCGAAACCGAATTCCTTAGCGGCGTGGGATCTAACTTTGAAGACGCCAAGGGAAAGCAGTTGCGCGGGTCAAGCTGGGAGCGGGTGGAGTCTGACGAAGAAGATTCCTTGCGGGCCATGATGGCCTCGCATCGCAACTACGACAAAGCATTGCTGAAAACGCTGCCCAAGAATCGCCGCGTCGAGCTACACGGCTTTTCCCGAAGCATGATCTTTTGGAAGAAGCGAACGGGGGTGGCCGTCGCTTCTGTGCTCTCTCCGCTCGACCACTTCGCCACCGCCGATGCCAAGGACGCGCCACCCATCGGGCTCGGCGAACTGATGGACCATGTCCGAAAGCTCGCGGCCGACAAGAAGGTTCGCTACCTGATCGGCGTGTGCAGCCCGACCGGCTTTACGAACGAGGCTAGAGAGGCCAAACTGAACATGCCCAACGCCCAGATCGTGTTGACCGAGCCGGACGGCCACGGCGGGTTCACGACCACGGCCTGTGATGACGACCTCGATAAATCGATCATACGGCTGTTCGACGCCGAAGACGTGAAGCAGAAGATCGAGCGTGTCCGAGAGGTCATCGAGGGTCGCAGCGCGGAATTGATCACAGGTGGGCTAACGGCTTCGACCGTGGCCCGCCATCTAGGCCTGAAAGAAGAACTCGTCGCCCGCGCGTTCGAGCAGGTCAGCCAAAGCGATGCCGAACTACGGCTTTCGCGAAAGAGCGGCGACATGCTCCTTTTTCGCGGCGCGCCGGTCTCGCATCAGGAGAAACCCTCGATGAATGTCATCGACAAGATTAAGCAGCTGTTTTCCGGCGAAGGCGCCGAGGCGGAGAAGATCAATCTTCTCGCCGAACGCCGTGCTACGCTAGCCCATCGGCGCGACCGCATCTATGAGGACATCGGCAAGCTCGAAGTCAAGGAATCCGAATTGCTCGCTCAAGGCAAGGCCGCCACGTCGAGCGTGCCCAAGCGACGCCTAGCGGCGCAGCTTGCCCAGATGCGCAAGGACATCGCGCGGCAGAACACGACGGCGGCCATGCTCAACAAGCAGATGGACATCATCTCTACGGATATTCACAACCTGACCCTGATCCAGCAAGGGCAGGTCGCCCAGCTTCCCGATACGGAGGAACTGACCAGCCATGCCGTCGAGGCGGAAGAAATGCTGGAAACGCTAAAGGCGGATTCCGATCTCGTCGGCAGCCTCGAAACGGGGATCGAGGAATCGCTCGCCAGTGATGAGGAGTTGGCCATCTTGAAAGAATTCGAGGAGATGGAAACCGCCGCCGAGCCGGCGCCGGGGACGAAGGCTCCAGCGACAACGACGCCAGCGACACCCGCGCACAAGGCTACCGATGCGCCTGCGCCGCCGGAGGCCATCCCCCCGGCATCGACGGCGTCCCAGAAGCGAAAACGTGCGGATCCATCAGCAGCGGCCAGCAACGAGAGCGGCAACGC
>CAZYXP010000052.1:0-2576 GCA_964651325.1 uncultured Phycisphaeraceae bacterium
CAACGATAGCTGCCAGAGGATTTGAATTGAATCTGCGGGATGGGCACACCAATGCCGGCCGCGAGAAAGCCAAGCAGCGTCAAGGATACAATGGTTCGCCGTACCGCCATCGTTGGGTTCTACCCCGGACAGAGAAAAGAATCATGCGCAAACAAAGCCCCTATAGTATACCGCACTATTTGAGCTTCAGCAAGCTTTTATCGCGTACGTCCTATAATCTCGGGTTCCCAAGCACGGACGGTTTACATTGATGACGCATCTGATACAAGGGATCAAATCAATTCATAAACGAAAGGGTGGCCGGTGAAATTCTCGCGTGTACGCACGGCTAGATACAGGTGGTTGATTGTTTTTCCGGCGGTGACACTCTTTATCGCTTCGAGCGTACCCTGTCACGGGCGACCAGGAGGGAGCGTCGGCACGAAGGTGGGACAATCGTATCCAGATTTCTACCTTCCAACCCTCGACGGCAAGCGCGGGCGGCTGTCGGATTATCGCGGCAAGAAAGTCCTTCTGATTCACTTCGCATCCTGGTGAGCCGGATGCCGTCGCGTACTGCCCGTGTGGCAGAGAATCGTCGCGCCGTTCATCGAATCCGGCGCCCTTGTAGTCGTAGGCGTGGTACAAGAACAACATCCCGATCGCGCCCGTCTCTATCGTCAGTGGAGAGACCTTCAATGGCCCATCTTTGTGGATTCGCTCAACCTGCTAGACCTTGCGGCCGTTCCCATCCCCGTGGCGATCGACGCGGCGGGCATCGTGCGGCACGAGCAAATCAGCCCACGCAGGTTTGAAGCGGAGTTCATGAACGTCAACTACGAAGCCCCAAACCGCCAGACAGACGATACACGCGCAGTTGCGCCGGATCTGAACGCCTTACGCGCAGCCGCGTCCGCCGGCGAGAAACACGCATGGCGGGCCTTCGGCGATGAGTGCTTTCTACAACGCTACGGCGTCGGAGATGCTAAGGCCAACGACTCGGCGTGTGATCCAATTCACGCCTTTCAGCAAGCGGTCAAAGCCGACCCGGAGAATGGGCGTGCCCACTTTCGCCTGGGGGTAGCCTATCGCGCGCGCTATGATTCCGATCGGCGTCAGCCAAACGACGCCCAAGCCGCGGTGCATCATTGGGGTCGTGCGTTGGGAATCGATCCCAATCAATACATCTGGCGACGGCGTTTGCAACAATACGGCCCGCGTTTGGACAAGCCCTATAACTTTTACTTCTGGGTGAATGAAGCGAGGGTGGCCATTCGCGCCCGTGGTGAAACCCCGGTTCCGCTGACCGTCGAACCGTCCGGTTCCGAGTTGGAGCCGCAGGACAAGCCATCGGAGCCGAGCAAGCCGTTGGCCATCCGCGACCGCTTCCACAAAGGTCGGATCAAACACGACGACGCCAGGCTCATTGACATTGAGACCGTGGTGACGCCGGACCGCGTACGGCCAGGCAGGCGCGTCCGCGTGCGCACGACGTTTCGTGTTAACGCGCGCAGTCGCCCCTACTGGAACAACGAGGCCGATCCGCTGATCATGTGGGTCGAACTTCCCGACACGATGACCCCTGGCGACGCGGAGATGATTTTCTTTCCCAACCCCGAGAAACCCGAAACGCAGGAAGAACGGCAGTTAGAGCTTGAATTGATGGTGACCAAGGGTGCCCCGACTGGCTTGCAGACGCTAGCGGCCCACGCCCTGTATTACGTGTGCGAAAAAACGGGCGGCAAGTGCCGATTCCTCCGTCAGGATTTCTCAATACCCGTGCATGTCGACCCGGCCGCCCCGACTCTTCGCTGATTCGCGTGGACACTCCAACACCGACGCCCCACGTGCGTCAATTCCCACGTGAACCGAGCAACCTCACGGCCCCCTCGCCGCCACACCGTGGCTCGCGGCTCACTGAATCGAAAGACGCGCGTTAGCCGCAGGGACTCACAACATGCCCGTTGGACCGTAACCCCTTACGTCGAAAGAAATAAAGAAAGCCGCTGGCCTTTCCGACAATTAGACTATAAGATTATAGCCGTGTGGCACACTTCGTGCATGACTATGGTACGAATGGCTCGGGCCTGGCGAGGGTGGCCGTGAAAACCCCGGCCGACCGATTCCGGACACTTGGGTGGCAGTGTGGTTCAGAACCTTCCAATCCAACTCACCTACGATCGGCCCCTCCGGCCGGACCGACATCTCGCGCGCGACCTGCGGACGCTGATTCGATTCATTTCGATTTACTGTACGAATCATCATTCGGCCGCCACCACCGCACCGTTTTCGCTCAAAGGGCAAGACATGGAGGCGCTCGCGGGTCGAGAAGTCTGCCTATGTCCAGCCTGCGCGAGGTTACTCGCCCACGCCATGACCAAACGTACCCACTGCCCCATGGACCCCAAGCCGGCGTGCAAACACTGCTCCAAGCATTGCTACAACCCTGTCTACCGAGAGCAGATCCAGAGAATCATGAAGTACTCAGGCCGGAAGCTTCTGCTTTCCGGCCGGCTCGATTACCTGGTTCGCATGCTGTTCTGACAACGCCCTGAAACTCCAGAAACCACGTAGCACACCCGCCCTCGGGTGTGATT
>CAZYXP010000052.1:2676-19629 GCA_964651325.1 uncultured Phycisphaeraceae bacterium
CCCCCAGCCGAGGGCGGCTGGGCTACGCCTGCTGCTAAATCGGATACAACTCAGCCGTCAGCGGCTTGATCACCCGGCCGACGGGGTAGACGTATTGCGCCTGATCCCAATAGGGTGAGCGACGGTAGAAAAACTGCAACCGGGCCCACGGATCGCCGGCGAATTCCTTGTCGGCGGCCAGCTTCTCCTCGAATTCCTTCTTGAGCGACGGATCCTTCGAAAGCATCTGTCGCGCTAGTTTTTCGAGCGTGTAATGCTCGGCGTATTCCTTTCGCTCGAAGATCGGATGGAAAAAACCCCACGATACCAGCGAGTCCGGAGCCTGCGGCTCGAACAGATGCATGACCACCCGCGCGTCGCGCTGCATAAGCGGCACGTACAGCGAGCCGGCGGCATAGTGTCGCGATTCACGAGTCGGCTCTACCTCAAACGACGCGCGAAACCGCCCTTCAAAAGGCCGCTTGGCGTAGGTGACGTTCTTGAAGCGATAAGATTCGACTTCCACCGTGACAGGCTCCTGCAGCCGGGCCGCCTGCAACCCGTGATACCGAACCCGATCGATGGCTTCGGTCCACTCCGCCGGAACAAGGTACCCCAGCGGTGGGCAGATTTGCACACCGGCCACGGATTTGTTGTACCAGACCGCCTCGATGTCGATGGGTTTGGTCGCGTCGTAGATGATGCGCGAACTGCCAGACACCTCGCTCTCATCCGTCGCAAACGCCACGCCTTTGAAGGTAAACGGCGTGGATTCCTTCGTGCGCTCCACGGTCATGGCTACCCGCCGCGTTGAATCGTATGCGCGACCCATGGCAATCGCAGCCTGATCGGCGCGATCCACGGCGTCCTTGAGCGATTGCGGATCCCGGTTGAGCATTTCCAGTGTGTTGCGCAGGATGCTGTACTGGGCCAAAACGCGGGTTCGATAGGGTTTGAGCATGTGCGTTTCGACCAGAATCGACGGGCGATTGCGAATGGCAAAGTAGCCCGTGGAATACCGCGGCGCGAATCCACCGGATGCGATCCCTTTGGCCGGGTCCTTCGAATCGACGAGGTTGAAGTAGGGCATCGTCACGTGGCCGTCCGCCTCCATGGCAGGAACCACATTGGCATGCCAGGTGTTCGTCAGCCAGTCCTCAATCGCGGGATCGGATGCCTGATTGCCGCCGTAGGCGAACGTGACGTCGTACTGCCAATCTCCGCCGTCGGTCGTGTGTGTGTCAAAGTGCAGGTGTGGCCGCCAGCCGTTCCACAGTTCCAACAGCGCCCGCATCTCCGTCGTGTCGGCCTTGAGGTAATCGCGGTTGAGGTTCAAGTTCTTCGATGTGACGCGCCAACCCATTTCCTTGGGCCCGTTTTGATTGATGCGGTTGTGCGGCCCGAATCGCTCGTGCCCGTCCACGTTGAAGATGGGCACGACGAGTAGGTTGACATGGTCGACGAGGTGTTCGAGCTTCTTCGTGATCGCGATATCGCGAATCAGCATCATCGAGGCGTCCTTGCCTTCACATTCCCCGGCGTGGATACAGTTTTGAATCATCACCACGAGCTTGTCGCTGTGCGGCAACTGGCTCGGGTAGAACACCTGCTCCTTGGACACAACAACCAGCGGCAACTCGCGCAGACGCGGGCTATGGCCGAACACCTGATAATTGACCCACGGGGACGCGCCGGCCAGTCGCTTGCAGTAGGCCACCGTTTCGTCGTACCGCGGCGTCGTGACAAACTCCGACTTCTCCGCGTGGGTCAGCCATTCTGCAGGTACCTCGCCCGAAGGATTCACGAGCGGATTCTCTGCGGCGGCCGTGTTCGACCCCATCCACGGCGCCGCAAGCGCCATACCGAGCATAGCCACGCTCCGGCGAGCGAGCACACGGACACGGTGATCATTCATAACGATCCTCATTCCCAACACACCACTGACTCTGAATAGAACATCACTGACCGAGCACGCCAGCTTCCAGGCCACATCGCGATCGATCGATCCCTAGCCGGGTGCTCCGAACACACGGTCGCTCGAGAAGGCGGCGTACCGGGTTCACCTGCCACGCCCGCGAGAGCATCCGCCAACGCGATCGGTCAGTCAAGTAAGCGGCAAACGCCCAGGGCACCTCTGACAATTCGGCGGTCGCGTCGGCGCACTCGGTTTCGGGCACGAATCGATCCCATAGCGATCCCCTATAAGCTTGGTGACTGCTCGTCTCCATGGTCCGAGAATCACCCATCCTGCGGCTTCCAACGCTCGTGCCCATCGGCCATCGCCCGGAAACTGCGCGTGGGTGGTGATCGTCTGTGCCTTGACGCGGTTTATATCTAATACTTGAGGCATACCGAGCCGCCCGTCGGGCGTTGGCTATCACCGATACGGATAGACCGCGGAGATTTGGAGCGTGTCAACGGCGAGTACCCTAGAGAAAATACCGACGTCTGCGCTTCGCGCGCATCTGCTGAGCCAGGATCTAGGCGTTGAGGTTTACCTTCCACCGTCCTCGGGGCAAACGCCGGTGCTGTACCACAAGAACGCTGGCGGGTTTTCGACCCAGGATCTTGATCGAATCGAGCGGAAAGGGATCGGATCCCTCTACATTCGTTCAGAGGATTTTCACGCGTGCGAGGCGGAACTCGAAGAGAGACTGGGCAGCATTCTCGCCGACCCGACGATTCAACCCGCCGCAAAAGCCATCATCGCACACAGCGCGGGATCAAGTGCAGCCCGAGCAATTACCGAGGACCCAGCCAATACCCAGTCCCTTGAGCGAATGAGCGGTGTCGTCGACTCGCTGATTGATGCCTTGCTTCTGGATACGGACCTCACCAGCTACCTGCTCGAAATGGCCGGGCACGAGCGGAGCACGGCAAGCCACATGATGATCGTTTCGTCTCTTGCGGTCGCACTCGGCACAGAGGTGTTTGGCTCCGATGATGTGGAAACACTTCGCTCGCTGGGCATCGCCGGCATGCTGCACGACTTGGGAAAACTGTCGGTTCCCTCGGCCATCCTCAAAAAGAAAGGCAAGCTTACTCGCGCCGAAATGAACATTCTGCAGCAACATCCTATTGAGAGTGTGAGGCTGATCGGTAATGACCCTCATGTCTCCTCGCGCGCGCGCCAGACCATTCTCCAGCACCACGAACGCATCGACGGGCAGGGTTACCCGCTGGGGATCCCTGGCGAGGAGCTGCTGCCCGAATCGAAGATTCTCGCGATCGTGGACTCCTTCCACGCGATGATTGGTCGAAGAACCTACCGGGCATCGCTCGATCCCGCCGAAGCCAACCGCATCCTGGAGAGCCAGGCCGGCAAGCAATTCGACGCGGAAACGCTGGGCCATTGGGCCACACTATGCGAGCGATTGTCCTTAGAATCGAGCGATTCCGGCATTCAGCTCTCAACGCCCGATGAGGAGCAGGAAGACGAGGTGGCCTCGCGACACGAACATCAAGCGTTGCCCGCGCTGCCCACCGTTTTGAATCGCCGACCAACGCGGCATCTTTGCAAAGGCGACTCGCTAATCAAGTGTGTTCATGTCGGTCGACTCGATGCCGGCGACGGCGCTGCAACGTTTCGCGCCTTGGTCCACGACTTATCGCGGACCGGACTGTGCATTTTGGGCGCAACTCCGATGTACCGCGGCGAGATGGTCAATGTCCAAATAAACTCAGAGGGTTCCGCACTCTGGGTGCAATGCAAAGTGTCTTGGTGCCGGCAGCACGACGAAACCGTGTACAAGATCGGCATGCAGTTTGATTCCAAGATACCCCAAAACGACAGCCAAAAAGTCAAAGAGGTAAGCCCGCTCATGGATCAGGCCGTCAACGACCAATCGAGAACCGTGGGAGAACAGGACCCGACGACCGAAAACGCCTCCGAGCAGCGCTTGGCAAGCCCGCTTGAGACCAAGCGTGAAGAGGCGCTCGCCAAGCTTCGCGCGATCTCCGCGGCTCGCCTGCGCGACGCGACATCGCAGCGCACAGCCGTCACGCTGGCCATGTCCGGCGACCCTGATGTCCGGCTCGAGGCGGCCGAGGCTCTTTGCAAGATCAACACCAAGATGGCGCGCGACGCCCTTACCGCCCTTGTCTCGGATCAGCACGCCTCGATACGGGAGCGCGCTGTCGTGGCCTCCGGCATGCTGACCATTCGGGAATCGATCGGGCCATTGAAAGAAGTACTGCGCGGTGACGATCTCAAATTGGCGCTATGTGCCGCAGAGGCGCTGGGCCGGATGAATGACGATGCCGGCTTGCGGCTCGCGGCCGACACGTTGAAGCGACGCATTCCTGAGGCCCGGATCGCCGCACGAGCCGTCGGAGAAATCACCGGGCATCGCTTTGGCGCCCATCGCGAGGGCATCCAGGCCGCGCTGCGGTATCTTGACGCCAAAAACCTGCTCGAATGATAAGCGACTGGCGGCAAGATGACCGCCGAATCAGTGCCGCAGGCGCCAGCCTGCGGACCTTGGGACAACCTACGGTAGGATGCCACCAGGTGCTCTGAAACCTGTGCGTCTGAACAAGCCCCGCGCCCATGGGTCACGCACCGCCTGCGTGGCGCACGCCGCTCCCTCGCCCGCCTGCTGATCTTCCGGTACACTCCCGCCGCGAGCCTTCAATTGTCAGGAGATCCTACGACGTGCCCTATCCCGACCTGCAAAGTTTTGTCGCTGCGTTGGAAACATCGGAGCAGCTCAAGCGCGTTCCCATCCAAGTGGACCCGATCCTTGAGATCGCCGAAATCGCGGACCGCATGTGTAAAGCCCCCGCCGCCGGGAGCGTCCCCCCACCTACGACCGATCCCGTCCACGGCAAGCGCGGCGGCCACGCACTGCTCTTCGACCGCGTGGCTGGTTCGGACATACCCGTAGCCATCAACCTGTTCGGCAGTTACGAACGGATGCATCTATCGCTTGGGGTGTCCAGTTTCGACGAGCTGGCGGACCGAGTGCAAGAACTGATCAAGCCGCAGATGCCGACGTCGCTCGTCGCCAAGATGAAGAAGCTCCCGCAGCTTGCCAAACTCGCCTCCTTCGGGCCCAAGGTGGTCAAACGCGGCCTCTGCCAAGAAGTCGTCCACACGGAAGACGCCGATCTGCTGAGCCTGCCCATCATACAGTGCTGGCCCTTCGACGGGAAACCGGGCTACGGGCTCAAACCAGCGGACGAAACGCGCGGAACCGGTCGCTACATCACCTTCGCGGGCATCTATACGAAGGACCGCAACACCGGCGAGCGCAACGTCGGCATGTACCGCGTGCAGGTATTCGAGAAGAAGCTGGCGGCCATGCATTGGCACGTGCATCATGACGGGGCGCGGCATTTCCGCGGCTACAAGGCCCACGGCGAAAAGATGCCCGTAGCTATCGTGCTCGGCGGCGAGCCGGTCCTTCCCTACGCGGCCACCTGCCCGCTGCCGCCCGACATGAGCGAATTGCTCTTTGCGGGGTTCCTGAACAACGGTGGAATCGAGCTGGTCGAAGGCAAAACCGTACCGATCGAAGTGCCCGTCAACGCAGAGATAGTGATCGAAGGCTGGATCGACCCACATGAAACGCTGGTTGAAGGCCCGTTCGGCGATCACACCGGCTTTTATTCCCTCGCAGATCGCTACCCCTCCCTGACGGTCACGGCGATCACTCATCGCAAGAATCCGATTTTCCCGGCCACCATCGTCGGCGCCCCGCCCCAGGAGGACTATTACCTCGGCAAGGCGACGGAGCGTATCTTCCTGCCCGCGCTCAAGATGCTGATTCCCGACATCATCGATTATCACCTGCCCATGTTCGGAGCATTTCACAACTGCGTTTTCGTCAAGATTCGCAAGGATTACCCCATGCAAGCCCGAAAGGTGATCAGCTCGATCTGGGGCGCGGGACAGATGATGTTCTCCAAGATGATCGTGGTGGTCGATGAGCACGTAAACGTCCACGACGAGCAAGACGTGTTTTTCCAGATGGGCGCGAACGTCGACTGGAGGCGGGACACGGTAATCGCCGACGGACCATGCGACATCCTCGATCATTCAACGCCCTATTACGGCCACGGCGCCAAAATCGGGATTGACGCCACCAGAAAAATTCCCAACGAAGGCATCGTGCGCGATTGGCCGGAGGAGCTGAGGATGACCGACGCCGTCCGAGAACTTGTCGATCGCCGGTGGAACGAGTACGGTTTTTGAGCTACCAGCCATAAAGGCATAACTGCCGGCCGCCTGCTATTCACGGAGTCAACATCGCCCATGCATCTAACCTCCACACCCCGATCGCCCCATTGCCGCTCCGTTGCATCGTTGGCCCTGCTCTTGGGCGGATTCATGCTCTCGCCGGGTTGCGAAGAGCACGAGGACACTAGGGCGAAACCGGTTGAGGCCATCCCAGCCCCAACTGTGAAGCGGGCCGCCCTGATGTTCCCGGAATCGCTAAGGGTAAAAGAAGCGCCCGTTAACGCGCTGCTCGAAAAAGCGATGCGATATTGCAGCGAAGGTGACTACGAGTCCTTTCGACTAATCTGGACGGCACGGCAGGAGCCCATTGCGCGCAACGAGTTTCATCGGGGCTGGGAGGCCATGAAGGAGATTCGTATCCGGGCGCTAGAACGCGTCGCGCTGGCGACGCCTATAGGTGGCCAAGCCGAGGCCAAACGTGATGCGGGTCCGGAAACAGTCTATGTGGCCTATGCGGAAATGAAGCTCGATCAGGAGCTTATCCGTCCCGCGGAGGGTCGGCGCGACTCTGACGTCCGCTCGGCCAGCGAGAACGTGCGCCGCGACGCGGTCCTCATGATTGTCAAAGAGCTGGGCGAGTGGCGGCTGGCGCATGCTCCAAAGAACATGCGGTCATGGGTGCGTGAGAAATTCGCCTCTACATCGCCCACGGAATCCTCGGAGGCAGAAGACACCGGCGGAGGACAAGGAGGCGGCTAAGCCGAACCGTGATCCCCAACATTGAAGGTCTACGTGCCTGCGCTCCCCAGTGGCACTTGAGCGGCCAAGATCAGGCGACCGCGCGATGCATGGTGGTTCCATGGATATCTAGGATTTTTTTCTTGCACATGGGCATTTGATCGCGCATAGTTGAGTTGAGGCGTTAGCCCCACCTTCGGCGGTAGTCCGGAGGCAATATACGGCGGGAAGCCCCCTGAGCCGGTGCGCACGGCGTAAGAGGGCTTCTCAATTTTTTACCCACCGTTGTAGCACACCAGCCTCTGTAGCACGCCCGCACCCGGGTGTCTCAGCCCCCGTGTATGTGTAGCACACTCGCCCCCGGGTGTGTCTAAGCAAGGAGTCACCCACGGCAATGTGTCACCCACGCGCCGTACGTGTGGCCGCCCTCGGTGAAACCCACCGTTCCCGACGGCTTATCGGTGCCGGCCATAAGCGGCGGGGCTACGCGATACTTGTGACCCCAGCCGTGGGCGGCTGGGCTACATGTACATGCCGCCGTTGACGTTGATCACCTGACCGGTCACAAAGGACGATCGCGGAGCCGCGAGGAACCGCACGGCCAGCGCGACCTCTTCCGGCGTGCCCAGTCGGCCCATGGGTGTTAACGATCGCACCATGTCGAGCGCCTTTTCCGGCACGCCTGCGGTCATGTCCGTCTCGATGAACCCGGGCGCTACAGCGTTGACGGTCACGCCCTTCCTCGCGACCTCGCGGGCGAGCGTTTTGGTAAACGCAATCAGCCCGCCCTTGGCGACGGCATAGTTGGATTGCCCGAAATTGCCCATCTGGGCCACGATGGACGAAATATTGACCACGCGGCCCCAGCCGGCTTCGATCATGCCGGGCAGTAGTTGGCCGGTCAGGTTGAACGGGCCGTTCAGGTTGACGGTCAGGACATCCTGCCATTGCTCCGCGCTGAGCTTGAGGAAGGAGCGATCGCGGTTGATGCCGGCGTTGTTGACCAGAATCTGAATCGTTCCGAATTCCTTCCATGCCTGCTCGATCATGGCATGGGTCTGCTCGCTCTTGGAGACGTCGGCCTGGTACGCAACCGCGCGCCGCCCCATCCCTTTGATCTTCTCGACCACCGCCTCGGCCGCGTCGGCGTTGGAGATGTAGTTTACAACGATGTCACTTCCGGCCTCGGCGAGCATGAATGCGATGGCTTTTCCGATGCCCCGTGACGACCCCGATACCAGGCTAACCTTGCCTTCCAGTTCCATAGTGGTTCTCACAAAAAATGTCGGTGCGGCTGAAATGCGCGTCCCGTTTTGAAACGCACGTTTGATTGATAGTACTTCTTACCCAACCTCGTTCAAGTTTGTTGGAAAAGCCCGCCCGAACAGTATCGGGCGGGCTTATGGCGGGGAGCCAACAATGTATTTCTTAATCACGCTTCCGCCGGGCCGCCATGTGTAGCTCAGCCGCCCTCGGCTGAGCATTTGCCGCAACACAGCGGAGGGCCGCTGTGCTACACGGAGGGCCGCTGTGCTACACCACGGAGGCCGCACAAAACCAGTTCTGACGTCGCGCTTGGCCTTACTACGCCGATGGATGCCAGCCCGCATCCGCCCACAGCGCACCGCTCACCGCGGAGTTCTTCAGCATGAAGCAGATCGCCCCGGCAATCTCATCGGGGCGAATCAACCGCCGGAGCTGGGTATTGGGAAGAATCATGCCGTCGATGATTCGATCCCCCATGGCCTGCACCATCGGCGTATCGGTAAACCCCGGGTGGATAATGGCGCATCGAACGCCGTAGAAAATCGCCTCGGTTGCAAGCGTGGCCTGAGCCCCTTCCAAGCCCGCTTTTGCGGAAGCGTACGAAATCTGACCTCGGTTGCCCGCTGAGGAAATCGAGCCGATCAAGACGACCGCGCCCTGCATCGATTCCTCCGGGCTCCATTGCTTCAGGCCTTGGCGCGCCCGATCCAACGCCACTGACCCAATCGTCCGCATGGCCCAGTAGATCGGCGCGATCAGATCAATATCCAACACGCTGCGGAAATCCTCTTCGGCGTAGAGGTCCAGCGTCGATTGCCCGTTGTTGCGGTTGACCTTGACGCTCAGCCGGTCGCGTGTGATGCCGGCCGCGGGGACGCAGAGCGACACGCAGCCGAATTTGGACTCCATCGTCTCAAACACTTCTTCGCGAAAATCGGGCGAGGTGACGTTGCCGCGAAAGGGATGGAGCACGGTCCGGCCGATCTCGCCATTGACCTCCGCACAAATCTCCACCACAGCCTCGCATTGATCCGCCACCGCAATGGCCCCAACCTCTTCGCTGGCAAGGCGGCGGCACGTTGCCCGGCCGATCCCGCTAGCTCCGCCGGTAATCACTACGACTCTATCTTTCAAATTCATCCGTGTTTCCTTGTAGCCGGCTCCGTGCGCTGACTCAACCACTTGGCCGCCTCCGGCCAGAGCTCGCGGTGGGCCTTGCTGCTGACCGCCATGCCGATGTGCCCGGCCGGGAAGCGGACAGCCTTCTCATCCGAAGAACCGATCGCGTCGTTGAGCGGCGCACTCAAGCCGCAGGGCACCAGGTGGTCGTGCTCGGCCATCAGGTTGAGCACCGGGCACTGAATCTGCTTGAGATCCACGCGCCGGCCACCTATTTCAAGTCGCCCTTGAATCAGACGGTTTTCCTGCATGCAATACTTTACGAATTCGCGAAACATTTCTCCGGCGACCGGAATGTTGTCGTTGAGCCACGTTTCCATCGCGAAGAAATTCTCGAGGTACTTGGGGTCCTCCATGTGCTCGTAGAAGTTGAACCACTTCTCAACAAGATTGGAAACCGGCTTGAGGAACGTGAAAGACCATTGAAGCATGTCCGCCGGGGCATTGCCGTGTACGTCGATCAACCGATCCACATCGAAGTAGCGCGGATCGGTGAACTTGGCGAGCAGGTGATCTCGATTGGTCCAGTCCACGGGCGCGGCGAGCTGAATAAGATTCTTGATTTTTTCGGGGAATAGCGCCGTATACATAGCGCTCATTGAGCCACCCATGCAGTAGCCGAGTAGGTTGATTTTCTCCTGGCCACTTTTCTCGCGAAGATGATCGACCATGCTGTCCATATAACGCAAGATGTAGTCGCGCATCCCCAAGTGGCGGTCTGCCTGAGTCGGAACGCCCCAATCGACGTTGTAGGTGTCAAACCCGGCGTCGATGAAATGGCGCACAACGCTCTTGCCTTCGCGAAGGTCGAGGATGTACGGACGGTTGATCAGCGCAAACACGACCAGCAGCGGCGTGTCAAACTGCCGCTGGCAGTCGGTGACGTAATGCAGCAGCTTGATCCTGTCGATCGAAAAGGACGTTTCGGTGGGCGTCGCCCCGACCCTGCTATTCTTGGCCGCCTCGACCACGCCGGGCATCGCCGCCCACTTGCGCGTAAAATCCGCCCAAATCTTTTGTCCATCGGCGGGCGTCACGCCCCAAGGCGCCCACGGTGTCGCGGTCGCATTCATGATTTTCCCCCTTTGTTGGTGCCAGTCCGCCGACTGCTAGACCCGCCCGCTTTCGCTTCGAGCCGACCCACGCGCTCGGCGAGCGCTTCGATCTGATCCAGCACGCGCTCTTCGAATCCGCGGAGCCCTTGCAAGATGGAATCCGTATCCTCGCGCGTGGGCAACGGGCTGTCCTTCATGGCCTGCCCCATGAATTTGTTGACCTGCTCACGAAATGCCAACGCCGAGTCCATCGATTGTTTCATGCCCTCAAGGAATGCGTCAGACCGCATGAACTCATCACACTGCTGGGCCCATGCGTCGAAGAATGCCTTGCGCATCGCCTTGACCGTGGCTTCCTGCGCGGCCTCGGCACCGGGGAAGGCCGCACCGACCTGAGCCCCCATCGCACCGGGCATGCCCATGTTTCCCATCGCGCCTGGGGCCATCTTCTGAGCCATGTCCGTCCAGAATTTCGTAAAGGGGTCCGCCGGACCCTCGCCAAATCCGCTCACGGGTATTGATCTCCTCTCAACCGCATCTCTGCCGTGTAGCACGCTCTGCGGCGTGTAGCACACTCGCCCTCGAGTGTGGGTTCGCGCCCCTGAGCCGTGGGCTTCAGCCCGCGCGGCCACCCAGTCCCGGCACATTTCGACTCGTGTTAGCGTGCCGTATTGGGGACACAGCTACTCAGATTCTCGCGTCCCTCCCAGCCGTCGGCGGCTAGGCTACACGCACCGTTCAACCGCCACCGCCGTGGCCTCACCGCCGCCGATACATAAACATGCGATTCCGATTCGCTTATCTCGCTTCTCAAGGGCTCGGATCAGCGTATTGACGATGCGAGCCCCGGTCGCCCCAATCGGATGCCCGATGGCAACCGCACCACCGGCCACGTTTACTTGATCGCGGTTCAGATTCAGTTCGCGGATCGCCGCCATCACAACCACAGCGAACGCCTCGTTGATTTCGTAGATGTCCACGTTCTCGGGCACCAGGTTCAATTGCCCGCAAAGTTTCTTGATCGCAGCAATGGGGGCAATACTAAACCAGTCCGGCTCCATGGCGACGTTGGTATGGCCGAGCACCTTCGCGGCCGGTTTGATCTTGAGCCTTTCCTTGCACTCATCATCAAACACGAGCATCGCCGCCGCCCCGTCACAGATGCCCGAAGCGTTGCCGGCCGTGATCATGCTTTCAGGGCCGAATGCGGGCCGAAGGGCACGAAGCTTCTCCTCGCCGGCGAACTTCGCTACTTCCTCGTCTCGTTGGAACAGCGACGTACCAGTGCGCGTCTTGAGCTCAACAGGGACGATGCCCGCCTCGAAAAAGCCTTCCTCCCAACTCGCCAGTGCCCGCTGATAGCTTGCCAGTGCGTAGGTGTCTTGGTCTTCGCGCGAGAATCCGTATTTGGTGGCACATTGGTCGCCGCAGCTTCCCATGTGCTTGTCGTTGTAGACATCCCACAGACCGTCGTGGATCATCGAGTCGATCAACTCGCCATGGCCCATGCGGTAGCCGCCGCGCGCCTTGGCAAGCAAATACGGCGCGTTGGTCATACTCTCGCAGCCCCCGGCCACGATCAGCCCCGCATCGCCGCATTGAATCGCCTGAGCCCCAAGCACCACCGCCCGCAGGCTCGATCCGCACACTTTGTTGATCGTCGTTGCGCCACAAGAGGTAGGCAGCCCCGCGCCCAACGTGGCCTGCCGCGCCACGTTTTGGCCGAGCCCCGCCCCGATCACATTGCCAAACAGGACCTCGTCCACGTCGGTTGGATTGACCCCACACAGCTCAAGGCTGCGTTTGATCGCGATGCCGCCAAGCTGACCGGCCTTTAGCTTCGCCAGCGCGCCCTGGAACGAACCGAATGGGGTCCGCACCCCGCCGGCCAGATAGATATTCTTGAGCATACCGTGATCCTCAAGTCGGCGCCGCTTCCATCGCTGCTATGCTTCGTGCCCCTCAATCGTCTCGCCGACAAAGGACGACTCCCCGATCCGCATCCGTAGAGCTTACCTCGTTCGAGCGGACCGCGCCAACGCCCACGCCCGAAGAAGGCTCACACACATCGATACGAGAAAGGGGTCAGGCCCCCTTTCATCGCACGACGGCGGCTACTTTGAGGACTTCGTGCCGCTCTTGGTCGCGCGGCCATCGCCGGTCGAGCCATTGCAGAGCGACGTCCAGCGGTCCAACCCGGCGCGAGTCGCATCGCTCAGCGTGTTGAAGTTTGTCTTGGCCGTGTCAAACGCCGAATCGCAAACCGATTGCGCCACGACGCTACAATCCTTCTGGCCGCTATCAAACGTCGTCTCACAGGCGGTCCGGACGAAGCCCATCGTCGTTTTCATGTTGGCATCAAAGCAATCGACCGTAGCCTTTGCGTTGCTGGCCCACATCGGCATCCACGCACCAGCAAACTGGCCGGGGACCTCGAAGAAGCCGTCGAACCCCGGCTGATTCGCCTTGAATCCCGAAAAGGCATCAAACCAGGCCGCCTGAGCCTTTCGGCCCGCATCCAAGCCGGCCTCAAATCCCTTCGTGACCGAATCCATTGTCTGTGCCATGCAATCCTTCATTTCCGTCGCCATTTTGACATCCTCTTCGATTCTGATGATTCTCTGCCCTATGCGGACTCACCGTTCCGCAGTACCGTGGCAGGCCTTGGCCCAACGCACGATTAAAATATACCTCATTGTGCAAGTGCGTCAAGGAGTTTTTGTGCGAACGCAAAAAATCTCTGCGATGCACGTAAACTCATCCCGTACAATAGTTTCCACGTTCATAGAGATCGAATTCTTGACTTATCTGCGCGATTGCACTACGCTGAATGCGGCTGTAGCCCCTTGGGAAGGCAAGACAATATGATCCCTGGTGAACCAGAAAACGTCCGGATTATCAAGAAGTATCCTAACAGGCGGTACTACGACACAACCCAGAGTTGCCATGTCACGTTGGATCAGATGCACGCCCTGGTTCTCGATGGCGAGAATCTGCACATTTCAGACTCCAAGTCGGGTGAAAACATCACCAATCTGGTCTTGCTGCAGATGATCCTTGAGAAGGAGCAGCCCAAGCTAGAGATTTTCCCCTCCACGATCATCCACTTGATGATTCGATCCAACCGGCAGGCATTGCGAACCTCGATGGAAACCATGTTCGGCCCGCTGTGGAGCCTGTTGTCGCAATCCCAGAAGCAGTTTGAGGCCTTCTGGCGCCAGAATTACGCGGGTCCGGCCATGTCCCCTACAGAGTGGACGACCCGGATGATGCAAGCATTCAATCCTTCGGCATCGAATTCGGCGCAGGTTGGGCCGCCACCGGCACCTGCACCGCCGGAACCACCGGCAGAGTATCCCGAGCCGGATGCCCGTGATCAGTCGCTAGAGGATTTGCGGCGGCAGGTTGCCAACCTCACAGATCGTATTGAGAAGCAATTGAACACGAGCGGATTAGATCAGCCCGGTCGTGCGGACGACGCCCACTCCGATTCGGATCCAAGTGAGTAGCACCGCGTCCGATAAGCGACTGTTGGATGGGTTAACACAATGGTGCGCCCCGCGTCATACACGGTAGTGAACGCATCAGTTGAAAACACGGCCCTAGTGGCACAGGGGATGATAAAGCCGACCGAGCACGATCAGAGCTCGAAAAGGCACGGGTGGATTCTGCGCGTGATGGAATCTGAAGGGCCGCGCATTTTGGCTCTGTTGAGGCGTCTGTTGGGTAACGAAGCGGATGTGTTGGACGCGTATCAGGATTGCTTCTGCAAGTTAGCCACGTTTCCGGGAAGGCGCGGCATATCAAGCGTTCGGGCGTACTTGTACCGAACCGCGTCCAACATGGGCATCGAAATAATCCGGACCCGGACTCGCCGGATCGGGCACCTGAAGAAAATGGCGGCTCGGCAAAGTGAAGTGGACGGGGAGAATCATCTTGCGGATTCCGATGACGCTCAGTTCGACCCGTTGCGCGAGGCCATCGCAGAACTGCCCGCCCACCTGCGTAACGTGATTCACCTGCGCGATCTGTGCGGATTCTCGTATAAAGAATTGGGAACGGTCCTCGGTATCGACCCGGCTACCGCCCGGGTATACCGCCGGCATGCCGTCGTAAAGCTGTCCTCGCTCCTTTCAGGGGAGACCGACTCATGAACGACCAGGAAAACGCTGTGCTCGAGTTTACCGAACGAATCTGTCCGAAGCGGCCATGGGTCTTGGCAACCCTCACGGACGACGAAGCCTTGGGGCCGAACGGCCAACTCCCAACCGGGCTGGCTTTTCATCTTCGCCAATGCGACTCGTGCCGGGCGACAGCGGATTCGCTCCAGCGAGTCACTTCGAAGCTCGAACGCCTTGCGGCATGGCCTTCATCAGACACGCTTTGCCAAAAAGGCAACGCCCGCGTGGAACAAGCGCTTCGGGAAGGCGCACCGCTTACGGGGCGATTTGAAACGCTGGACGTGGAGGAAATCGCCCCAGCCGACGGTCACTACCGATTCGATGCGTTCCGGTGGCCGCTTTCCGCTGCGGCGATCCTCCTGATAGCTGTGGGCGTGGCATCGTGGTTCAATGCGAGCCGCGACCTAGCCACACCGACTACAATCGCTGCAGACGAGCCGGTCTGGCCCTTCGACGACGACGTGTTTGGAGATGTCTCCCGATCACAAAGCGACGATGGCCTACGCAAAGGAGCGGCCGCTTCGATCACTCCCGATGCCGAGCATGCCGACGATAATTCGATGGACGCCTCGACGGTTGCCGACGCGTCAACCGCCGGCAAGCACCGCCGAAACCGCCCGTCGGTCGTCATGTACCACTCTCATATTAGCGCGGCCATGAACGATTCGCCGGGGGCAGTGCAGGCGGCCGTTGTCATACCCCGCCGTCGCGTCCGGGGCGAGGGAGCCAGCTGGCGCGATCTGTTTGACAGATCAGGCGCGTTTCTGTTTACTACTTCGCCGCGGGAGACCGAATAGCGCCAGGACATCGTAATCCAAGGCACTCACCGCGAGCGGGCCAGAAACTGGAGCGCGATTGCATCGTGGCGAGTGCCCCCGAAAACTTTGTGCCCCAAGGGGATACGGGGCGTCGCGTCGCCACCCTCAATCGGCAGGACAAGGCTTTTCACGTCGTCCTCGCCCAGCAATTCGACCGCCCCGCCATCGACCAACTCTGCCAGCTAGCCGACATGATCCGGGCGATCGCGACGTCGCGCCAGGGAACTCAGTTTCTTCGCACGTTGCTCAGCCATCGCCGCTCGATGCTCTACTTCATCCAGCCATCGACGCGAACGTTTCTTTCGTTTGCGGCATCGTGTCAGGTCTTGGGCATGCCGTACAACGAGGTACGGGATCGATCGACTTCATCCGAGGTGAAGGGCGAATCGGAAGACGACACCGTGCGCGTGCTCAGCCAGTATTTCGATTTGATCATCATGCGTCACCCGGCCGAGGGGTTTGCCGAACATGTCGCCAACATGCTCAACACCATGCCACGCCCCATCCCGCTGATCAACGCCGGCTCTGGTAAGGATCAACATCCTACGCAGGCACTCTTGGATATTTACACGCTCTACCGCTGTTTCGCCGGCACAAGCGGCACGCGCGCCGCAGCGCGGTATTCCGGCAATCTGTTCGCAGGAAAGACCATCGCGTTTGTAGGAGACCTCAAACGCGGGCGAACCGTCCGATCGCTGTCGTACCTGCTCTGCCGCTACCCCGGTGTGCGGTTGATGTTCGTCGCGCCGCCGGAGCTGCAGATTGGTGAAGACATCGTCGAGTACGTCAAACGCAGCGGGATTGAGGTCGCGGAATCGGATGACATTCGTTCGGTCATTGGCGAGTGCGACGGCGTCTACATGACGCGGCTTCAGGATGAGTGGGACACGCGCGACGAGACCAAGGCCATCGATTTTGACCGCTACAGCCTGACGCTGGACATGGCCCCCTCGTTCAAACCCAATCTCGTCATCATGCATCCCCTGCCGCGGCGAAAAGAGATCGATCCACAGCTTGATAAGATTCCGCAGGCCAAGTACTGGGAACAAGTCCGCAACGGCATGTGGATGCGTGCGGCGCTCATGGCGTCCATCTTCAATTCTGACGTGGGCATCCGCGATCATTACCACGCCTACTACACGTTCTAACGCGGAGTCACTTTGTGTGCCGCGGCTCCGAAGACCGGCCGAAGATGCATTGCCCCTGAGCCGCGGGGTTCAGCCCGCGCGGCCTACCGACGATGGCCAAACAGCCGGAACATGAGATGCACAACCGCTACAGCACAATTCGTGACACGCGCGCGAGGGCGTGAAAGTCCCATTCCTGGGCCGGCAGGACGAATTGCACTACGGCTCGCGATCGCGTGATTCGAGCCCGCCGAGACGCTTGAAAGTCGTTGCGCAACGTGGTGGCCCTCATACCGAAACATCCGCCCCAAAGCGGGCTTGCGAAATCCGGCCACACCAGTAGGCTACACGCGCCGGGCGATTAGCTCAGTTGGCTAGAGCACCTGCCTTACAAGCAGGGGGTCGTGGGTTCGAGTCCCCCATCGCCCA
>CAZYXP010000053.1:0-19471 GCA_964651325.1 uncultured Phycisphaeraceae bacterium
TTTGCACCTGTGTCAGAGACGGTACAGCCGATAGGAGCCACGCCCGTGCAGATGCCCGTCTGACACGCACCCGATTGGGTACACAGATTGCCGTCGTCGCAGGCGTTGCCGTCGGCGGTGGGGGGGTTGGAACAGACGCCCGAAGCGGGTTCACAGGTCCCGGCAACGTGACATTGATCCGATGCCGTACACACGATGGGATTCGTGCCGGTACACACGCCTGTCTGACAGGTGTCGCTTTGGGTGCACAGATCGCCATCGTCGCAGGCGTTGCCGGTCACGGGTACATGCACGCAGCCCGAGGCCGGATTGCAGGAGTCAGCGGTACAGGGGTTGCTATCGTCACAATCCACCGGCGAGGTGTCCACGCCGGCGCAGGTACCGTTTGTGCAAACATCGTTCGTTGTACACGCATCGCCGTCGTCACAGGGATCCACGTTGTTGATGGCGATACAGGTGCCGGCCCCGTCGCACTCATCGTTCGTGCATACGTTACCGTCGAACTGACAAGCGGTTCCAGCAGGTGCGTCGGAGAGTGTGTCACAATTCCCAGTCATCGTGTTGCACACTTCGCCAGCTTCGCACGGCGGATTGGCCGGCTGACAGGTCACGCTGTTTCCCGTGGCCACACAGGCGCCGAGCCCGTCACACGCGTCAAGCGTGCAGAGGTTGAGGTCTAGGTCGCAACCGGTTGTGGCCGGGGCGTCGGGCAACGGGTCACACAGCCCGGTCCCCGGGTTGCAGACTTCGCCGGCTTCACACGGAAGGTCAGGTGGCAGACAGCCTACGCTGTTGCCGGTGGACGAACACGCCCCGAGCCCGTCGCATTCATCAAGCGTGCAGAGATTCCCATCGAGGTCGCAACCCGTTGTGGCTGCAGCGTCGGGCAACGGGTCACACAGCCCGGTGCCAGAATTGCAGACTTCGCCGCCCTCGCACGGCGGCGCGGCGGACTGGCAGACGACATCGCTGTTGAACACGCAAGCCCCGGTTCCGTTGCATCGGTCAATCGTGCATGAGTCGCCGTCCGCCTCGCACCCGGTTCCGGGCGGCGCGTCGGGCAGGACGTCGCAGAATCCGGTCGCCGGGTTACACTCCTCTCCACCTTCACATGGTGGATTGGCCGGCTGGCATGTAACCGTGGTGGTCGTAGCGCACGCCCCCGCACCGTCACACCGGTCGAACGTGCAAAGACTACCGTCCGCTTCGCACACGGTTCCAACCGTGCCATCCGGTTGCACCTCGCAGAAGCCAGTCGCCGCGTTGCATATTTCACCACCTTCGCAGGGCAGGTTAGCGGGCTGACATTGCACGTTTCCAAACGTGACACACGCCCCGGCGCCATCACAGCGATCGATCGTACACAGGTCGCTGTCCGCCTCGCAGACCGTAGTCAACGGTGCATCGGGAAGGTCGTCGCAGACGCCGGTCGCGGCATTGCACACCTGACCCGCCTCACACGGTGGGTTCGGAGACTGGCACACGACGTTGTCAAACGTCACGCAAGCACCAGTGCCATTACAGTGATCAATCGTGCAGAGATCACCGTCCGCCTGGCACGGTGTGCTCAGCGGTGCGTCGGGCAGGGCCTCACACAGCCCGGTGGCGGCGTTGCACGCCTCGCCGGATTCGCACGGCGGAAGCGGCGACTGGCAGGCCACGCTATTGCCCGTGGCGATACAGGCACCAAGCCCGTCACACGCGTCGAGCGTACACAGGTTACTGTCGATATCACAAGCAGTGCCGCTCAGCGCGTCCGGGAGCGCATTACACGCGCCGGTGTTGGGATCGCAGGTTGCCCCCGCCTCGCAGGGTGGGTTCGGGGACTGGCAGACGACGTTGCTGGCAAACCCACAACCCCCGACGCCGTTGCAGACATCATTCGTACAGAAATTTCCGTCGGCCTCACAGGGCGTGTTCTGGATCGCATCGGGAAGATTGTCGCACGCCCCCGTACCCGGATTACATACTTGGCCCGCCTCGCACGGCGGATTGGCCGCCTGGCACACTACGTTGTCAAACGTAATGCACGCCCCCGCGCCGTTACAATGGTCGATCGTACACAAATTGCCTTCCGCCTCGCACGACACCGTCGTATCCGCATCAGGCAGCGCAACACACGCGCCGGTCGAGGCATTGCACACCTGGCCCGCCTCGCACGGCGGATTGGCCGCCTGACACACGACGTTGTCAAACGTGACGCACGCCCCCGCGCCGTCACAATGGTCGATGGTGCACAGATTGCCATCTGTCTCACAGGTGGTGCTAAGCGGTGCGTCCAGCAGATTATCACAGGCTCCGCTGGATGGATTGCACATCTGGCCGGCCTCGCACGGTGGATTCGCAGGCTGACAGGACACGTTGTCAAAAGTTGCGCAGGTTCCGGCCCCGTCACAATGGTCGATCGTACACAGGTTTCCGTCCGCTTCGCAGGGCGCGCTCGGTACTTCAAACTGACACGATGGAGAGCAACAGTCGCCCCCCTGCGTGTTCCCGTCATCACACTGTTCGAGCGGCTCGACGATACCGTTGCCGCATGCACTCACGGCGACGTTGGTGCTGCCGTACGTGACCGTGGGCGCCGTCAGGGTTCCACAAATGGAAACAACGTAGATGAAATCATTGGTGGTAGCCGACTGGATCGTAGTAGATCCACCGGCAATGGTGGTCATCTGAATGATCGCGACACGCGCCCAGTTCGGCGCGACGCCCACCTGGTCTACGCATGCCGTGGACAAATGCGAACCGCTCACGTTGTCGATCACACCGGCTACATTATTGATGCCGCCACACGCATCCGCCGCCGCACCACACGTGAACAGGTTGAACAGCGCCGTATGCGTTACGCTCAGTGCGCTGGCGACCGCGGGGTCGTAGCTGATGTCGGCGCTGACTTGGGCGAACCCATCGGAAGCGGTCGTTTGGGCCCACAACTCCAAAACGAACGCGCTTCCGGCCAGGTAATCCGTTTGTGACACAGGCAGCGCGGGCAAGACATCCGCGGAACTTTGGGTCGGCAAGGCCACGAGCGCAACGTTCACCTGCGCCAAGGCCACCCCGCGAACCAATAAGAGCGGGACGCCAACCAATGCGAAGCGTCTAATCACTGACATCATTTTTCCCTTCCTGTATAACACCCGGCCCGCAATCAGATTCCACCGATCCGATGCTGGGCCTAGCAGATGAGTCCAATCCAAGTATGCGTTGCTGCGCGACCGCCACCGGCCCACACACATCACTGTAGTTCAACCAAGTATTCGATTCAGGGCATCCATCAGCCCATACGCGTCCCGGCCGCCACGCGCCCGCGATGGCATCTCGAACACGCGCCGCCAACGCCCGCGAATCAGACGCGCCGCTTCGGAACCGATGTCCCGCTGTGCGTCTGCGGACCGCAATGGTCACTTGCCGGCCGCGATCACAATCTGTTGCGCCGATTCGCGCTTCGATGCCTGTCATCTTTTCCACCTTCTGACTCCGTACCCAAAACGCCGCTTCACCTTCGCAATCCCCGCTCTTGGCCCGCTACGGGAAACAGTTCGGACAATCAGCGCACGCCTGGCCGAAGCAGCCACCGAACGCCCCGAAATCCAATCCGTCTACGCACCCGTTGGCACCATTGTCATAATTGGCCGCGTGGCAGGGATCACCCGGAACATAGCATCCGCCGAAACAACCGGAGAAGAACGCGAAATCGATTCCATCCGTGAACCCGTTGAACGTGTGGTCAAACACACACCAATCACACGTGTCCGTCGCCTCGTTGCAATGCTCGCAGGAATCGGTGCAGACGGGCACACCCGCTTGACATACGCCGTTGACGCACATCTCCATTCCGGTACAGAACAGGCCGTCGTCACATTCACAGTCGATCGTGCACCCGGGGCACTCGTCCGGCACACCGTTGACGTTGCAATCCGCGCTCGTGCCGGCCGCGATGTCGCACCCGTCCGGCACGGTGTTCGCGTTGCAGTCCTGGCTGGTTCCGCCCGCGATGTCGCACTCGTCGGGAAATGTGTTGGCGTTGCAGTCGAGGCTGGTGCCGTTGTTCAAATCGCACTCATCGGGAACGGTGTTGGCGTTACAATCGACGCTCGTTCCGTCGGCAATATCACACTCGTCGGGAATGCTATTGGCGTTGCAATCGACGCTGGTACCAGCGGCAATGTCACATTCATCCGGAGTGTTGTTCTTGTTGCAATCCTGACTAAACGGTATGGCCGTGAGGTTGAGGAGAACCTGCGCACTCGGTGCGGCAATGTCCGCGTCCACGACCGCCAGATCGAGGAGTCCGTCTCCGTCGAGATCGCTGAGTGTCATGGCAATGGGAGTGGTGCCGACCGGGAACACGACGCTTGGTTGGAAGCTGGCGTCCCCGTTGTTGGCCAGCAAACCCACAGTCGGCGGCACCGACGTGCTGTTGATGACGCCCACGTCGATGTCTCGATCGCCGTCCAGATCGCCGGTGACCAGCGCGATTGAGCCAGCGCCGAGGGCCACAGCCGTCCATTGGGAAAAGGTTCCGGTTCCATCGTTGAGGAACACTTCCAAGAGGTTGTCGCCGCCACTGTTGACCGCCAGGTCCAGGTCGCCGTCGTTGTCGAGGTCAGCCGCCTCAACGGCCTCCGGGTTCCGACCGGGTACGGCGAACGCATTCGGAGCCGCGAATGTGCCGTTGCCATTGTTCATCAACACTGAGATGGCATCAACATTTCTGTTGTTGACGGCGAGGTCACGGTCACCATCGCCGTCCAGATCACCGATTGTTACCCAACTCGGAAGTGAACCGGCGACGTACACGATCGCCGGCGCAAACGTACCGTTCCCGTTGTTGAGCAGCACCGAGACGTTGTCACTGTTCCGGTTTGCGGTCACCAGGTCGATGTCTTCGTCCCCATCAAGATCCGCAGCGGCGATGAAGAGCGCTCTAAGACCAAGCGTCGGAAGAACCTGCGGACTCACGAAAAAACCCGAACCGTTATTCTTCAACACCACCACGGCATCGTTGCCGCCGCCCATCTTTGTTGCCAGTGCTAGGTCCAGATCCCCGTCGGCGTCGAGGTCCGCGGCCACCAGATGGAGCGCGTCCTCGGGGCCAATATGTTGCTGCACGGCCCCGAACGATCCGGTACCCGTGTTGAACAGCAGTGACACATTTGAGAGCGCGGTTACGGCAGTGCCCACCGCTAGATCCCGATCCAAGTCACCGTCAAAGTCACCGCTGGTGATAGATGTTGGGACGGCCCCCGCCGACAGGGCATAGTTCACCGGCGGCGTCAGACTGAACGGACCCGCAGTGACATCGCAATCGTCGGGAATGCCGTTCGCATTGCAGTCCTGACTGGTGCCACTCTGGATATCAATGGTGTCCTCAACACCGTTGCCGTTGCAGTCGACGGCGGAGACTGTCTGTGCAGCGCCCGCGAGCAGTGCCGACGTCACAACGACCATGGTTAATGTGTAAGATGCCATGCTTCTTTTCCCTTCGTGCCAGGAATACCCTTGACGCGGTCTGTCGGCGGACTACGTCACCGCGTTACCATGTCAGCACCCTTGGGTTCCTGTTTCCAAATCGTACCCATGTGCTGCGCAAATCCTGCGCTGCTATCTTCGCGCTCCGATGGAAGAACGTCTTGGGACGATTCGCACCTCCGCCCTTCCGAATGCGATGCTCGACGCCTCGAACCCTTCGGATCCGCCGAAGAGCGATACACCGAACGGCCTTCCGGAAGGCTGCGCTGCCAACCGGCCATTTCCCGGATGTGTCGCGCGCACGCGCACGATGGCCACACGCACCCAGGCTGGCTCGATTCCCAAATTGCCGATACCCAATGGTGCACAACCTCCCAATGAGCGTATCCTGCCACCAGGCTCGATTGCGCCACGGGCAAACGTGGTGAAGAGATTCGTGAACACGGTCTGCTCAATGTCCATGGTGTCGGAATCCACATCTAGGTTGACATAGACGGCAGCCAAGCCGTCCGGCTCGATACCCAACACGTTCATTCGGCTGGCCCAGACTTCTACATGGAAGCGCTCGCCGACGGCAACGGTTCCAACCGATAGGGGCAGTGTGTCGGATACATCTCCGGCAGTAGGTGTCGGTACAACGACGAGGCGTATCGCCACTTCAAGTCCAGGCGTTGGCGTTCCTTCGGGCTGTAACGGGCCGCCTCCGGCAGGGTGGCAATTCAGACAATTCGCACAATCCAATCCGAAGCAACCGGTGATCGCGCCGAACTCGGGGCCGCCAACACAGCCTCCGGCATCACCATCGTAATTGGCCGCGAGGCAGGGATCTCCCGCCGAGTAGCACGCACCAAAACAGTCCGAGAAGAAGGCAAAATCAAAATCGTCTATGGACCCGTTCGTGTTGTGGTCCATTACGCACCACTCACACGTGCTGAGCGCCTCATTGCACTGCTCACACAGGTCCACGCACGCGCCAGACCCCGACTGACACGCCCCGTCAACACAGATCTCAATGCCGTTGCAGAACAGCCCATCGTCACAATTGATGGGCACGCCCGGTACGCACGTGTTGCCGACACACGTCTCGACGCCGTCACAAGCATCGTTGTTGTCGCAATCTTGATTCGAAGTACAACAGCCCGGCGGCGGGGTTCCCGGCTGACAACCGGTCAACGGATCACACGTTTCGACACCATTGCACGCCAGCCCGTCGTCACATACGAGCGGCGTTCCAGCCAGGCACCCGGCCGACGGGTGGCATGTCTCCACACCATTGCACACATCGCCGTCGTCGCACACCACGGGCGACGTCAGGCAGCCGATGGCTGAATTGCAAAAATCAAACGTGCATTGATCACCGTCGTCGCACACCAGAGACGTCCCAGGCTGACAACCCAGAAGTACGTCGCAGGTTTCCACGCCATTGCAAGCGTCTCCGTCGTGGCAAAACGCATCGTCGGGAACACCCGGAACACAGAGCCCGTCGGCGCAAAGATCGGCGATCGTGCAGGGATTGCCGTCGTCACACGGCACCGTCGTTGGAACGTGCGTGCAACCCGTCGCTGGATCACAACTGTCAGCCGTACACACGTTTGCATCATTACAATCAATCGGCGTGTTCACGCACCCGGTGGCTGAGTCGCAACTGTCTGCGGTACACGCGTCACCATCGTTGCAGTTGACCGGATCATGGATACATCCTCCCACGGTCGGTATATCGATCGTACAGGCATCGTTGTCGTCGCAGCCCTGCACCGTCACCGGCAGCACAAGTCTGCCGCCGCCGACCGGCGATTGCACGCAGATATTCTGGGGCGGAACGGGGCCAACGAACAGATTGAGATCCCCGCTTGGGCCAAGCGCCTCACCGGTGCACAGTTCCAGAGAGGCCGATCCGACCGCCGTGCTGGATGATGCCTGGACGTTCAGCATGTCGCTGTCGAAGGCATACGTGGCCGCGGCGATGAACACCTCGTCGACCTGAACTCGGTCCGCCGACCGACCAAGCGTGGTGTTGGTAACGGTGATGGACGCGGGCGCGGGCACCCCCACGGGAAGAGCAATATGGGCAAAGTGCTTATCCGTACCATCGAAATCCAGGAGCGTGACCGGCATGCCCTCGCCGCTCACTTCCAACGTCGCGCCTGAGGAGTCGGTGACCCATACATCAATGCCGATTCCGGTGGTCGTTTCTTTGTAGGTCGCCCGCGTTACGCGGGGCGTGAGCGTGCCCAGGGTGTCCGCCACCGAGGGCGGATCCGGCGGAGGCCAAGCCATCGGCACCGTTCCAGGGCCGGGGCTTCCGGTAGTCGGGTCCGGACCCCAATGCGAGATAATGTGATCCCGCACCGAAAACGGCACCCCAGGGTTGCCGCCTTGCGTGCGTGGGTCCAGCCCCGAGAACGGAAACGGGTCCAGCGGCTGCGGGTTCACCTCGCAGTCGACAATGTTATCGCCGTTCGTATCGACACAGCCGGCGGGATGAAGACGCCGGTCCAGAGATGTCGGGATGCCCGCAAAGATGAACGGCTGTGCGACAAGATTCAGGTTGATTTCAACGAACTCGGGAAACTCAATGCCGACCGGAGTCAGATACTCCCCCCACCGGGTGCTGGTGCCCGTGATATCGAACGCTTCAAGTGTTGGATTCGCCTGCTTGTGCCTCGTACGTCCGATCATTTCCCGTGGAAAGGGACTCAGAATGCTGAATTCTTCCGCCATCGTCGCAAACACAGAGCACGCGTTAGTGAACCCAGCATTGCGCAGATTGGTGCATGGCGAAAGCAACGGCAACACCGGCGCGCCCAATCTAAAATCGACGTCGTAGCGAATCTTGAAAATCCCCGGCGCACCGACGCCGATTCCCTGATTGGTCGTAGTCGGGTTGCCTACCGTGGATCCAACCGGAACTTCGTGCATCTCGTTGGTAGCGGGGTCCGCATGCAGCCCAAAAAGATCGATAGCCGCGCCAGCCTCTCCATTAGCGGCGTTGCCCGCGGCCGTAGCGAACCCAATGAAAAGCGCACGGATGCGCTCGTTCTGAAACCCTCCGACATCCCATACCACCTCGTCGAAAATCACATAGTCCGGCTGCGTCGGATCGCCAATGGCCGTGGTCAAGGCGGTACGGACGCTGATCGTGTGGGCCGAAAGGAAACGCGCCCCGTTGATCTCCTCGAAGTTGCCGTTGGCAAGGATCGGATCCCCTACGCGAAGCGGCGCGAAACGCGTCGAATCGGGCACGGGACTGTCAAAGTCGCGATTGCCCTGCGGGCAGAACGCATCTCCGACCCCGAAAGCATCACTGCCGGTCGTTCGCCCCCCCCCCGGCACGGGGCTCGTACCGACCGTGCTGGGGATACAGGCCGGGTAGCCGGTCGTATACGTGAACGTGTAATTGTCCGGATCGTTTGTGAATCTGATGTCCGCGCTGCAATTCATCGACCCCGGCCTGCAGCCGGCCCCCTGCTGAATCGTGTGCCTTGCTTCGGGATCGTTCGGACGGATCATCAGGCCCGTCGTACTACTGCCCGCGACGCCGTTGATCCGGAAATAGCCCTCGTCGTAGTTGATGAATGACACCAAGCCGGTCGCCGACTCCTGCCCCTTCTCAATGAAGATATCACCTGCGATTACATCGCCGGCCAGGGTCCGGTTCGCCAATATGGTCGCAACCCCGACCGCGCCTCCTTCACAAGTGTCATCCGCCGCCACACCGCTCTGACCCTTGGCCACACAATCCGGTGGGGCTTGCGCGAAAAACGCTCCGAGCGGAAGGAAATTCGCAGGCAGCTCCAATACCAGATTGCGCGGGATGATCACGGTCTGTCCGGCGACCAGAATGCGCCCCCCCGAGTAGGGGTCTGCCGGGTCATCGATCTGGAGAACGTCAATCGCGCCGATGAGCGGCGCGTTGGACCTCAATACCTGTCCACGCGCCGACGAATCGCGTCCAACCCACGTTGTGCCGAGCACGGCCAACCCAATGACCACTTGCTGGACCGTGCGCATCGGGACACACCCTTGTCGCACGGCTTGATTCGATAAACTGATTCGCAACATGCCTCGCTCCTTGCCTCAACCGACCGTTTTGTCTTTGTCAGGGCTGCGCCTGCGCCGTGATGGCCTCACAATGCCCCTTCCGCGGCTGCGATCTGCACTTGCCCTTTGTGCGACCTATCGTTACGAGTCGTGGCCGCAGGCTTCTAACGCAACCCGTCAACCGCGTCCACGCGGGATACGAACGTACTCTGCTTTTCCTTCAGGGCGCCGGGCCGCGCCGAGATTCAGAGTCACGCCACCGAACTTGATCTGCGACGGTGGCACATCGCCGAGCCGCCCGTGTAGGGAGACGCCAAAGGGCCTGAACGCCGGTGCCACCGTCACCGCCGCCGTCCCTCGCAAACCGACGCGCATTCTGACCGTCGCAACACGTACCCATCCGCCATCCGTCCCAATGCTCCCGTCGCCCAACGGCGCACAGCCGCCGACCGCCTGAACATGTCCCTTCGTGTCAATCACACCCCGTCCAAACGTCTCGAACCATCTGCCGGGCACGATATTCTGCACCGAGAGCAGCTTCGGATCATAGTGCACGTCCACATAGACCGATGCCAACGCATCGCCGGAACCGACGGCGCTGCCTCCGCGCGTCACCCAGATTTCGAGCTCAAAGCTCTCGTTCAGATCAAGTCGTTCCACCGAAGAGGGCAACGTCGGTGAAAAATCCTCGGCTGTCGGCACGGTCACAGCCACCAACTGTATCGCGGCCTGAATGCCACTCGCCGGCTCGCCACCGGAGTTTCCCGCATTCGAATTCGCGCCGGTCGGTCCCCAGCAATTGGCGCACTGCCCACACGTCAACCCGAAGCATCCACTGAATCCACCGAAGTCACCGCCCCCCACACATCCAAAGACATCCTGGTCATAGTTCGCCGCGATGCAGGGGTCAGCGGACGAGTAGCAGCCACCGAAACACCCGGAAAAGAACGCGAAATCCAACCCATCGGTCGCTCCGCTGAAGTTGTGATCGAATACGCACCAAGCGCACGCGTTGAGACTCGGGTTACATTGTTCGCATGGGTCCGCACAGGCGGTCGCGCCCGCTTGACAAAAGCCTGCACCATCACAAGAACTGCTCTCGCACGGAATGCCGCTTGAGCAAGGGGCGTCGAACGCCTCAAACTGACACGTCGAAGAGCAACAGTCGCCATTGACCGTGTTCCCGTCGTCACAGTCCTCCGCAAGATCAATCACCCCATTGCCGCACAGGACAAGGCATGAGGCGGACAGTGGTGCGGGCGTCGTGCCGTTGGCACCCACAGCCGGCAGTTCAACCAGACAATCCACACCCGCGCCATTTCCATCGTCAACGACGGCGACGTCGTCTCCGACATGCCCGTGCGGAATAAATAGCTGCGGATGATCAAACGGCGCCTCTTGCGAGCGAACACGCTCATCCGTCAGCGATTGCAGAAAAGCAACCAGGTTGGCCCGGTCTAGCGCCGTCAAGGGAAGTGTCTGGATAAGTGGGGCCAAATCCGCGATGTTCACGTCTGGGAAGTCACCGCCCCGTGTATAGAACTCAACGACCTGTTCGAGCGTTTCCATGCCCCCGTTGTGCATATACGGCCCCGTCAGTTCGACATTGCGCAAACTCGGCACCTTGAACGAACCGTCGACAGCGACCCGTTGAAGCGGATCGACGGGGGCCGGGAAATTGAAGGGTGGACCGATGTTGACGCCCTGCTGCGACAGGCGTGTGAACGAGAGCGGGTTTCCAAATGGATCGGTCCCGCCGGCTCCCAAGTCATCAGACGTGGGTCGGACCCCGATATTGTAAAACCCGGTATCGTACACCGCGGCCGTGCCGTCCCCCATGACCATCGGTTCGAGCAACTCTGTTTCAAATCGGCCGAGCAGCAGTTGGGCAGACTGAGATGCACCGGTGAACTCCGCCCCCTTGTGACACAACACGCACAGGCCCGGCCCCATGAATACGTCCAAGCCATCCTTTTGTTGCTGCGTCAACGCGTTGGGATCGCCATCTCTGAACCGATCAAACGGCGAGTCGTCGGAGACCAGGGTCGCTTCATAAACTTGAACGGCCAGCCCGAAGAACAGGGAGAAGTTGGCCTCCATCACGGTAAACCCGTCCGGTGTGAGCACGTTGGAATCCCAGTATTTCTCCCAGAACGCATTCTGAATCATGGTCTCGTACGTGGTCGCGAGACCGCGCCCCGACGGATCGGCCATGCCGCCGAGAACCCCGTCGGTTGGATCGACCGCCTGGCGCGCGAGTGGCTGGAGACTCAAGAGTTTCCTGCCTAACTCTGGAAACGTCCGACCGTTCCAGGACATTTCCGTATCGTTGTTCGGCGGACCCACAGCCTGCGAAGCCAGGCTGGCTTTTTCGATGACTACGCTGGCCGGCAAGAGCGAACCGTCCAGTTGCACTTCCAGGACGGTCGGATTGTTGGGATCTCTGAGCCCGAATGGGTTCACTCCGTTGAAGACGAAATTGGCTCGCCCATCCCAGAAACTTCGCACGTCGTAAACTGCGTTGATCACCGACGGTGTATTGCGCGCGGTCACGCGCCGGGTGTTGATCCCTCCCACATTGTGGACGGGATCCGGAATAGGAACGCCGTCGTCCTCGACGCCGCCCGGAACGACCGCGGTGAAATCCCGCCGCACGACACCCTGCGACCCAACGATGTCGTCGGCATCCAGTGGCGATGGGCTGCTGGCGAACGGAAAATCCGTTGATTGTAGCGTGTAATTCGGTCCGCCCACATTGAACAAGCCATTGGCACCCGGGTGGAGCGTGTTTCGGATACGGGCATCCGCACCGGCATTGAAGTGGCACGTGGCGCACGCCTGCATCCCGTCGCCGCCTGTCTGCATGTCCCAGAACAAGGACTTGCCCAACACGATGGCCGCGTCCTTGTCCTTCACGAAATCCAGCAAATTAACTGGCTCAGGTGCGGGTATGGCCTTGAGTGAACGGGGGACCGGTGGGAAGTTCAGGTTGCGACACTCTAGACTCCCTGCCAGAATAAACACGGCCGAATCGGGTACACCCAGCGCCGTGTCGGCGATCACAAGCTTGAGATGGTTGATCTGGTTAACCCCCGGCAGAAGCGCGCCCTGGGCCGTCAAGACCGTCGTCATTCCGTCCATCTCCGTTGCCCGATTCCCCTCGCAGGGGAATGTTCCCGGCGGTATGTCGTTGCAGTCGTTGTTGACGAACTGATCACACTCCGGTCCACCCCCCGGTGGAGCGTAGGGACTCCCGCAATTGACGGTTTCCGTTGACACCGGCGTTATCCCATCCTGCAACACCGCGATATTCGTTCCGTTCAGAAAGAACCCCAGCGCTTCGGTCGGCGGACTTCCGACGAGTTCGTTGTATGCCTCTGAAGCGAGCACGTAGTCGAACACGATGGTTGATCCCGCACCCGGCGTATTGCCTGGACAGATAAAATCGAACTCCAGCGCCGCGGCGTCGGACGTCATCCCGCCGGTAACAAGGTCGAGGTCGGCATCGCCCGGCGTGCCATGGTCCGTGGTCGTGTTGTCCGCCGTGTTCGGACCGATGACGTCGGCAATGACGCCCGTGCTCAACATCACACCGTTTTGGAAGAATCCGATGATGCCCGACCCGCCGGTGAACGTACCGGCGGCCGCGTTGGCGCCGGCGTAGGTCACGTTCGAAATATCCGGCACCGTCGCACCCACAAATCCTGCCAGGGAGTTGACCAGATTTGTGGGCGTCAGCCCGCTGTTGAGATCGGCCGTCGACAGTCCCGGGCACGGATCGCCGCCGAGGCAGTCGAGCACGGGATCGCACGTTTCTATGCCGTTGCACACCAGGCCATCGTCGCAGACCGTGTCGTCGGGTGTATGGTCACAGGAATCGGTTGCGTCGTTGCACGCATCGATGGTGCAAACCACGCCGTCATTGCAGTCGATGGGTATGCCGCCAAGGCAGGTGCCCACGAAACACGTTTCCTGCCCGTTGCAGAAAAGTCCGTCGTCGCAATCGGCGTTGGTGCTACAGGCCACCCGGAAAAGGCCCCAGATGCCGGCGTCAAATTCGAACGACGTGAAGGCCCGGTACAGGTAGTCTCCGGGAACGCCGAACGCGCCCCCGGCTCCGTGCTTGAGCACGGCATCGAAATGGCCGGCGGCTCCGAGCCCGACGCGTGCCCCCTCCCACTCCGACAAGGGATTATCGCCGATCTCCGTTGACGCGTTGATGTAGGGTGCCCGCTCCCATATGTGCCCATGCACTTGAAAGACGTGGTCCTGGTTTCCGCCCGGATGCAGAACACGAAACCGGACGGCCTCACCCACGGCCGCCGTAAACACCGGCGTGACCGGATCACCTTGGACTTGGGAGTTGGATAACACGCTGGTCAGGTCCATCGAACCTGTTTGATCGAGGGACGTCGTGTTCGGATCGTAGCCGATGCGCTGCCACATCGGCTCCGTACGATAGTTGATGGCCGTCGTGAACTTTTGAGGACCAAAACTGGCTTGCGGCTGCAGCGCTATGTCGTCTTGAAACAACAACACGAACTCGCGAAAGCTGCTTCCGTCGGACTTCGTCACCGTCGCCGACGCCCGCGAATCGGCGTCCGCCACCCAGGTAGATCCCAGTGGCTCGACGATCAATCCTCCGATCATCCCCTTGGCCACCTGCTCGATCGGATCCGCCGGCATCAAGTTGCTGGCCCCGAACTCAATCGGGACCGCCGTGCGTGTGCCGTCCGCGTTGACCACAACCTGGCCCGCGTACCACCGATAGGTATGACTCGACCCAGGTAGGACCGTCTGAACGGCGTTGGCGCCCACGTTGATTCCGTTGTCGGTCGCCACGTCGATCGCGACAAGCTGTGGATGCAACGCGACCTCGGTCGAGGCGCTTTGTCCACCGGTGAACGGCGCCGTGGTGGTATCCATCTCGTTGAACAAGGTTACTTCGATGCAGTCGCCGGCATTGGCGCGCAGGATGAGTGGTTCGATCGGTACGCCCGGATTCGGATGCAACGTGGCGTCCAGATCTTCGCTCCGGAAAAACAGCATCGCCTCCGGATCGTGAATCGGCCCGCCGTTGGTCGTCCGAGCATTGTAGGTCAACGTCCCGACCGACAGGGATTGTTCAGCAGTTACCGCCGTGACATTGTACTGCCTCAGTGGGGCACTGGTCGGACAGACGCCGACGAAGTCTGCGGTATTGACCAACGGCGCGCGGCCCTCGGGATTGTTCGGCAGCGTCAACAGATCATTC
The DNA here is from genome assembly GCA_964651325.1 of uncultured Phycisphaeraceae bacterium. Classification (GTDB taxonomy): domain Bacteria; phylum Planctomycetota; class Phycisphaerae; order UBA1845; family UBA1845; genus JADFOB01. The sequence continues at coordinate 14,768 of CAZYXP010000053.1, forward strand.
CGCAACGCGACATCGCCATCATAGGCGCGCAAGAGGCCCCAGATGCCGCCGCCCGTCAGGTCGCCCGTCGCCGCACCCGCCAGATACAAATAGTCTGCCGATGGAGCCAACCCATCCGATGGCGGAACCGTAAACAAGAACTCAAAGTGCTCCGAAATCCCCATGGGTTGACTGTTCCGGAACCCTGAATTCGGGTCCGACGGCTCCAAGAGCCATTTGACCCCTTGGATGCTGAACTGGTGCAAGTTCCCGTGTGCGCCAACCAGGGTGCGAATCTGCACCGGATCATTCTCATAGGCCCGCAGCAACGGCGTGAACGGATCGGTATTCTGCACGTCGGCGGTCAAAGGCGGATAGACCGATGGTTGAACATTGAAAGCCGGATTGGCCCGCGCGATGGACCGGAACAAGTGCGCGGCGTCCCCAGAGACGCCGGTTGTGTAGTCCTGCGTCATCGGATCGATCAAACGACCCCCAAGAACGTCTGCGGCACCGGGAAGTATGGTCCCCGATGGTTCGTTGCGGTAGTTCAACGACAGTGTGGCCTTCCCGCTGTTCGATACCGCCTCCGGGCATGGCGCCGGCAGACCGTTGGGACACAAGAAGTCGGGCGCCTTGGCTGTGGCGTTAATCGCGTTGGCTGGGTCGGGAAAACCGCTGCCGCCCGCCTGGTACGCCAACTGATAATCCGCGAATTCCAGTAGAAACTCACGAAAGCTATGTGCCGGGTCCGTGGTCAAGATGTCCGCGCGGAAGCTTGTCGGCCCCCCATCACCGCGCGTACCCATGATCTCGCCCGTCTCCGAATGCCGCCATGTTGAACCCGCCGGCTCCACCACCAGCCCCGCGTAAAGTCCTGCCTGCTGGTGCGTCGACGGACCGAAGTGATCGTGCGTAAAGACCGTCCGCAGCGTCCGATCCTCACCCATGTTGTTCAGCACGTCGTCGGCGTACCAGCGTTGCACCGTGGTTTGAGCGCCGATCCATGCGCCGCTCGGGCCGGAACCGAAGAACGGATGGGGCCTGGCCACCGGACACTCAAACGTGCCGTCGCGCGGGTCGCCGGCAACGCATCCGTTGAATGCGCGGATGGCACCAATCCGCTCGCGCACCTCGCCCGGGCTGAATGACCCGTCCTCGTAGTTGTAGCCGTTCGCCGAACCGTCCGACGATGTCACATCGAACTTCACCAGATGAATATGCTGCCCCAGCACGTCAGTCGGGGTCCGAACTTGGAAATCATCCATCTCGTAGTAATTCGGTACCAGGTTGGTCAGGTGGTATTCAATGCAGTCGTTGGTGTTGGCGCGCATGAAGAGCGGCTCGGGCGCCTTGGTCCCGTCCAACGTCGACGTAACATCGTCCCACAGTGCGGTAAGCCGCGTTTGTGGAAAATGCCAGCCGATCTTGTTGAGCACCAAGTCCATCTGAATGTCCGCGGCCTTGTAGGTCCTGAGCGTTCCCACGGAGTTGCCCAGGTCGTCGATGCAGGGATCGGCATAGGGGGCCCCCGCCACCGCCGCTAGCCCGTTGACCACATAGTCCCCCGCGACCCCGTCCGTTGTGAAACTCGGGTGCAGACGTTGCGCGTGGTAGGTCATCGCCGCCTGTTCGACGGCTGTGCCTGACTCCGGCAGTTCTACGGCCTGCAATGTCAGGAGGTCCTTGGTAAAGTCGAGTCGCGTCTCGATGTGCATCGTCGTACCACCCGTCACAACATGCCGCGGCAGCCCGCCATCGTCCACCGTATCAAGCGGCGGGTGGGGGGCGCGGTGGCCTGCCACACCCGCGATGAAGAATGGGAAGCCCGGGTTGCCCGTGCCCGTGATCTGTACTTGACCGCCCGGTCGGCCGGGCATCTGAACGATATCCACATCTGCCTCCGGCATCGGAGCCATGACCAACCCCGGAATGGGCACCACGGCCGGGATCGGCGTACCCATTGGAATCTCGCCGTCTGGAAGCGCACGCGCCCCGGGGGCCGGACGCCCGTTCCCATCCAGAAGCGTCCCCTCCTCGAACACGTCGTGGACGCGCCACAAACTCCACATACCCTGCGCAAAATGCGGATAGAAATGGCAGTGGAAAATTGAATCGCCGACGGTCTGATTCCGGTTTCCGCTGCCGCGATAGGGTATTTCCATCGTGAACGCCGCGCCCGGGCCGAGCGCCTGGCTGTCCAGATATGCGGAGTTGTCGCTGTCCGGTGAATAAAGCCACTGGTGTGCATGCAAGTGGTGCAGGTGGATGTCCGCCGGCCCCCCATGCAACACCCGGAACTTCACATGATCGCCGATGTAGCTGTGGTACACGTTCGACGGGTCGTCCGGGTACAATGCCACCGTCGCCTTCGGGCCGGGGTTCGCGTTCGCATTGGCCGGCACATCCACGATCATCGCAGGATCGCCAACCGCCCACGACGACAGGAAGAACTCCTCATACTTGCAATCGGTGCAATCATGCATGGGTCCGAGGTTCCGCCGGTTGGACAGAATCTCCGATCCGATCCCGGCCGTCCCGTAATTGATCGCGAAAGCATCGCGGACGCTCTTGAGCGTGTGCTTGAACACTGGGTTCTGGTAGTCTGTGAAGACTTGACTCGCCTCAATCTCGTCATGATAGATGATCGTATACTCACGAAACGATTGATCTCGATTGGGATAAACAGGATTGGGCGGATAGGTTCCCGCGGGAAACGAACCCCGTCCCGGCCCTGCGATGATGGCCGTTAGATCGCTGTGCCGTATCTTGTTTCCACCATCCAACATGTGGAACATCGGCCGGCCCGCCTGTGCGTGTGCGGGAGGGTAGATGGCATCATAGTCGATGATCGGATGGTTACCCGCCGTTGTGCCGATTCGCGCCAGCTCGATGTCGTCTCGCGTGACCTGACTCCGGTACCATTCAGCCCCGGCAGGCTCCACGTTTACGGCACCGAACAATCCCGCGGTCAATGATCCGCCGTTCCCCGGGCCGCCCGTGTTCGCGGCCGCGCTGTAGAGCAAATGTGTGCCTTCATGTTCCGCGTAGAACGTATAAGTGTGCGACCCATCCGGCGGCACCAGACTGCTCGCATTCGTACCCACGTTCGAACCGTCGCTTGCGATGCCGTCCACCAACTGCAAGCCAATCGCAGACACCGAGGCCGTACGCGTGGCCGGCTGTTGCAAGTGGATGCGTGACGGGCTGAGCAGGTTTTGAAAGTTGATCTGCAGGCAGTCCCCCACATTCATACGCAGGACCATCGGTCGCGGGCGTTTGCCACTCCGTAGCCGGGCGTTGCCCGCCGACGCCGGCCCGCCGTCGATGGAAACCACGTCCTCAACCAGCGCAAAGACCATCCCTTGCGGTTGCGACGCGCCCAGCCGATTCCAAAAGAAGGGCTGGTCGAGCGCGACCACGTCCGCAGAAATCATCCGGTTGCACGTCTGCCCGCACACTGGCCCACCGACGCACAGGACCAGCAAAACGATCGCCCACGGACCCCGAAACACGCCCGCGGTTTCGGGTAAGCGTCTCGTTGGGATACCGCGATTCGTACCCATCGTCGATTCTAGCTCCTTCTCGCGTACGCAAAGTGCGCTTCAACACACGCACATGCGGCGCGTACCTTCAGCCTGCGCGCCGCGTTGCGGATTCCCGCTTCACGCCGTTTCGTTTCGTGCGTACATTGGTGCCACCGCCCCGGCATTCTAAGGCCGGCGCTGGCGGTATTGCTCAATCACAACACTTCAAGAGGAGGCTGGAATTGACCCAGCAATCAACAGTGAAATGCGGGCATGACCCAATCCAGGTTTGAAGTTGAGGCAAGGAACCAACGCGTTCTCCAGCCCCACCCGGTTCGGACAAACAGTCAGCCTACTGACATGCTTGATTCAATGCAAGGGGTAAGCATAGGATTTCCTTTTTTTTTGCATACACCAGCAAGAGATTCTTTGGTGCCATGTGATAGGCATGGTATGTTCTGAAGCGCCGGGCGCACGACACGGCAAACGACGAGCGGCGCGTCGTCCTGAAAAATAATCCATTGCTGATATGCGAGCGCTCTTCGCGTTTGCGCCGCGCGTCCGGAAGACAGTCAACCCAGTAAAATGACTAGACCATTCCTCTTGCACATGTCAATATTGGACGGTCCGAGTACCTATGCGAACATCTCGCGTTTCTTGATTTGCCCGATAAGACTTGACGCCATAAGTAATTGTGTTGCGCTCAACCATGTGGCGCCGTGCCGCGCGCCAATCAATCTAGCGTACTCCATGACGCGGCGCCGCGACGTTGATCCTCAAATGCAAGGAACGCCAGCAATACGGCCGTGCTCGACCAACGCGAGGATAACGGTTCGGCACACCCTTGCTTGCCGTCTGCCGCCCGCGCTCCCCGTACAGATCACGACCGGGTCAAGCAAATGGATTGATAGGCGGGCACGCGCGCGTTAGGATTTCGGTAGGTGATTGAGCGGTCATGGAGGAATGCCGATGGGCATATCGCAGATTCAACCGGCACCAAACGGTTCTAACGAGTCGAAGCACCAATGGGTGATTCACCAAAGGCAACCCCGGCGGGCCCGGAAACCCGCGCGCCAAGCAGGTCGCGCTGGTGCGCTCGATGCTCCTGGACGCCGTGACCGAAGACGTTATCCGGGCCATCGTCCAAACGCTGGTGCAGAAGGCGAAGGACGGGGATGTGGCCGCGGCCCGTGAACTG
>CAZYXP010000054.1:0-19211 GCA_964651325.1 uncultured Phycisphaeraceae bacterium
GGCCGACGCGTGCGAACTCGATTCGGACGGCGACGGGGCGATCGACGCGTGTGATGGCTGCCCCAATGACGTCAACAAGACCGAGCCCGGGGCGTGCGGCTGTGGCGTGTCCGAAGTCGACAGCGACGCCGACAGCGTGCCCGATTGCAACGACATCTGCGCCGGATTCGACGATCTGGTCGATGTGGATGGCGACGGCGTGCCCGACGGCTGCGATACCTGCAACGGGGCCGATGACACGATTGATTGCAATCACAACGCCGTGGCCGACTCGTGCGAGATTCTTGACGGGTTGGTCGCGGACACCGATGGCAACGGCATCCCCGACGTCTGCGACATCGCGCCGGTGGCATCCGGGTGGGGCGGCCGCTACTTGCGTGCCACCCCGGTCCCGGCGGGGGATTCGGTGGCGCTGCGGGTTTCGGCACCCAATGACCACCCTTGCCTGCTCCGGTGGGTCAGCCCAGTCGGACTTCTGACCGACACGCCGGTCTTTTTGTTGCCCGAGCAATGGGGAACCGTCGGCATCCATGGACCCGACATAACACCGTCGGCCACCTATGAAATCGTGGCTGATTACCTGAGCGGATCGACCAGCACCGCCGCATGGGCAACCACCTCGCTCTGGGGCGACGTCAACGGCGACGGCGTCGCGAATTTCGGCGACATTCAGTTGCAGGTTCTCGCATTTCAGGGTGATTTCAGCGGGGCCGAGCTGGAAACGATGGACCTCGACCCATGTGTTCCCAACGGCGTGATCAACTTCAGCGACGTCCAAAAAGGCGTTTTGGCGTTTCAGGGCGGGAGCTTCGCCGACGCCAACTGCCAGCCTCCGTGTCCGTAGGGCGGGTATGGCGAGCGAAAAGATCGCGACGCCTGTGCCGACGGTGACGCCTCCCGGTTCGCGAAATCGCATTTTTCGCGTGGGCGTAGTCTATCGAGACGCGCGAGGCCGCGCGGGCTAAAGCCCGCGGCTTAGGATACCAACTTGGGGACGCGATTCGTCTTCGGTCCGCTGTTGACGTAGTTGGGAATCAGACCCTCTTTGAGCTTCTGGTAGAGCTGAACCACGTGCCGCGGATGGTAGTCTTTGCGCAGATAGAGCTTGGCGTCGGGCTCTTCCCACTGCTCGACCGGTTCCATTGTCCCTTGCTCCAGCGCCGACAGCGCATCGATCATCGCATCGACGCCCGCCATAATGGCTTTGCATCCGATCGTATGCGGCATGTCGTCGGCGACGATTTCAGGCCGCACGTGCCGTAGGATCGGCCCGCTGTCGATGCCTTCATCGATCAGGTGAATCGTCGCGCCGACGTACTGCGGCTCCCCATTGACCAGTGGATAGAAATTCGTGGCGGTCCCTCGGTAGTAGGGTGAAAGACCCAAATGCAGGTTGATCGTGTGGCCCGGCCAGGCGCCCAGCAGCGGCGGCTTGATCAAATTCGTGCCGTACACCGCCAAGCATTCAACCCCCGCCTTACGAAGAAACGAAAGCGTCGCGTCGGTGTTGAGTTCGCCGGGGTTCAGGAATTGGACGCCGCAGGTATCGCCCGGCTCAACGAAGCCGGCCTGATGTCCGAGCATGAGTTCTTCCTGACGTGTTCGTTCGGCAAAATGATGCAAAACGATCTTGGTTTCGTCGCGGGTCAAATCCGTTGCGACCAGCTTCGTGGGGGCATATCCGGTCTGCTCGTACGCGACCGCGACGACATCAAGCGACGCACAAAGCCGCGTCGCAAAATATTGATGGCGTGTCTCAACGCTTGTTAGGATACCAATCTTCATCTGTCGTAACTCCGACACCATGCGTTAGAACAGCACCGCGCTTCGTATGGTGGGTGCTAGGCAAACCCGGACGGCCGCGCGGGCTGAAGCCCGCGGCTCGGAATGTATACGACGCTACCCGCGAACGACCACCGGACTCGGGGCGTGGATCGTGATCGGCAGGATGGCTTCGTTGGCTTTGCCGGAAAGCTTGTCCTCGACCAACACCTTGAGCACGTATTCCCCAGCCGCCAGTGTCGCCGGCAAGGCAATCCGTTGGGCGATGAAAAAATCCCGACGGCGCCGGTGGCAACGATCGACGATCTCCGGCTCCTCGCGCTGCCACACCGACTCGCCGGCGCTGGTCAACAACTCGAGCCGCGTCGCCAACAACGTGCGATACGAGTCCTCGTCGATCCGTTCGGACGTAAAGTTATCCACTTCAATGTAAATAATGGCCGGCAGGCTGCGCCCGACCATGAAGTCTTCTTCCGGGATCGTATCGTAGACGCCGAAGGTCACCACCTCGCTGCACAGCGCGACCGTAGGAATCAGGGGGTCGGCGCGACTGGCCAGAACCTCCACGAGCGTTTGGGCCGATGCCAACGCCGCTTGGCCCGTCGTCAGCGGATCTTGGGCCACCAATCTCGCTTCGCGTGCCGCCGCCAGCACGGCATCCAGCAGGTCGGCGACATCGGCGCGAATGTTGTTGGTGGCCGCGGGATCCTGGTCTTCTCGACGCAAAGCGAGCTGGACCAGCCGCCATCGCCAGGTGTCTTCAACGTCGCCGTGCTCGCCGGCCTGCGCTGCCAGTTGATCGAGAAACTCGTCCACGCCCATGCCGACATCATCCACTCTTGCTGAAATCGCCTGATTGGTGGTGTTCGGGGTCGGAGGCTTTGCGGCAGGGCTCTCAAGATCGCTGGCGGTGCGGATGGCTACAGACTCGACGATCGGAATCGCCTGCTCGGTCGCATCATCCGCTTCGACCCGCGTCGTGATGTGCGTGTTGGCCACCGCGGACGCGCGCGGGCTTGTTGCGACAGGTGACGTCTGAGCCGCGCGACCCGCTAAGCCGCCGGGCTGGGTCGGCGATGGCGGTGGCTCAGCGCTACGGGATGGATACCCCGACGCCGCAACGTCGGCGATGCGTGTCGCGGGCGCCGGCGCGTCGGTGGATCCGAACTCCTCGGTTCGCTTCAAGAAAGCCTCGACGGCCCCTAGAACCTCCTGCTGACGCTGCGTTTCATGCCAGGTATTTCGTGGTGTCTGGTCGGAATCGGCGGTGGGCTGTTCCGTCGAAGCCGAAGCCCGCAACTTGGCTTCATCCGCATGACGAAACTTGAACCGAAACGATCCACAGCCTGGCAATAGCCCGAGCATCGCCACGCCAACGATCACAGAAGTCCCAATGGCGGCATCCTTGCCTGTTCGCCTCATGGCTGATCCATCCTTATAGATAATTCGCGCCCACGCGCCGGCGCGGCCCTGGAATCCTTCCAGTGGCATCGCACTCCAACGCACCGAGCTTCAACGGGTATTCCCGCTACCGCATGCCGCCCCGCTGCGCATGCGTGATGATGAACTTCTCGATGGCCACTTCCACCTTCGATGCGCCGGTCTTGACGGCTAGTTCCACGTCGAGCAAACCCTTCTGCTGGTTTTCCAGCGCCTCAAGCGAAACGCGCTTGAAACGCCGCCTCATCGTGGCCTCATCGCTAAACAGGCTTCTGGCCAGCGAATAGGCGTTGCCGCCCGAATCGAGGCTCCGCCTCGCTTCGACCCAACGCCTCAAACCGTAGGCCAATCCGCCCAGCGCGCGGCCCGGCGCGGCCCGATCGGTCGCCAGAACCTGATCCCATTGCCTCAGCGCGGCCGGCGCGTCGCCTTCGAGCACGGCGTCCACAATCGCAAACACCTTCTCCTCACGGTGCTGACCGACCAGGGCCTCGATGTCGGCCTCCTCGATGGCATCGCGTCCGCCCACAAAGCTGGCCAGCTTCGCCAACTCGCCGTTCAGCAAACTTGGGGCATCGCCGACGTTTAGACGCAATCTTCTCGCCGCGTCGACCGAGAGGCGCTTGCCGTACTTGTCTTTGGCCCGCCGAATGATCCATGGATCCAGCGCTCGCCGCGTTGGAGTTTCACAGTCGATCACGCAGCCGATCGCAGCGATGCGCTTGTAAAGGTTTTGCCCCTTGGGAAACGAGTGGCAAACGAAGACAAGCGTGCCCGTGGCGACCGGCGCGGCGCAATACTTCTCCAGCGCCTTGCGATGGGCCGTGATGAATTTGTCGGCGTTATCGACTACAACGACGCGTCGATCGCCCAACAGCGAAAGCGTACGCACGTCGTCCAGCACATCTGCGAGCTTGAGGTCGTCGCTGGCACCATCCACACGCGCCACATCGCCGCCGGATTCACCGACGCCGGCCAACCCAACAAGCCCTAGCTCGTGCATGAGCGCCGCCACAGCTTCACCGCGCAGCAGTGCATCCTTGCCGACGACGGCGTAGACGGTCTTGGGTTGTTTTCCCGCGGGCCCAGCCAAAGTCGCTGCCTCCGATTACCGATACGATCTCGATACTTGACTCATCAGGTTCAATCGTTGCTTCGCGTCCTCAATGATCGCCGGCGCGGCCGCTTGGCTCTCAATCGCGCGCTGATACGATTCTCTTGCTGTAATCTCGTCGCCCTGAAAAATCGCGACGTCTCCGAGATTCATCCAGATTTCGGCGTCGTCGGGATTCGTGCGAAGCAACGCTCGCAGCCGCGTCGCGGCGCCACCGTAATCGTTTTTCTGCCGCAATACCATCGCGACGCCCTGCAACGCGCCGCGATGCTCCGGCTCCTGTTTCAGGACCAATTCATACGCTTCCAGCGCTCTGTCAAAGTCCTTGATACGGTAGAGCATGCCCGCCATCGCGGCAAACGCATCCGTCCTGTTGGGGTCGAGACGCACCGCCTCGCGCATCTGCCCGATCCCCGCACGGACCCGCCCTTCGGCGTCGTGGGCCTTCCCTTTAAGAAAGTACTCCTGGGCCCGAGCCCGTTTCGACGCGGAAACCGCGGTGGTGTCCGTGGTCCCTTCGCGATCCGCCGCCGCAAGCCCAATGGGCGCCACGTCGGTCAATTCCGTAACCTGCGGCTCACTGGTCGCGACATGCCCGCCGCGATCGCGCACCCGGACGCGCAGGGCCACCCGCCCACGCAGTTCCGGCTTGATTCGCCAATCGTATCGCCCAGAATTTGCGACCGGCTCCGGCGTGACTAGATGCCACGGCTGCTCGGGAGGCTGCTGATACTCGATCTCTACGGCGCGACTCGGCAGGTTGGCATCGATCGCGGCCCAACGGATTTGAAGCACGCGCTGCCCAAGCGCCGAAGTCTGCCGCGGCGGATGAAGCTGTACCACCGGCGGCGTGAAATCCACAAACGCACGAAGATGAGGCCGTGTTCCTGCGCTCGGAGCCGCACTTGACTGCCCCGCGGAGTTTTTCATGACGAAGAGGAACCCCAACAGCCCCTCCGAAGGCGCGTTGAACGCCATGGGAGACTGCCGATCCTCATCGAACCCGTAATGATGCCAGGACAATCCGCCGTCCGACGTGTACCACAGAGACACCGACTCCAACGGCGTCGCCGAAGCATTGACCTTGTACTCGATATCGAACACGCGTGACTGAACCGGAATCGGGTCTTGAGCACTCAACCAAGAACCGCACGATAACGGAATCAGCAAGACAATCCCTTGCCGCCAAAACGGGTTCACTGATGCACTCCTTTGCAATCAAGTCGACTCACAACGACTGGGGCTGTCTCCGCAGCCGCGTGTCCGCTTATCGGTACGCCCGCGACGCAGGCTATACCGAGATCCGCGGTTCGCTCCGTGACGCAATCGGTACCGCGCCGGCGGGTCGCCCCCACTTGCCAGCATTGCCGAGTGCTCGGACCCGATTCCAGTACCAGCCCGCACCACCGCATAATCGAAAGTATGGCCGAAAAGGCCTAACTCTTGTTCCCGCAATACGTTATGGCTACAACAAGCTACCAAGAGCCCGAGAACGGTATTCTCCGTATCAGTTTTCTAGTAGAAAAACACCCCTAGTAGCCGATTCATGGTACTGGAAATACGTTGGCCGCTTTCCGCCGTCACGATCCTTTGCTAGACTCACGCCGAGTTGGGGCGTGCTGGCGCGGCCCGGAACCATATAGTTCTTTTTCGAGGAAATCAGCCCTCATGGAGGAATACGAACACCTCAAAGAGTTGGTCGAGGCCGTCTCTGACGACATCGGTAAAGCGATCGGCGGCAACAAGGCCGCCGGAACGCGGGTTCGGAAGACCATGCAGGACATCAAGGAGGCGGCCCAAACGGTCCGCAAGAAAATCCTCGAAGTCCGATCCCAACAGACTGCTTAGCGTAGCGTCACTCAAAGGTGTACCGATCCTACTGGCCGCACGGGTGCGAGCCCGCGGCCCGGGAGCATGTGCCGAGTGATCGCTGAATAAATTGTGGCTATGCGCCGGCGTCGCGTCACTGAAAAAGGTGCGCGAACGCTGGCTTGCGCGGACCAACGCACGCCGCTCGGGCGCTAGATGTGTCTCCACGGCGCTGGCGTTGCTTACTGCATGGAGTCCCGATCCAATGCCTCCACCTTTACTACTCGACTTTGCGACGGTGGCCTCCGACACCGTGATCCACGATCGAGAATCGATCTATGAGATGCTGCCCCACCGTCATGAGTTCCAGCTCTTAGACGGCGTCTGCTTCCTGGACGAAGCACAGAAAGACATCGTGGCGTTTTGCGACGTGACGGCGGATGACTGGTGGGTCAAAGCGCATTTCCCCCAGCGAGCGTTGCTTCCCGGAGTGCTCATGCTGGAAATGGCGGCGCACGCTTCGGCTCTGATGGTTCGGATATTCGGGCACAGCGATGCGCTCATCGTGTTCGGCGGCGTGGACAAGTGCAAGTTTCGCGATCAGGTGGTACCCGGTTCGCGCCTGCACATACTCGCACACAGCATCGAAATCCGAAGCCGGCGCGTCGTTGCGGATACCCAGGGCGTCGTGGACGGGCGGTTGGTGTTTGAAGCCCGAGTTACTGGTTTGATGACGTAGCAGACGGCTCAACAGCTTGGGGCGTAGCGCTCGGGGTTTGTGGCTTGCCGTTCGGATCCTCGGGCATGGCCATACGCACGGGCGCACCACATCGACGACAGCGGGCAGACACCATCTGCTGCCATCGTTGCAGCAAGAGGTCCTCGCTGCAACGAAGTTCTGCCTCCCGACGGTCCAATTCAGCTTGCCGCTGATCCAGCGCGGCGGCCCGCTCTTGAAGTTCTGACGCCACAGGCGTCGGCTCGGTTGGCGATTTCTTTCCCTCGGCTGCCGCCTTGTCACCCGCCGGCGGCAAGACCGTTGGCGGCAGAGCTGCTGACGGCTCAACGGGCGCGGCCGGGGCGGCGGCATTGGCGGTTTGCGCCGCGGCTTCCTTGGCACGCTTGAAGAGCTTGGATCGCTTGCGATGAACACTGGGAAACGGCATGCCCTTGGGGCCTGTGTTCGGGTCGGGGTCCAAGGCGTCAAAGCGCCACGTCGGCAACTCCTCCCCTGGTTTCAGCCCGTACGCTCGAAACGAATAGGGGCCGACCAGGATTCGATCCTGCTTGCCCAAGCGCGCAATGCTGATTCGTTCCCCGTTAAGCCATACACCGCCGCTGCCCGTGTCGAACACGGCCACCGAATCCAAGAATCGAAAAACGACCAAATGGCGATCCGACACGCTGGCATGATCGAGCCGGACATCCGCGGCCTCATGGCGACCGACGAGCCCGACCTTGGATTCAATGCGCCACGCCTGCTTGCTGTCATCGATACATACCGCGAAGGCATCCCAGGGGAAAACGTAGGCTTCCCTCGCTTTTTCGGCCTGGGGGACATTTTGAATCACGACGTCAAAGCGGGTTTCTGCAATGCGAACGATGTCACCGTCGAAGAGTGAAACGGGTTGGTCGATTCGCTCGTCGTTGTGAAAAGTGCCCGTCTCGCTGAGCAGGTCCTTGAGCAACACTTCCGAGCCGATGTTGAGGACCACACAATGGGCGTCCTCGGTGCCTTGGTCGTGGAGTACGATGTGGGCGGGCCGGCGGGCGCCGATCAGCGTCGCCACACGCTGCAACGTCCAGTTCTTTTGGCCCGGCGTTCCGCGCTGTGCCACAAGCCGAACGCTGGGCGCATGCTCCGGGACATCCATTTGAACGCTCGCAAATCCCGCCATGCTTCCCCTTCCCTCCGAACGCAAACCCCCTCCCCGTCCCGGCCCCCGGAACGGCCGCTAGGACCCAACCGGCTTCGGCGCATGGACTCGAACCGGAGATGAAGTTCTCCTTTGCGCGACCGGCAAAACCGGATCGAGTACACGTTATGCGGGATCAGGTTTCCATGAGGCTGGAATAGCCTTGATGGCTTCATGTCCGAGAATGCCTGCCATGGACATACCGCCCGCGAACCCTATAGTTGGCTTGCTACGCTGCCGAGGGCACATAGAATTCTACAATCCAAGAAACACAGCAGCCACACGGAAACCCGGATTCTTGCCTGCCGGAGTCTTAGTTGGAAACATGATGAACATCCTGCTAACCAATGATGATGGGTATGACGCACCGGGACTCGCGGCGGCATTCGACGCCATCAAACCCCTTGGGCGGGTACACGTCGTGGCGCCGGCGAGCCAGCAATCGGCCTGTAGCCACGCGATCAGCCTCTATGGTCCGATACGTGTGGACCGCATCGAGCATGAGCGTTTGGGCTTGGTCCATGCCGTCGCCGGAACCCCGGCAGACTGCGTCCGCCTGGCCGTAGCTGAGTTGCTCGACGTGCCCATCGATCTTGTAATCTCGGGCATCAATCAAGGCGCCAACACCGGCGTGGACACGTTTTATTCCGGCACCATCGCCGGCGCGAGAGAGGGCACGATTCTCGGTATTCCCGCCATCGCCGTTTCGCACGCCGTGCGAGGCGAGGTTCGGATCGATTGGAAAGCAGCTTCCCCGGTTGCAGAGAAGCTGATCCGGCAACTCATGGACGAACCGCTTCCCGGTCAAGGTTTTTGGAGCATCAATTTCCCCGCGGTGCTCACCCCCGACGCCCCGGTCCAACGCGTACCCGTGGCCCTCGAAACCGTCCCCCTTGATTTCGAGCGGAGCCTCCATCCGGATTCAGGCGTGCTCCAATTCCACTACGGCAAGTCTTATTGGAGCCGAGATGTGTCCGAGCCGTCCGATTTCAGCGTCGTTCGCGACGGGGCCATCGCCGTCACGGCCGTGCCGCTGTTTGGCCGGTTTTGAGGGCTTCCCGCAGGCGATCCAACACACACGTCCGGACTTCATCGGCGGATCCCGAAATCCTGGCCGCCGCCGCGCGACGATGTCCGCCGCCGCCCAAGGCGCTGGCGATCAGCGACACGTCCACGTCCGGCTCGCCCGGCGACAGCGGCGGTTTGCTCCGGAAGCTGCAACGCAGAAAACCCTCGCCTCGGTCGACCAGAATGCAAGAGACCGCCACGGATTCGATCCGCAAGGGCTCGTTGACGATGTTTTCTGTGTCGCCCGCGCCGGCCTCGCAGTCCGCGTAGTCTTGCGGAGTCAGCGACATCAGCGCCAACCGGTCATCAGCGTGCAATTCGAAGGAAGCCAGCGCCTTGGCCAGAAGACGAATCCTCGTGGGTTTGTCACGCTGAAACAGGGCTTGGTGCAATTCATGCGGACGCACGCCCTTGCTGGTTAGGCTTCCAGCAGCATTAAGCACACGCGCGTCCACGTTTGAAAAACGAAACCAGCCCGTGTCGGTGGCCATGCCGACAAATAGGGCGTTACGAGTTGCGGCGTCCAAAGCCCAGCCCGCTGCCAAGGCCCATTCGTAGAGGATCAGACACGCGGCCGCGGCCGATTCGTCCACCAGGTAGTGATCGGCGAGGTCGTCGCGATTGACGTGATGGTCGATGGCCAGCTTCGGGACGGTGGTTTCACGCAGCCACGTTGCAATAGGCTCAAGCTGGTTGTAGGTGCAGGTATCCACCACGATCACCGCATCTACGCCGGAAAGATCCTCCGTTTGAACGTCACGGCCCAACACGGGCAATGGATCGAAGGATTCAAAGAGCTGATAGCTGGCGGGCAGCGGCTCAAACACGATCGCCATGGGTTCGCGGCCGAGGGCCTGCAAGAGCCCCCTGAGCGCGACCAGCGCGCCGAGCGCATCCCCATCCGGCTTGGCGTGCGAAAGCAGAAGCGGATGCTTCCAAGCCGCGACCGATTGGGCGGCCTGCTCGAATTCACGGGGCTTGATCATTGACATCGCCTCACCATGACTCCCCTATCCGTTGCGGGTTGCATGCACGCGTTTCGACAAACCCTTCGCTCAACGACAACCCAAAGCCGCGGGATTCATCCGGAGCGAACGTCAGCATCGCCCAGCTCGCGAACGTGCTCGACATCTCGATGAAGCTGCTCGATCAATTGATCGGGCGAGTCGAATTTACGCTGCCGGCGCAAGGTTTGGCTCAGTTCGACGCGCAGCGTTTGATCGTATAATTCGCCTTCAAAATCCAGCAAGTGCAATTCTACAACGCGTTCTCGCCCGTCGAACGTCGGCTTGGTCCCGATGCTGACCGCCGCATCGTACCGCCGTCCGTCAACCCGGAGCGATCCGGCGTAAACGCCATCTGAGGGCACGAGTTGATCCTCTGCATCCAGGTTGGCCGTGGGAAATCCGAGTTTTCTGCCGCGCCCCGCGCCGCGGACGACGCACCCGGTGAGGGCGTAACTCCGCCCCAAACACACGGCTGCTTCGCGCACCAATCCCTCCGCCAGGAGCTTACGCACCAGCGAGCTGGATACCATCTGACACGCACCATCGACCTCGAGCTGGATGGGCTCAATGATTCGAACCCCAAATTCAAGTTCCGCCGCCACTTCCACGAGCGTGTCAACCGACCCACGGCGCCCCTTGCCGAATCCGAAATTCGGCCCCTCCACGACGTACGCGGGGTGAAATCGTTCGTAAATAACCTCCTGCACAAACCGGTGTGCCTCCAGGCTCAAGAGCTCGGACTTGCTCGGGGCAACCACCACGACGTCGGCGCCGGCCTGGTCAAGCAGCCGAAGTTTTTCGTTTGGCGGCGTAAGGCGCTGCGGCGCTCTCTCAGGCGCCACAACGCACAGCGGATGGGGTTCAAACGTCAGCACGACGGTCGGACCACCGGAATCAGCCGCCAGCCGCGCCGCCTGCGCGACCAACTGCTGATGAGCTCGATGAACGCCATCGAAGTTGCCGATGGTCAGCGCACACCGATCCAACGTCTGTCCCAACTCCTCGAATCCGTCGAAAACACGCATCGCTGCCAGAATCCTAAAGAACCACTCCGCCCAACTCGAATCCAAAGCATAGCCCGCGCGGACAAGGCTCGCAATGATGCAGCAGGACGGTCCTGCGCCGTTGACACGGGCCTCAATGGATGGTGTCATGCTTTTGTGCCGCAGCAAGATGAAAATAAGACTCCCCTCAATGTCGCGCTGTGCGTGGAAGGCGAAGCGCTCGACCGCCTCGGGGCCGTCCTCTCTCACCTGGTGGTCGGCCTGGTGGACCAAGCGATTCCGCTCCGCCTGGTCAGCTCCGACGAGAAGGCGCGCCGGCTGAAGCTGGGACCGGTCCAGGCATTGATCCATCCCAAGATCGCGTGGCCATTTACCGAGCAACGCATTGATTTCATGCTATCCGAATTACAGGGCAACGCGCCGACCGTCACGCACGCCATGGCCCGCGAGTCCTATCGAAAGGCGTGGGCCATCGCGGAGGCCTTCGACACGGACCTCGTACTCACCGTAACCTCGCTCGCGGACACCGCACACCTCGCGGAATTCGAGATCAGCCGCCCCCAACGCTTTGTTGCCATGAGCGAACCGCTTGCGGCGACGCTCCGCGATTCGCTGAAGATTCCGCAAGATCGCGTCGCTTGCGTTCGCCCCGGTGTCACGGCAAAGGATGGCGCCAGTTGCTTTCAAGACGACGCCCGCTCCGCCACGGCCATTTGCACGGCGCCATTGGAAAAACATACGGGGATCGACCTGCTGATTGAGGCCGTCTTCCGACTCAAACGCGAGGAGCGAAATATCATGCTGTTCCTGCTGGGCCAGGGGCGACATGAATCGCGGCTCCGCAAGCTTGTGCGCGACCGTGAACTGAGTTCCAGCGTCACGTTCGCCAATCCGCAGGGTGACATTGCGGACGTGATGGAAAGCGCGGACATCTTTGTGCACCTGCCGGATGAATCCGCGCTGGCCATCGACGGATTGCGCGGCATGGGCGCAGGCATGGCCGTGATCGGCTTCGAGGATGCCGTCAGCGACTGCTTCCAACACGAACAGACCGCGCTGGTGTGCCCGGAACGATCTCCCGACGCGCTGGTGGCCGCCCTGCGTCGCCTCATCGATGATCATCCTTTTGCAAAGGCGCTAGGGGATCGCGGCGTCGAATACGCACGGACTCACCATTCGATGAGCGGCATGGCCGAGGCCACCGCAACGATCTACCGCCAACTCGCGCTGAACCGGGCGACGTTTTCGCTCAAGGAGTAACGGCGCGTGGATGACTCCGGCGTTTGCCATGGCTCGCCCGACGACCGCGCCAAGCTTGCCGTCGAATTGGCTCAGCGAATCGGTGGCGAGGCCCGATTCGATGAGCTTTCGCGGACGATCTACGCGACGGATGCAAGCATTTACGAGATCATTCCCGCCGGCGTGGTACTGCCGCGCGATGCCGCTGACGTGGTTCAAACCGTGCAGACTTGCCGCGCGTTCGGCGTACCCGTCGTCCCGCGGGGCGCGGGCACGGGGCTGGCCGGTGGAGCTGTTGGCGATGGCGTCGCCGTCGATCTGTCGCGTTGGATGCGTACGATCGGCAAGCTCGATCGGAATTGTGCCACGATCCGAGTTCAAGCCGGCGTTGTGCTTGACCAACTGAACCGCAGCGTCGAGCCTGCCGGCTTGCACTTCGCGCCGGACGTGGCCACCTCCAGCCGCGCGACCCTTGGTGGCATGATCGCCAACAATTCCTGCGGCGCCTATTCGGTTCGGTATGGTCGGACGGTGGACCACGTGGTGTCGCTGGACGTGGTGCTTTCGTCCGGCGAGCTTGTTACGTTCTCCCGTGATCCGCGGGATCAAGAGAAAACCGACCGCGTCGCGGCCATTGAATCCGGGCTGGTCGCCATCCGCAATGAATACGCAGACGAAATCGAGCGGCGATTCCCCAAAGTGCTACGCAGCAACGGCGGCTACGGGCTTGATCGGCTTGGGTCACCGGGGGGGGCGATCGATCCGATCGGCGTAATCTGTGGGAGTGAGGGCACGCTCGGCGTCGTGGTTTCGGCGACGTTGCGCCTCACGCCTTTGCCGAAACATCGCGCGTTGGTGGTGCTGCACTTTCATGATCTGATGGCGGCGCTTCGCACCACCCCCGCCATCCTCAAACATCGCCCTGCCGCCGTGGAGCTGATCGACCGGATGATACTCGACGCCGGGCGGACGCATCCCACGTTGGGGCGTCGCAACGAGTTTCTGCGGGGCGATCCAGCGGCCTTGCTGGTCGTTGAGTGGTTCGACGAAGAGCGCGCGCGGCTCGAATCGAGCCTGCAAGCGCTGCTGTCGGACAATGAGGCGATAGGCGACGCCTACGACTCCGTCGCCCTACGAGATGCGGACCAGCGCGCGGCCGTTTGGAACCTGCGACGCGCGGGGCTCGGACTCTTGATGTCCAAGCCGGGTGACGCTCAGCCGTATGCGTTCGTCGAGGATTCGGCGGTCGATCCAAAGCATCTGGCCGAATACATCCGCAGTTTTCAAAGTCTACTTGCGGAGGAAGGCGTCGCGGCCGGTTACTACGCCCACGCCAGCGTCGGATGCCTCCACGTGCGCCCGATCCTCAATTTGAAGCGCGACGAAGACGTCCAGCGCATGAAACGCATCGCAGATCGCGTCAGCGCTTTGGCGCTGGAATTCGGCGGCGCCATGACGGGTGAACACGGCGACGGAATCGCTCGATCGTGTTGGCTCGAAAAGATGTACGGCCCAAAACTGATCGAGGCGTTCGCCAAGGTCAAGAACCTCTTTGATCCGATCGGGATGATGAATCCGGGTAAGATCGTCGATCCGCTCCCCATGACGGAGCATCTGAGGCAGGGCGCCGGTTTTCAATCCGCCAAGCTACGCACGGCGCTGGATTTCTCTGCGCACGGGGGCATGGCCGGTTTGGCCGGCATGTGCAGCGGCGTGGGGCAATGCCGACAGGAATTCTCGGGCACCATGTGCCCTTCGTACGTGGCTACCCGTGATGAGCAACATACGACTCGCGCGCGTGCCAACGCGTTAAGAATCGCGATGTCCAACCGGGGTTTGCTTTCCGGCATTGACCATGAACATCTAGCCGACGTCTTGGACCTGTGCCTTCAATGCAAGGCCTGCAAAACCGAATGTCCGACCGGCGTGGACATGGCCCGGCTCAAAGTGGAAACACTGCATCAGCGAAACCTGCTGCACGGGGCGCCGCAAAATGTTCGCTTCATAGCCGATTTCCCCGACCTCGCCCGGCGGGCCGCCCGGTTTCCGCGCCTCGCCAATGCGATTGGCGGATCAAAATGGATCCGGCAACTTATCGAGCGGCGCTACGGACTCGACCGCCGCATCGCGCCGCCGCGCTTCGCGACGACAACATTTCGAGCCTGGTTTCGCAAACATCGTAAGAACCGACGCGCCACGCGTACGAAGACTGAGCCGGGAATGAAGGTCGTGTTCTTCGTCGACACCTGGACCAACTACTTCACGCCGCAGGTCGGAATTGCGGCGGTGCGCGTCCTTGAATCCCTTGGTTACGAGGTCAACTGTCCGATCACCATGTGTTGCGGCCGACCGGCGATCAGCAAGGGGCTTCTCTCGGAAGCCGGCCAGCTCGCGCGGACAAATATCCGGATGCTTAGCGATGGTGCGCCTGGCGCGACCCCCATAATCGGAACTGAACCGAGTTGTTTGCTGACGCTGGTAGACGAATACCCCCAGTTGGTGCGTACCCGCGCCGCGGTGCGCATCGCAGACCGAGCCCACCTGCTCGACTCCTTCCTCGCCGATGCCCTCGCCCAAGGAACGATCCGCCCCCCTGAACCGCGGGCTTCAGCCCGCGCGGCCACCGGCGCCTCGCCGCCCCCCGCAAACACGGCCACACTCGTTTTCCACGGCCATTGCCACCAGAAAACCATGGTTGGCACCGAGGACACGTTGGAAGTGCTTCGATCGTTGTGGGGCGATGGCGTGCAAGCGTTGGACGCCGGATGCTGCGGCATGGCCGGTTCATTCGGGCACGAGCAAGCGCACTACAACGTGGCCAAGGCGATCGGCGAAGATCGCCTTTTCCCATTGCTGGCAAAGCACGAGGCCGCGCACGTGGCGGTGTCCGGATTCAGCTGCCGCGAGCAAATCGCCCACCACACCGGCCGCCATCCACGACACTGGATCGAATATGTGGCCGACCGCCTGTCGCCCCCGTAACAGCGCGGCCGCGACTTATTTCGAAGCCAGATGCGCGGCACGAGCACTCCATTCTATTTGGATGCCTCAGAGGCCTGGTTCATGTAGACCGCCAGATCGGGTTCCATGCCAACCTGCTGGCGCAAGGCCGGCTCCTTCCCGTACGCATTGCGGAGCGACTCGGCGATGTCCGCTCTGCCACCCGTGAACTCGCGCACCAGCTCGTCGCGACGCTTCGCCAAGCGTTGGACGCGCTCGTCTGCGGGATCGGTCCCCTTTTTCATTTCGGCGCGAAACTGCTCAAACAGCTCTTGCCAATCGTGCTGGACCTGCTGCATCCGATCCTCGCCAACCTCGCCGCGACGCTGCTCGAGGTACTCAAGCTGTTGCGGTGTGTAGTACTTCTCAAATTGTTCCATGAGTTCAATCTCCTTGATCGTGTCCAGTAATTCCTTGACCGAAACGCGTTCCCGTTGAGCCAGATGACCTGCAAGCGATTCGAGCCGCTGACAAAGCCTGCGCTGCGTTTCGATTTGCGTTTTCAATCGACCTACATGCGCCGTGATGACCTCCCTGGGGCAATGGTCGGGGCGGGCAAGCGTCGTGCGGATTTCCTTGAGCGCGAACCCTAGCTGCCGCAACGATAGAATCTGCTGTAACCGCGCTACGTCGGTCTCCGCATAGAGTCGATGGCCCGATGCGGTGCGGTGCTGCGGCGAGAGCAGCCCTATCTCGTCGTAATGGTGAAGCGTGCGTATCGACAACCCCGTTCTCGACGCCAAGTCACCGACCTTCAGCAAGTTTTCTTCCATTTTTTGGCTTCCTTGGAGCATGTCCATCGTTTTCGCCTAAATCGTACATCATCACGTAACGTGAGGTGCAAGCGGATTTTTGAAGATAAAGCGTTCTCCCGAAATTTGTCGCGCATTCCGGGCGCAAGTGGCCCAACACCCCCATGCCCGCGGCCACCACAGTGCGTTCCACGCGACGATCCCGCCCATGTTGTACGCGTCGTGGATCGCTATTTCCATCCAGGCGTTTCATCATTATCGGTCCCTTGGAACTGGTCCGGGCGTATCGCCGATAACTCTAGCCTTGACTGAAACTGAGTCGTTTCAAGCAACTCGCGGTCGATGCCGCTTCATCAAATGAAGGGAAAACCACATTAAGGATGCCGAAGTTAGCTCACGGCTCCGCCGACAAATACCTGAGACCCTTGCAGGCGGTGCCGGAATGAGTATCACGCGTTCATGCTGTGATGTTCGAGTAGGTACGGTCTATGGAATCATCGGTCCGATCCCAGAGGAAATCGTCTGGACAGGCCCCGGGGTCGCGGTTCGGTTGGTCGTCACCGCTGCGCGTTGGCAGAGCGCCCAAGGCACAACGACTCCGCGTAGAACGGCAAGTGTAGAGGATTGCCTCAATGACCGGTTTTCTTCGACGATGGCGAACGGATGCGTTGTGCTCGGACGATGTCGATACGCGTCTTGCGGGCATCAAGAAGCTGGTTCAATCCCAACACCCTCAGGCCGCGACCCTTCTGATAGACAAGCTCGATGACCCTGAGCCGGAGGTGAGAGCCCATGCCGCCGCCGCGCTCGCCGCACTCGGCAGTGCGCAGGCGATTTCCGCGCTAATACATCTCGTCTTGCACGAACGCGAGGCCTCGGTACTTGAGCAAGGCACCGCCGCACTGGCTCAGATCAACGGCCAGAAGCGGCGACCCGAATTGGTGGACGCGCTGACCAGCGATGATGCGCACATATGCCAGGCGGCAGCGCGGGCCCTGCGTAAGGTATGCTGGAACCAACTGAACGACGCGACAAAAGCGCACGTTGCGATTTTGCAAGCCAACTGGGATGAAGCAGCGGCTATCGGTCCGGACGCCATTGGGCCATTGAAAGCCGCGATGTGCACCGGCACAGCGCACATGGCAAGCCACGCGGCCGGTGCATTGGGCGCGATCGGCAGTCAAGACGCGTTGGCCGCATTAATCGACTTGATGAGGAATACAGATCTGGCCCGCGAAATCCGCAGGACCGCCGCCCACGGAATCCGGCGCATGTGCTGGGAACGAGTCACCGACGAGGACATGGCCCGATCGGCCATCCTGCTTGGAACCTGGTCGGATCTGACGCGGATCGGCACCGCCGCCGTCGCGCCGCTCGTCGAGGCGATGGCGGCCGAGGATCCAGAGGCAGGGCTGGCAGCCGCCAAAGCGCTGGGGACGATTAGCACACCCGATGCCACGAGCGCATTGGCGAAGGCGCTTTCTGATGGCCGGCTGGACATCGAGATTCGAGCGTCCGCGGCCGGCTTGCTCGCAGAGCGCAAAGACGCGCCTTCCGAGCGAGCCCTGGTGGCCGCCCTGATCGACGAATCCTGGCCCGTTCGCAGCGCGGCAGCCGAGGCACTCTCCCAACGCGGCTGGTTTCCGGAGAAGAAGAGCGAGCGGATTTGGTACGCCATCGCTCGTGGCGATTGGTTTGTGGTCAAGACGGCAGGCTCCGAAGCCATCAAGCCGCTCGTCGATGTGTTGAAGTTTCACGCCGTCGGTTTGGAGGCTGCCCGCGCGTTGATCGCGCTTGGTCCCCGCGGCCGCGAGGCGCTGGTCACGGTCCTGTCTCGTTCCAACGAGAGCCTGCCCATCCGAGAAATTGTGACCATGGCGCTGGCCGAGTCCGGCGACGCACGGGCCGTGGATCCGTTGCGCACGATGCTCAGAGATCAGGACTTTGCGGTGCGTCAGTCGGCCGTCTGGACGCTGGAACGATTGGGATGGGAACCGGTCAGCCAGGTAGAAAAGGCCATCTGTGCGATCGTTCATGGCCAATGGGAGCAAGTCCGGCAGTTTGGAGCGCCCGCCGTGGAGCCTCTGTTGCGTCTGGCGGCCGATGTCATGGCGCCCCAGGAAACCGCAGCCGCCCTCGAACAGATATTGGATGCCTGTCCGAGTAAGATTTCCCTCGATCACTTGCGCAAACTGACGGTGCTTCAAGATCTTCACCCCTTCGTAGTCGCCGACGACACGGAGGGTGCCGCTTCCGAGGCACCCATTCAAAAGACCGTGAACTGCTCCGCCATCCGACGCTCGGCCAAAAATGAGCTCGCTCGGCGCGGCTTCATGTCCTAAGCGCGGGCGACTCCACCCTGCGTACCCCAAGTATTCCCGTGAGCGCGACAACCGCCGGGAAGCGGCGTGATTCAAGACAATTCACCCGCGTTCCGATAACTAATGTAGTGAATCAACGCTGGGAAGGCGTTTCCTGATCCGAACCGCGCCCGTCAGGAAGCGGCCGAACCGATGAAACCACAGCCATTCTCTTATAGTCATGGCGCGGACAACACGCCATCTACCTGTTCTTCATGCAACGCTGCGGACAACGAACTCATGCAAACAGCCACTACGAAACCCCGCCACCTCGACGCACTATCAGGTGTGAAGCAACGGCGGCTCTGGTACCATCGCGTCGATCTTGGAGATGGGCTCAGCACGCGGTTCCCCGAGGACTACGAGCTGGCGCCCGCCCTGTGTCGCGTCGATGAAGCGTGCGATCAAACCCAACTTCGAATCGGCCGACGGCTTGGCGGCTCGCTGGCCGGCGCGAGCGTGCTCGATCTGGGTTGTGCGGATGGTCGGTTTGCCTTCTGGGCGGCCGCGCAAGGCGCAACCCGCGTGCTCGGCATCGAGCGCAACCGGTACAATTTCGATCATGCGCAATACGTTCAGCAAGCCTTTGGATTCGATCAGGTCGAAATGCGGCTTGACGCCGTTGAGAAGCCCATCTCCCAGCCCCCGTTTGATTACGTGTTCTGCCTCAGTCTGATCTATCACCTGATCGAACCACTCCGAACGCTTCAACGGCTGCGC